>NZ_BFAG01000009.1:0-97500 GCF_002897375.1 Deinococcus aerius | reverse complement strand
CGAAGCGGCGCACCCCGGCGCTCTCGGCGGGGCTTCCCGGCATCAGGGACACGACGAGCAGGCCGCCCGAGACGCGCACGACGCGCACGCCCGTTCGGTTCACGGCGCGGTTGAAGGTGACCTCCGCGATGCGCTCGGCCCCCTCCGCGTCGCGGATGTTGGTGTGAGGGTCGCCCAGTTCGGTGAACATATCGCTGAGGACCGTCCGTCCCGTGGCGTAGTCGCAGGCGTCGCCCTGGGGCGCGCACTTCTGGGCGAGGACGGCGGCGTACTTCGTGCCCAGTTCCTTGCGGTCGGCGGTGGACCAGCCGTAGTAGCGGCTCTGCACGGCCTGGGTGGCGGCGTCGAAGATGTCCGTGGCCGGGCTCGCCCCCGCTGTCAGGGAGGCGAGCAGCGCGAGGGCCAGCAGGCGGGCGCGGTGGCGGGTGGGCACACCTCAAGTTAGCGTGAGGGGCCGTCAAAAAATCGTGTCAGTGGCGCTATCTGATGTGAGTTGTGAGGACCCCGACCCCCGCGACCTCCACCTCGACCGTGTCGCCCTTTTGCAGCGGCCCGACGCCCTCCGGCGTGCCGGTCAGCACCACGTCGCCCGGTTCCAGCGTCACGAAGCGGGTGATGTAGGTCAGGATCTGCACCACGTCGAAGATCATGTGGCTGGTTCGCCCGTCCTGCCGCGTCTCGCCGTTCACGCGGGTCTGGACGCGCAGGTCGCCCGGCTCCAGGTCCGTCTCCAGCCAGGGGCCGAGCGGGCAGAAGCGGTCGGCGGCCTTGGCGCGGAACCATTGCAGGTCGGTCTTCTGAAGGTCGCGGGCGGTGAGGTCCAGGCCGCAGGTGTAGCCCAGAACGGCGTCCAGCGCGTTGTCCGGCTTCAAGTCGCGCGCCCGCCGCCCCATCACGAGCGCCAGTTCGCCCTCGTAGTGGAAGTTGTGCGTCCAGGCGGGGTAATCGACCGTGCCGCCCGGCTCGGCCAGGGCGTTCGGCCCCTTGAGGAAGAGGCCCGGCTCGCTCGGCAGGTCGCCCTGGTCGTTGCCCAGCTCGCGGATATGGTCGAGGTAGTTGCGGCCCACACAGACGATCTTGGTGGGTTCGGCGGGGGCGAGGAGGCGGACTCCAGCCAGCGGCGCCGTCTCCCCCTTCCGCTCGCCGCCCATGCCGCGCGTGAGGTGAACCGTGTCCCCCTCGACCTGGCCCCACTGCGGGGCGCCCCCATGCTCGATCCGAACCAGACGCATGGGGGGAGGATATAGCCTGACCCATGCCGACCCTCGCCCAGCTCCGCGAACTCCAGTCGCTCGCCCAGGCGGGCCTCACCTACACCCGCGACCCCTACGACCGCGAGCGGTACGAGCGGCTGCTGGCCCTGACGGCGGAGCTGCTGGCGGAGGGGACCGGGCAGGAGGCGGGCGAGGTTCACGAGGTGCTGCGCGCCGAGCAGGGCTACCTGACGCCCAAGGTGGACGTGCGGGCGGTCGTGCTGAATGACCGGGGCGAGGTGCTGCTCACCCGGGAGCGGGTGGACGGCCTCTGGAGCCTGCCCGGCGGCTGGGCGGACCCCGGCGACAGCCCCCGCGAGGTCGCCGTGCGCGAGGTGCGGGAGGAGACGGGGCGAGCGGTGCGGGCGACCCGGCTGCTGGCCCTCCTCGACAAGGGCAAGCACGGCCACCCACCCGACCTGTGGGCCGTGTACAAGGTGTTCGTGGCCTGCGAGCTGTTGAGTGACCCGGGCCTGCATCCCCAGAACACCGAGACGCTGGACAGCGGCTGGTTCTCCCCGGACGCCCTGCCGCCCCTCAGCCTGGGCCGCAACCTCCCGGGGCAGGTCACGCGGATGGTGGAACTGGCCCGGCACCCTGAGTTGGGCGTGGACGTGGACTGAGGCCCGGGCATAACGTCCCTCACCCCAGGGGGCTAGACTGCCGCGGTGACCACCGGCCCAGCGACAGGCAGCTTGCCCCCAGGTTTCATTCGCGCCCAGGACGTGCTCGACGAGCGGTTCAGCCCGGAGCAGGCCCGCACCCTCGACACCCGCTACGGCAACGAGGAATTGCTGTTCGGCCTGAACCTCCTGGGCCTCGCGGGGCCTTTTTACCGGGTCACCCCCTGGGAGCTGGAGGACGAGGCGGGCGTGCGGCGCATCAACGCCTCGGGGTACGCGGCGGTGCCGTTCGGGGACATGCCGCCCGTACTGACGGCCTTTATCCGCGAGTTCACGGAGAAGAACCGGGCACAGACGCTGCCCCAGCAGGCGAGCAGCCCGTGGCGGGCGGCCCTCCAGACGAACCTCGTGCGGCTGCTGGCGCGCGAACTCCCCTCCCACGACGACTCGCAGGTCTTCTTCTGCTCCAGCGGCACGGAGGCCATCGAGGGCGCGCTGAAGTTCGCCAAGGCGTGGCGGCCCCGGGGCAAGTTCTACATCTCCTTTTCCAGCGGCTACCACGGCAAGACGCTGGGCAGCCTGAGCCTGACCCCCAATCCCGAGTACCAGGACGTGTTCCGCCCACTGATTCCCGGCGCGCTGACCAGTCCTTACGGCGACCTGGACGCCCTGACCCGGCTGATCCGGCGGCTGGGACCGGACAACGTGGTCGCGGTGGTTGTCGAGCCCATCCAGGGAGAGGGAGGGGTGAATATCCCCCCGCCCGGCTTCCTGCGCGGCGTGGGTGAACTCTGCCGCCGCCACGGCATCGTCTGCATCGCCGACGAGATTCAGACCGGGCTGGGCCGCACCGGACACTGGTTCGAGTCGGCGGCGCAGGGCCTGGACCCCGACATCGTGACGCTCGCCAAGCCGCTGGGCGGTGGAATGACGGCGGTGGGCGCGACCATCGTGCGGCACACGATCTACAAGAAGATGCTGGGGGGGCTGAGTTCCAAGCGGCACTCGAATACCTTCGGGGGGAACGCGCTGGCGATGGCGGTGGGCCTGAAGTCGCTCGAATACCTGATCGAGCAGGACCTCCCCGCCCGCAGCGCGCGGCTAGGTGCCGTCGGGCTGGAGCGGCTGCGAGCCCTCGGGCAGCAGTACCCCCGCCTGTTCGAGGACGTGCGCGGCCAGGGAATGCTCCTCGCCATGCAGTTCAAGCCGATGGTCGGCATCCCGCTGCCCGGGGTCCTCAAGGAACTCGTGTTCGAGGCGACCGCGATCCTCGCCCTGCGCGAGCTGCACGAGGCCCGGGTCCTCGCCAACCTCAGCCTGAGTTCCAAGCGCACGGTGCGCCTGACCCCCGCCCTCGATATCCCCGAGGACCTGTTCGGCGAACTGTTGGGCCGGGTTGCCACCTTCGCCGAGCGTAACCCCGCCTCCCGCCACATCCTGACGAACACGCCGCCCGCCATGACCGCCCGGCTGGCGAAATTCGCCGCGAGCAAGCCCAAGAAGCGGACGGAGAGCGACGGGTGAACTACCCCAGCCCTAAAGGGCGGGGCTTCTCGTGGCACGCATCTTCCAGTGAAGTACGTTGAGCCACGAAGCGCAGTCCCTGCGCCAAGATGTTCTTCGCTGCGTTCACGTCCGCATTCTCGCTGTGTCCACAACTCAGACATCTGAAGTTCGCCTGTGACGCCCGGTTCCCCTTCTCGGTATGACCGCACACGCGGCACCGCTGAGAGGTGAATCGGGGGTCTACGGCGAGCACTCTCCGGCCAGCTTCCTCCGCTTTGCTGGAGAGGATTTGAAAGAACTGCCCCCACCCCACATCGTGAATCTGCTTGCCCAGCTTCCCCTGAGCCATCCCCTTCACGTTCAGGTCTTCGTGGCAGATGAGGCCGTGCTGCGAGACGAGTTTCTTCGCCTCTTCGTGGTGCAACTGGAGCCGTTGCCGCGCTGTCTTGCGGTACAGCTTGGCGACCCGCTCCTTGGCCTTCCTGCGACGGTTGCTGCGCCCCTTCGGCTTGCGGGAAAGGGCACGCTGCGCGACCCGGAGCTTCTTGCTGCTGGCTTGAAAGAACCTGTGGTTCTTGCAGAACTCGCCGTCCGACGTGACATAGAACCAGGTGGTTCCCACGTCGATCCCGACCCCTGAACTTGTTTCGGGCAGCGGTTCGGCCCTCGGCACCTCGCAGCTCAGGACGACGTACCACTCCCGGCCCTCCCGCTTCACGGCCAGCGTCTTGAGCTTGCCCGCAAAGGGACGGTGCAGCTTGATACGGACGTTGCCGATTTTCGGCAGATAGACGTGCTTCCCGTCCCCCGAAACGCTGTTCTGGCTCGGCTGGGGGTACGTGAAGCTGTCGTATCTGTCCCTGGGTTTGAAGCGGGGATAGCCGGGGGTCTTGCCCGCCTTCACCCGACTGAAGAAGCCCTGAAAGGCCCGGTCTACCCGGCGCACAACGTTCTGAAGCACCTGCGCGTTCACGCCCTTGTACTCCGGCACGCCGTCCTTCACTTCCGGCAGGGCTTTCATCTGGTCGTACACCGACACCGACTTGCCCGCCTTCTTGTAGGCGCCCCGCCGTTCTTCGAGACAGCCGTTGTATAACCGCTGGCAAAGCAGCAGCGTGGTGTCCAACGCCCTCCCCTGCGCTTTGGTGGGGTACAGGCGGTACTTGAACGCCTTGCGCGTGGTACTTTCTACCTGCGTCACCCCCTTCCGGGTGTTCGCCACGGCTCAGGGTGTTTGCAGCACCGCTGGGCCATTGCTCATTCGAAATAGCACAGCACACCAGAACGCTTCAGCTTGGCCGCCCTGACCGGTGGGGACCGCTACACCCCCATGCCTGCATGCTGGAGCACTGCGGCCCATCTGGTAGGAAGTGGTCAGTGGGGAGGAGGGAGTGGAAAAGGATTGGCCTCGACCCACTTCCCACTGACCACTGCCCACTCACGGCCGTCAGGCCAACCCACACGCCCGCTGCACGAGCAGATGCACCTCGTCCCTCGCCAGGCGGCGGGTCTGGAGGGGCAGGCTGAGGGGCAGGTCGCTCAGGCCGCGCACCAGCGGCGCGTACTTGAACTCCGGCTTGACGACGAGGTCGCGGGCAGCGGTGAAGGCGAGGACGAAGTCGACCTTCAGCTCGAAGTGGGCGTTGAGTTCGGCGCGCAGGGGCTCGGGGTCGCCCGCGAGCAGGGCGAGGAGGGCCGGGTGGGTCTCGAAGCCGTCGTCGAGGGACTGGGAAACGCGGCCCGTGTCGAGCAGGAGGGCGGCGCCGGGGATGGTGTAGCCGGTGACGCGGCGGCGGCAGAGTTCGGGGGCGTCCCCACGCACGGGGCGGACCTCCCGCCCGGCACGCTCGGCGCTTCCCAGGTAGGCCCAGAAGCGCCCCAGGCTGCTGTAGCGCGCGAGTTCCACGTACCCGGCGGGCCGCGTGGGCAGGGGGCGGATGGGCCTGGGATTCACGCGGTCATGGTAGAGCGCCCGCTCATACCAAATTGCGGGGAGTCGCAGACGAACCCGAGCGGAGCGAGCAGCAAAGAAGATCGGCTGGCGGCGATGGACGATGAGCGAGTGAGCCTACGTCGTGCTCTGCAAGAAAGGCGAGGGGCCGCCCCCGAGCCTGGGGCCACAGGAGAACATCCGGGAAAGCGCCGGATGTTCTGGAATCAGAGCCAGTCGGTCTCAGTCGTCATGGGGTGGCGGCTGGTCGGGGTCGCAGTAGTCGATGGCCGCCGCGTGAAAGGTGCCCAGGACAACCTCGCGCTTGAAGGAGTAGCCGATCCGCACGCCCTCGGCGGCGCACTCCAGCGTGAAGCGTTTGCCCCTGGGGACGGGCGTATCCCCGATCACCAGGGGGCGCCGGGCCTCGTAGACCGCGCAGTAGGGCGTGCAGAAGTAAAAACCGACGGGTTGTCCGTTGGGGTGCCGGGCGATGGCGGCGCCGCCCGTCTGCACCGCGCGCCGGATCTCGTCCCACAGGGCCACGCTCGCCGCCGGGTCGGGGTCGAGCGCCCACATCTCGGCGATCACCCGCGCGGCATTGCGGTCGCGCCTCAGCGTGTCCACGCTGCCCGGGTCGGTCATCGCCCAGGGGTCGAAGCCGGGCTCGCCGGGCAGGGGCGTGCGGGAGAAAGCACTCCGGCGATCCCCGCTCGCGGCGCGGCCCCCCTCGGTGAGCAGGGCGGGATAGCTCAGGAGTTGGCCGACGCGGTACAGCCCCTCGATGGCGCGTTTGGCGTGGTCCTCGATCTGCTCGTGCAGGGCGAGCGAGGCGCCGGGCACGTACATGCGCGACACGTACCCGGCCTGCGACAGCACCTCGGCGAACTGGCCGCGCAGCCGGGCGAGCTTGGGGGCGTCGGCCTCGGGGGTGGCCTGCTCCAGCCGGTGCATGGCGGCCTCGGCGTGCAGGCGCATGGCTTCCAGCGCGGCGATCATCGCGTCGAGGTGGGGGCGGGGGCAGGGCTCGACCGGGGACCACTCGGGGAGCCGGGCGGGGAGCGTCCCGGCGGGCAGGTCGAACTCGGGGTCGTGGGCCGCCTGGCTGGCGTAGCCGAGCCAGCGCTGGACCTCGGCGTAGTAGGCGTGGACCTGCCCAAAGGTCACGGGGGGGACGAAGCCGACGGTGCCGGGGTCGGCGACCTCGTCCGCCTCCAGCATCCGGTCGCCGAGCGTCTGGAGGGCGAAGGCGTTCCAGGTGCAGGCGAGTTCCAGGCCCACGTGCCGCCTCAGCGCGAAGGGGCTCGTGCCGCTCAGGGTCAGGTCGAAGCGGCGGCGCTCGGCGGCGTCGAGGAGGTCGTGAACCTGCGCGCCCGCCCGGCGGTAGGCGTAGAGGGTCTCGGCGTCCTGCTCGCCGCGCGTCAGGGCCCGCAGCCGCGCCCACACTCCAGGGGTTTGCATACCCTGCACACTACGGCGCGCGGAGTTGCCGCGTTCCCCCATGTGCGGCCCTCCCCCGGTGGGGGGCCAGGCGAACACTGAACATTGGGTGAACCCCGGGTGGGTCGGGGCTCGCAGTCCGGCGGGTCCGCGCCGCGTACAACGGACCCATGACCTCCCAACCAAGAGATTCCGCGGCCCTGCTCGCCCAGCTCGACCCCGAGGCGCTGGCGCGGCTGGGCCAGAGGGTGGACCTTCCCGCCCTGCTCGCGGCCGCCTCGCGCCTGAGTGACCGGCAACTCGGGCAGCTCGCGCGGGCGATGAAGGGCGGCGGTGCCCCCAAGGCCCTCCCCGAGCCCGACGGCGACTTTTACGGGCAACTGGACGACCTCACCCCCGAGCAACAGGAGGTCCGGCTGGCCGTGCGCGGCTTCATGCAGGAACACGTCGCGCCCATCATGAACGCGTACTGGAGCCGCGACGAGTTCCCGCGGCACCTCATCCCCGAGTTGCGAAAGCTGAACCTGCCCCGGCGCATCTGGAACGAGGACGGCACCCGAAGGCCCGGCGCGACGATGACGGAGGGCATGATCACCCTGGAGGCCTGCCGGGTGGATGTGTCCACCGCTGTCTTTTTCGGCGTCCACGCGGGGCTGGCCTTCGCCTCCATCGCGCTGGGGGGCTCAGCCGAGCAGAAGGCCGAGTGGCTGCCGAAGATGCTCGACCTGGAGGCCATCGGCGCGTTCGGCCTCACCGAGCCCGAGGGCGGCTCGCAGGTCAGCCAGGGGATGCGGACGACCTGCCGCCAGGACGGGGACGGGTGGGTGCTCAGCGGCGAGAAGTACTGGATCGGCAACTCGCCCTTCAGCGACTTCACGGTGGTCTGGGCGCGCGACGAGGACACCCAGGAGGTGCGCGGCTTCATCGTGCGGGCCGGAACACCCGGTTACCACGTCCGCAAGATCGAGGGCAAGGTCGCGCTGCGGATCGTGGAAAACGGGCACATCACGCTGACGGAATGCCGGGTGCCGGACTCGGACCGGCTCCAGGAGACGCGCGGCTGGCGCACGACCGCCGAGGTGCTGCGGCTGACGCGGGCGGGCGTGGCGTGGCAGGGGGTGGGCTGCGCCTTCGGGGCCTACGAACTCGCGCTGGGGTACGCACAGAGGCGCGAGCAGTTCGGCAAGCCCATCGGGAACTTCCAGCTTATCCAGAACCACCTCGTCCACATGCTGGGCAACGTGACGAGCATGCTCTCGCTCGTGCTGCGCCTCTCGCGGATGGCGGACGCGGGGCAGATGCGCGACGAACACGCCTCGCTCGCCAAGGTGGTGACCGCCGCCCGCTGCCGCGAGACGGTGGCGCTCGCCCGCGAGACCTTCGGCGGCAACGGCATCCTGCTCGACAACGGGGTCATCAAGCACTTCGCCGACACCGAGGCGATCTATTCGTACGAGGGCACGAACGAGATCAACACGCTGGTCGTGGGCCGCGCGATCACGGGGTTCAGCGCCTTCGTATAACGGCGCCGTGAGCGAAAACGCTGTATGAGTGGGGTATTAAGCGTCCGGGGAACGCAAAGCAGGACAGTGGAGTTTAGGGTGGGCACCGAGGCACCCTGAACCTCCAGCAGGAGATGGGGTGCGCCGTGACCCTTCCCACCGGGCGGGGACGGCGCGACAAGGAGAAACCATGACGCTAAACACCGATCCACTCTCCCACCGCATCAGTTGGCGGGGTATCCTCGCCGGGGTCGTGATGGGGCTGGTCACCACGCTGACGATCATCGCCCTCGGGCTGGTCATCACCGCCCTGACCGGGCTCACCCTGACGGGCACGGGTATTCAGGCCGGGATCTGGACGGCCATCGCCGCGCTGGTCGGTGCCTGGGCGGCGGGCCGCACCGCCGTGCGCGCGAGTGCCCCCTCCACCCGCAACGACGACGGCATCGCGGCGATGACCCACAGCGACGCCACCTTGACCGGCCTGGTGACGGGCGGCCTGCTCGTGCTGCTCTCGACCCTGTTCGCCTTCAACACCGCCAGCCGACTGATCGGCACCGCGACCAACATCGTGGGCAACGTCGCCGGTGCGGCGGCCAACGCGGCGGGGGCCGCGGCGGACGCCGCTGGGAACACGACCGCCCCGGCTGGCATCCAGAGCTTCCTGAACGGCATCGACCAGCAGGACGTGGCGAACCTGATCGCCGACGCCAGCCCCAACCTGGGCCAGGAGCAGGTGACGGCCGCCGCCAACGTGGTGACCGGCATTTTCCGCCGCGCGCAGTACGACCTGGGCAACCAGAACCTGGGCAACATCACCGACTTCGCCTCTGCCCGCGTGAACGCGATCAAGAACGCGCTGACCGGCGAGCAGTTCGTGACCCGCCTGACCCGCCAGGGGCTGAGCCAGGCCCAGGCCGAGGAAGTTCGCACGACGGTGACGAACGAGGTGGACCGTCTTCAGCAGCAGGCGCAGCAGCTCGCCCAGACCGCCGAGCAGACCGCCCGAACCGCCGCGCGCAACGCGGGCCTGGCCTGGCTGCTGGGCGCGGGCCTGACGCTGCTCCTCGCGGTGATGGGCGCCCGCGGCGCCGCCACCCACCGCGCGATCCCCACGCTGCCCGTCGACCGCCGCTAAAGATCCTGAGATCCTGCACCCGCCGCCCTCCTCCCGGGGGGCGGTCTTTCTTTGCCCTACGCTGAACGCATGTCCCGCCTGAGAAGCCGGCCCGCGGTCCCGCCCCGCCTCCGCCTGGCCCTGGCCCTGGTGCTGGCCCTGCTGGCGGGGGGCGCGGTGGGCCGCGTCAGCACCGTCCTCCTGCGCCCACCCCTGGTCCTCGGGCAGGACGCGGCCTACCCCGGCTCGGCGGCGGTGGTGAGGCTGGAACGGGAGCCGCACCCTTTCATCGACATCCAGCCGCAGGACGGGCGGGCGAACACGTTGCTCGTCCTGTACCCCGGCGGGCTGGTGCGGCCCCAGGCGTACGAGTGGCTGGGCCGGGCGCTCGCGGCGGACGGAGTACAGACGGTCATCCCGGTCTTTCCACTCGACCTGGCCGTGCTGGGGGTGAACCGGGCGGGGGAGCTGATCGACCGCTTCGGGCCGGGCAAACGGGTGGTCCTGGCCGGGCACTCGCTGGGCGGGGCTATGGCGGCGAGCTACGCGGCGAGGCATCCGGCGGACCTTTCCGGCCTGATCCTGATGGCGGCCTACCCGGCGGGGAATGTCAGCCTTCGGGCCGCCCCGTACCCAGTCCTCTCCCTCCTCGCCGAGCGGGACGGGGTGGCGAGCGCGGCGGACGTGCGGGGCGGCCTCTCGCGCCTGCCGCCGAACACGGCACTCACGGTGCTGCCGGGGGCGGTCCACGCCTTTTTCGGGCGGTACGGGCCGCAGAAGGGGGACGGCCAGCCCACCGTGACCCGGGAGGAGACCGAACGGCGGATCGTGGCGGCGGTCAGAGCGTTCCTTCATGCTTTGCCGGAAAGGGGGGCGGCATCCACTCAGCCCGCTCGCCAGGGGCGTTAGCCTGCGCCCCATGACGGAGGCCCCGACGTTGTCCCCTGCCGCCCGCCGTGCTCGCCGACTCGCCACCAGCGGCCTCGTCCTGGGCGTCTTTCTGGCCGCGCTGGAATCGAGCGTGGTCGCCACCGCCATGCCCAGCGTGATCGCGGACCTGGGGGGGCAACGGCTGTACGCGCTGCCCTTCGCGGTGTACCTGCTGACGAGCACGGTGAGCAGCCCGCTGTGGGGCCGGGCCTCGGACGTGCTGGGGCGGCGGCGGCTGTACCTGATCGGGGTGGTGCTGTTCCTGCTGGGGAGCGCGCTGTGCGGCCTCGCCCAGAGCATGGGCGGGCTGGTGGCGGCCCGCGCGCTTCAGGGGCTGGGGGCGGGGGCGGTGCTGCCCCTCACGCTGACGATCATCGGGGAGACGTACCCGCTTGCCGAGCGCGGGCGGGTGCAGGCCTTGATCAGCGGGGTGTGGGGCCTGTCGGGCCTGCTGGGGCCGCTGCTGGGCGGCTGGCTGACCGACACGCTGTCGTGGCGCTGGACCTTCTACGCGAGCCTGCCGTTCGGCCTGGCCTCCCTGCTGACCGCGCTGCGGCACCTGCGCGAGACGGGCACGCCGCGCCCCGCCCGGCTGGACTGGGCGGGCGCGGCCCTCTTCACGCTGGGGAGCGGCCTGACCGTGTGGGGGCTGGAGGGGAAGGCGTGGCTCCTCGTCATCCCCGGCCTGCTCATCCTGCTCGCCGCCGTGGCGGTCGAGCGGCGGCACCCGGACCCGCTGCTCCCCATGCGGGCGCTGGCCCGGCGGGCAACGGCCATCGCCTTCACCGGCAACTTCCTGGGCGGCGCGGCCTACTTCGGCGTGATCGCCTACCTGCCGCTGTATGCGCAGGGGGTGGGTGGCGGCGGGGCGACCGGCGCGGGCGCGATCCTCACCCCCATGCTGGTGGGCTGGACCCTCACGAGCATCCTCAGCGCGCGGCTGCTGACCCGGGTGCCGCTCGCCCGGCTGGCGCAGGTGGGGTTCCTGGTGCTGACCGGAACGTTTGCCCTCCTCACGCTCGTGGTGCACTCGCCGCTGTGGGTCACGTCAGCACTCGGCTTCGTGGTCGGCATGGGGATGGGCTTTGCGATGCTCAGCCTGCTCCTCTCGGCACAGGAAGAGGCGGCCCGCCCGGAACTCGGCGCCGTCACGAGCGGCGTGCTGTTCGCCCGGCAGATGGGCGGGGCGCTGGGCGTGGCGCTGATGGCCCTGCTCATCGGCTCGGGAGCCCTCGCCTCGGGCGGTGTGGCGCTGGCGGAGGGGCTGCGGCGGGCCTACGTGTTCGCCTTCGTCCTGGTGGCGGCGGGGTTCGCCCTCAGCCTCGCGCTGCGGGCGGGGAAACCCGCCGTGGCCCAGACGCCGGGTGCGGCGCGGGAAACGTCAGGGGCCGACTGAGGCCGCCACCCGCCGCAGCACCGCGAGTTGCCCCGCGTGCGTCGCCTCGTGCCACGCGAACTGGTCGAGCAGGTCGGCCAGGGGCAGGATGCCAAAGGGGGACTCGGTGGCGGCGGAGAGGTCGGCGGTCGGCAGGGCGGTTTCCAGGCGGCCCTGCGAGGCTTCCAGCCAGCGCAGCAGGTCGGTGAGGAGCCAGGCGGCGTCCGGGTCAGGGACCGTCCCCCGGCCGTAGCAGGCCCGCACCGCCGAGGCGTCCAGCCCCTCGGGCAGGGCGCCCAGTCCCTCCAGCAGCCGGGTGCGGCTCGCCAGGCAGTGCCCCACCACCCAGTTCAGGCTGCTGCCCTCCCCCGCCCGAGCCAAGGCGGCCTCCTCGGACACGTCCCCGGCGTGCCGGGCGATGAGGCTCAGGTTGCGGCGAAAGGCGTGGCTCAGGCGCAGGGCGGTGACGGACATGCCCCAGGCTACTCGTCCAGCGCCGTCAACACCGCGTCGATGATCCGCTCGCCGTAGGCCTCGATGCGCTTCTCGCCCATGCCGGGCAGCCCGCGGAGGTCATCGAGCGTGCGCGGCTGCCGGGCAGCCAGCGCCTCCAGCGTCGCGTTGGGGAAGATCACGAAGGCGCTGAGCCCCGTCTCGCGGCACAGTTCCTTCCGCAGTTCGCGCAGGGCCTCGGCGACCTCGGGGTGGGGGGCCTGTGGCGTCTGGCCTGCCGCCTGTGGGGTGGGCGCCTCCGGGAAGAGGGTCGTGGGCCAGGTGCCGACTTCAGGGGTGGAGGTGGGGAGCCTGTCGCTCCCCCCCAACACCCCCAGCACCGCCGCATTGCCCGCCGCGCCCCGCTCGGCCTCGCTGGGCTGGCGGCCGGGCATGGGTCGGGGGCCGCCCGAATGCCCCCGCACCACCCCCAGCACCTCCTCGCCGTAGGCTTCCAGTTTGCGCCCGCCGACGCCGCTCACGGTGCCCAGGGTGTGCAGGCTGCCGGGGCGCAGTTCGGCGATCGTCTTGAGGGTCGCGTCGCTGAAGATCACGTAGGGCGGGACGGATTGCTCGCGCGCCTTGCCCAGCCGCCACTGCCGCAGCGCCTCGAAGAGTGGCTGATCGTGGGCGCCCACCGGGGTGCGGCCCGGGCGGGCGGAGCGGTCGCGGCCTACCCGGGCGGGCTTCGGGGCGAGCGTCTCCTCGCGCAACTGGAGGGTCTCCTCGCCCTTCAGCAGCGCACGGGCCTTGGCGGTGGCGCTCAGCCCGTGGTGCTCCCCCGCCGCGAGGTAGCCCAGGCTGACAAGCTGGCGCAGCAGGCCCCGCCAGGTCTTCTCGTCGTGCGCCTTGCCCACGCCGAAGGTGGGGAGCTGGTGGTGCCCCATCGCCCGGACCTTCTCCGTCTCGCGGCCCAGCAGAACATCGGTGAGGTGGGCCGCCCCGAAGCGGTTGCCCGTTCGGACCGCCGCCGAGAGGGCCATCTGCGCCTCGCGGGTGGCGTCGCGCACACGCGGGGGATTCAGGCACACGTCGCAGTTCCCGCAGGGCCCGGGCAGCGTCTCCCCGAAGTACGCCAGCAGCACCTGGCGGCGGCAGGTCGCGGCCTCGCAGTAGGTCAGCAGGGCGTCGAGCTTGGCCGCCTCGATGCGCTTCACGTCCGGGGGCGCGAGGCTCTGGTCGAGCATCCGCTTGACGTTCACCACGTCGGCCAGGCCGTAGACCATCCAGGCGGTGCCCGGCAGGCCGTCGCGCCCGGCGCGGCCCGTCTCCTGGTAGTAGCCCTCCAGGCTCTTGGGCAGGTCGAGGTGGGCGACGAAGCGCACGTTGGGCTTGTCGATGCCCATGCCGAAGGCGACCGTCGCCACGACGACCAGCCCCTCCTCGTTGAGGAAGCGGTCCTGGGCGTGGTTGCGCTCGCGCGGCGAGAGGCCCGCGTGGTACGGGAGGGCGTCCACCCCCTGTGCCTGGAGCCACCCCGCCGTCTCCTCCACCGACTTGCGCGAGAGGCAGTACACGATGCCCGCGTCCCCCTCGTGTTCGGCCCGGATGAAGTCGAGGAGCTGGGTTTTCGGCCCCTCCTTCTGCATGACCCGGTACTGGAGGTTGGGGCGGTCGAAGGATGAGATGAACTGCGGCGCCCCGTGCAGCCCGAGGACGCGCAGCATGTCCGCCCGGGTGCGCTCGTCGGCGGTGGCGGTGAGGGCGACACGCGGGATGTGCGGGAAGCGCTCCGGCAGCACGTGGAGCTGCCCGTACTCGGGCCGGAAGTCGTGCCCCCACTGGGAGACGCAGTGCGCCTCGTCGATGGCGAAGAGGGCGACGGGGGCGCGTTCCAGCAGGTCGAGGGTGCGCGGCAGCAGCAAACGCTCGGGCGCCACGTACAGCAGGTCGAGGTTCCCGGCGATCAGGGCCGACTCTACCTCGCGCACCCCCTCCGGGCTGAGGGTGGAGTTCAGGAAGGCGGCGCGCACCCCCACCTGCCGCAGCGAGTCCACCTGGTCCTTCATGAGCGCGATCAGGGGAGAGACCACGATGCCCACCCCGGGGCGCAGCAGCGAGGGCACCTGGTAGCACAGGCTTTTGCCGCCGCCCGTCGGCATCAGCACGAGCGCGTTGCCCCCCTCCGCCACCGTGCGGACGATGTTGGCCTGCACGCCCCGGAAGGCGTCATATCCCCAGACGCTTTTCAGGGTTTGCAGGGCACGCTGATCGGTGGTGGAAGGGGCGGCGGCGGTCATCGAGAACAGGATACCGTGTTACGCCCAGCGCGTAATCACAGTTTCGGCAGAACTTCAGCGGCTCACGTCTATGACCGTGCGGCCCCGCACCCGCCCCGCCAGAATCTCCTCGGCCAGCGCGGGAACGTCGCTCAGCGGGCGAACCTGCGTCACGTCGGCCAGTTTGTCTGCCGGAAGGTCGCGGGCCAGGCGTTCCCAGGCGGCCCGGCGGCGGGGGGTCGGGCAGTTCACCGAGTCGATCCCCAGGAGATTCACCCCCCGGAGGATGAAGGGGAAGACGGTGGTGGCGAGAGCACTCCCCCCCGCCAGCCCGCAGGCCGCGACCGAGCCGTGCGCGCGCGTGCTGGCGAGGGCCCCGGCCAGCGTCTCGCCACCCACGCTGTCCACCACGCCCGCCCAGCGTTCCTTCTCCAGGGGACGCTTCAGCCCGGGCAATTCTTCCCGCCCGATGACGTTCGCGGCGCCGAGGGAGCGCAGGTAGGCCTCCTCCTCACGCCGCCCGGTGCTCGCCGTGACCGTATGGCCCGCCGCCGCGAGGAGGGCGACCGCCGTGCTGCCCACGCCGCCCGCTGCGCCCGTGACCAGCACCTCGCCGCTTCCGGGAGTCAGGCCGTGGTCCTCCAGGCTCAACACCGCGAGCATCGCCGTGAAGCCCGCCGTGCCGACGCTCATCGCCCACTCGGCGCCGGTTCCCCCGGGCAGGGGCACCAGCCACTCCGACCGGACCCGCGCGTACTCAGCGTACCCGCCGTCCTGCCGCTCGCCGATGCCCCAGCCGGTGAGCAGCACCGGGGCGCCCGGTTGATAGGTGCCCGTCTCGTCGCTGACGACCGTTCCCGCAAGGTCGATGCCGGGCGTCATCGGGTACGACCGCAGCACGCCGGGCCTCCCGGTCACCGCCAGGCCGTCCTTATAGTTCAGGCTGGAATGGGTCACGCGCACGACCGTGTCGCCACCCGGCAGGTCGGCGGGTGTGAGCTGCTGAAACTCGGCGCGGAAGCCCGCGTCATCCTTCACGGCGCGCAGGGCACGAAAGCGTTCGGGCAGGCGGGGCTGGGTCATGGGGTGAGGACCTCCTGGGAGAGTGGCGGCTGGGCTGGAGTTGCCGTCCAAGCCTACCCCGGGAAGGGCCCCGTCACCGTGGAGGTACGAGAGCCCCTTCCCTACCGCACGTCCTCGAACTCGGTGACGGCGTGGGCCAGAGCGTCCGTGGTGGTGGCCTGATACCCCGCCCAGACGATCCAGAGGGCGTGCAGGGCCTGCTGGGCGGCGAGCAGGGCGGCCTGGACGCCGGGCGTGTTCTCGTGCCCGGCGGCGGCGAGCGTGACCGTCAGGTGCAGCTTGGCGTTGAGGTAACGGGTCAATTCCGTCCGGGTGCCGTCGTACACGTACACGACCTCCTCCCAGTTCGGGCGGAAGTCCTGCCAGATCAGCCCCGTGACCGCCGGATGGCTGCCCAGGCAGAGGATGTGGGCCGGGGTGCCGTCGGGCGCGTACAACCCGCCCTCCTGACACTGCGCGGCGGCGAGGCCGCTCACGTCGCGGTCCACGCTCTCCCGGAAGCGGGCCTGAATGACGGCACGTGCGGAATCTCGTGAAGCCTTAGACATAGTGACAGTATTATATTCTGTTTTGAGCGAATCCGGGAGGGGGTTACACTGGCCCATGTCCTCCTCGCCATTGCGGGTCCTGGTCTGCGGGAACGTCAACCTGGAACTGGGCTTCGCCGCCCCCTCGCTGACGCTGCCCGCCGCCGAGAGCGCGGAGCAACCGGGTCCCCTGACGCTCGGGGTGTCCGGGGTGGGGTTCAACGTGACGCACGCCCTGGCGCGGCTGGGACAGAGGTGCGGCGGCTGGCCTTCGTGGGGGACGACCCGGCGGGACACGCCACTCGGGAGACGGCGGGGAGGACGGGCATCCAGCTCTGCCCCGCGCCCGCCACGCCGCTCTCGCTGGTGCTGACCGCCCCGGGGGGGTGCCCGGCAGATCTATCGCGACCTGAAGGGCCTCACCGCGGGGGCGGCTCCCCTCCCGCTCTTTCAGGAGGCGCTGGCGGGGCTCCAGGTCGCGGTCCTCGGCAACGTCGCGTGGACCCGCGGGCTGCTTCCCCTCGCGCGGGCAGCGGGCGTACCGGTCGTCACCGACCTCCAGGCGACCCCCGGACCCGGGCACCCCTACGATCTGCCCCACCTGGCAAACGCGGACGTGGTGTTCCTGAGCGGGGCGAACCTCTCGCTGCCCGCGCAGGACGCGTGGCGGGCCTACCGCGAGAGCTGGGACCCACGGCTCATCGCGATCGGGGTGGGGGCGGCCGGGGCGCTGCTCTCCGAGCGGGGGCGGCCCCCCTGGCACCAGCTCGCCGTGCCCACCCGGCCAGTCGTCAGCACCAGCGGGGCGGGGGACGCGCTCCTGGCCGCGTTTGTCCGCGTCTATTTCAGCGGGCTGGGGGCGCGGGAGGCGCTGCGGCCCGGCTGCACTTTCGCCTCCTGCACATGCGGGGAGCCGGGCGGCGCGGCGGGGCACCTCACCTGGCCTGAACTGTCCGCGCTGACAGAGGTGGGGCCGGGTGCAGGCGCTACCCTGCCGGGCGTGACGCACGCCCTCTCCCCCACCCTGCAAGACGTGACGGGCCGCGCGGCCCACGCCATCCGCACCCACGCGGACGCCTGCGAGGCCGCGCAGGACGTGACCCCGGAGGCCGCGGCGGCCCTGCGGGCGAGCGGGTACACGCGGCTGACCCTGCCCCGGGAGCGGGGAGGACTCGGCGCGACCCTGGAGGAATACGCGGCGGCGCAACTGCGGCTGGGGGAGGCCAACGCCGCCCTCGCCCTCGTGCTGGCGATGCATACCCATGTGGTAGGCGCGGCGTTTCAGGGGGGCACGCTGCCGGAGCCCATGCTCGCGGCCCTCGAGCGGGCGAGCGTGGAGGGACGGCTGGTGAACGCCCTGGCGAGCGAGCCCGAACTCGGCAGCCCCTCGCGCGGCGGCCTGCCCCGCACCGTCGCCGTGCCGGAGGGGGACGGCTGGCGCCTGACGGGCCGCAAGACCTGGGCGACGGGGGCGCGCGCCCTCGACCTCGCCGTGGTCAGCGCGGCCACCCCGGGGGGCGAGGTCGTCCGGCTGCTCGTGGACATGCACGCCCCCGGGGTGGGGATCGAGCCCACCTGGACCGGCGCCCTCGCCCTGCGCGGCAGCGGCAGCCACGACGTGACGTTCGCGGGGGTCCACGTCCCCGGCGACCTCCTCGCCCCGCCCGCGCCGGGGCATCCGGCGAGCAGCGCGTGGTTCTGGACCGCCATCGCGGCGACGTACCTGGGCGTGGGCTTCGCCGCCCTGGGCGCCTTGGTGGCTTACGCCCGGGAGCGGGTGCCCACCGCGCTCGGCGCCCCCATCGCCACCCTGCCGCGCGTGCAGGAGAACGTGGGGCGCATCGCGGCGGAACTGCACGCGGCCCGCGCGCTCCTCCTGGAGGCCGCGCGGACCTGGGACGACGCACCGACGCCCGAGGCCGTCCCCGTCCTGGCCGCCGCGAAGGCCTGCGCCACGAACGCCGCCGTGAGCGCCACTGACCTCGCGGTGCGGACGGCGGGGGGAGCGGCCCTCACGCCCGCCCTGCCGCTGGAACGCCTGCTGCGCGACGCCCGCGCGGGCCTAACCCATCCCCCCGCCGATGAGGTGAGCTTCGGCAGCCTGGGGGCGCACCTCCTGGGGGTGGAGGCGCGGCGCTGAGGCCGGACCTCAACGCTCCGGGTCCGCCGTTCCCCTGACCGCCCCGACGCTCGGATAGCCGCCGACGAACAGGGCCACCCGCAACTCGTGGATGAAGCGCGAGAGCCAGGCCTCGACCGCCGCCGCACCCTCCAGCGCGGGTTCGAGGAGGGGGCGGGCGACGGCGACGACCTGGGCGCCGAGGGCGAGGGCGCGGGCGGCGTCCAGGCCGGTGCGAATCCCGCCGGACGCGATGAGGGGGGTTCCCGGCGCCGCGCGGCGGGCCTCCACCAGGGCCCGAGCGGTGGGAATGCCCACCTCGCACAGATCGGGGGTGAGCACGTCGCCGTACCGCACGAGCTGCTCCACCCGGGCCCAGCTCGTGCCGCCCGCCCCCGCCACGTCGAGGGCCGCGAAGCCCGTCCCGGCGACGGCGCGAACGGTCCCTCCGTCGAGCCCGTGCCCCACCTCCTTGAGGATCACGGGGAAGGGCAACGTGGGGACGACCTCGGCCAGCCGCCCGCCCAGCCCGGCCCAACGGGTGTCGCCCCCCGCCTGCATGGCCTCCTGCAAGGGATTGACGTGGATCGCCAGGGCATCGGCACTCACCTCGCGCACCGCCCGCACGGCCTCCCCGGCCCCGTAGCCCAGCCCGAACTGCGCCGCCCCGAGGTTCCCGACGAGCAGCACGTCGGGCGCCACCCCGCGCACCTGAAAGCTCGCGGCGGTCTCCGGCCGCTCCAGCATCACCCGCTGCGAGCCCAGCATCAGGCCGACCCCCAGCCTCTGCGCGGCGACGGCAAGGTTGCGGTTAATAGCCGCCGACCGCTCCGCCCCGCCCGTCATCGCGCCGATGAGCACGGGGGCCGCCAGCGTCCGGCCCAGGAACACGGTCTCCAGGCTCACGTCCTCCAGGTCGAGGTCGGGAAGCGCCCGGTACGGCCAGGGCACCCGCTCCAGGCCGGTCGTCACACCCGCGTACTGGCTTTCCGGCCGCAGGCAGGCCTCGATATGCCGGAGCTTGCGCCCCTGAATGCCCGCCGGGCCGGTTTCCGTCACGGCCCCAGCCTAGCGCCGCACTGCCCGCCAGAGCGGCAGTTGACAGATTTTTGAACCCGCGCTACTATTTCTGAGCGCCAAAAAAGGCGCGCGAGGCAAGAGGTAACGCAGGGTAGAGCAGTCTGGTAGCTCGTCGGGCTCATAACCCGGAGGTCACAGGTTCAAATCCTGTCCCTGCAACCACAAAAACCCCACCAATCGGTGGGGCTTTTTCTTTAACGGGAACGGGAGGGAAACCGGCTCCCATCCCTGCGTCATCTTTGGAGCCGTCGGCAGAAGAAGAGCCCGCCGCCGAAAAGATTCCCTCTCCCCACGGGTGAGGGGTCTTCGAAATGGGCTCCTCCGCCGAGCGACCCGGGATGACCCTCGCGGCGCCCGTCCCTACCTCATCCGGTCGCGGACCTCCTGCAAGGTGTCCTCGAAGGCGTCCTGAAAGTCGTCCTCCAGGGCGCGGTCACGGATCAGCTCGTCTTGCAGGGTGGTCGTCTGCTCGCGCGCCCAGCGCACCCGGGCCTGGCGGGCGCTGGAGACGTTGCCCTTTCCCGCGATGAAGCGGGCGGCGTGGCGCAGGGCCTCCGGGGGGTCGTCGGTCGGCGCCACCACGCTGAGGTTCCGCAGGCCGCCGCGGTCGTTCACCAGCGAGCAGGTGACCTCGATGCGCTGGCCGCGCCGGGCGAGGAACACCTGGTCCACCCGCCACATGCTCGTCGCGCGGATGGGCTCGGGGGCGGCGCGGGGGGGGCGGCGGCGGGCCACGCTAGCGGCTTCCGTCCGCGCCGGGCACGGGGGGCGCCCAGTCCCGGGGCGCTTCCAGCCCCAGCAGCACCCGGCCCGCGCCTTCCGCCAGGGCCTCGAGTTCCAGCTCGCCGGGCACGATGATCACGGGGGCGATCCAGCCGAGCCGCCGCTCGATGCGGTCCACCACGGCCTCCCAGCGGGCGGCCCCCCCGGTGATCGCCAGCGCGTCCGGTCGGCCCGGCAGCGCCCCGCACTGCTCCCCGATGGCCTTGCACGCCTGGTGGACGAAGGCGGCGGCGGCGGCCTGCACCGCCGGGTCGTCCTCCTCGCGCGCCTCCAGCTCCCTCAGGTCCGCGCTGCCGGTCAGGGCCAGGAAGCCGCTCTCGGCGGCGAGGGACCGCAGCAGCTCGGCGTGGGGCCGCTCCCCCGCCAGCCGCAGCAGGGCGGTGGTGGGCAGCGGCCCGGCCTGGCGGGCGCCCAGCGGGCCGCCGTCGGGACCCGTGCCGCTCGTGTCGATGGCGCGGCCCCGGTCAAAGGCCGTCACGCTGGTCGTGGCCCCCAGGTGCGCGACGACCACCCGGGCATCCTGAAGCCGCAGGCCGACCTCGTGCGCGGCGCGGCGGGCAACCACCCGGGCGTTGAGCGCGTGGAAGCGGGCCTCGCGCGTCACCCCCCGCACCCCGGTCACCCGCGCCTCGGGGAGCAGTTCGTTCACGCTCTGGGGGTCCACCACGAAGGCGGGCACCCCCCACGCCTCCCCAACCCGCAGCGCGAGGACGCTGCCCAGCCCGTCGCGGCCCTCCCCGGCGGCGTACCGCGCGAGTTCCGGCGTCACCCGGTACGTGCCCGCCGCCACCCGCCCCAGCCAGCCGCCGCGGGCGACCACGGCATCTGGGCGCGGCCAGCCCGCCGTCACGTCCAGCACCGCGCGGGTCAAGGCGCTCAGGTCCCGCTCGCCCGGAGGCCCCTCCAGGGGCACCTCGGCGCGGGTGAGGCTCAGGCGCAGTTGGCCGGGCAGGGCCGCGTTCTCGCTGGGCTGGAGGTCGGCGCAGGCGAGTTTCACGCTGCTCGATCCGGGATTGATCACGTGCGCGATCATGAACGCCCCAGCGTAGCAGATGCCGCGGGACAGGCGCCCCGGCGAGTGAGAAAAGCGTGAGGGTGGGGAGAACCAGTCCCCACCCCCCGCCACCTTCCTCAGCTCGGCTCGATTAGCCCGTAGTTGCCGTCGCGCCTGCGGTACACCACGGCGCAACTGTTCGTGTCCATATTCTTGAACACGTAGAAGTCGTGGCCCAGGGCCTCCATCTGGGTCACGGCGTCCTCGGGGCTCATGGGGCGCAGGCTGAAACGCTTCTGGCGCACGATCTCGGGGCGGAACTCGGTCACCTCGTCGCCCACCCCGGCGTCCACGTCCGCCTCGGCCAGGCCCACCTCCGGCTGGGGCACGGCGTCCTGGCGGTGCTTGAGGTAACGGGTCTTGAACTTGCGAAGCTGGCGTTCCAGCACGTCGGAGACGCGGTCAATCGCCGCGTACATGTCGGCGTGGTGTTCCTCGGCCCGGATGATGCCGTTTGGCACATTGAGCTGGACCTCGACGCGGTTACGCCGCCCGGCGTCGCGCACATCCCGGACGGTCAGGATCACGCGCGCGTCAGTGATCTGGTCGCTGAAGCGGTCCAGCCGCGTGAGCTTTTCCTCCACGTAGTCGCGCATCGCCTCGGTAACGTCCACGTTCCGGCCTGTCAGCTGGTAAATATGCACGGCTTCACCTCTTTCCGTTTCTCCCGGGGCCAGAGCTCAGTGGAGTTGGGGCCCGGGAGTTCACTCTAGGGTCCACGTCAGGTGAAAGTCAGGCGAATGGTCCACAGCGAACCCTCACGCGCGGGGGTATGGTGGAGGAGTTGGGCCGCCTGGGCAGGGGGGCCAGAAAAACGCCCACCCGGGGGCGGGTGGACGGGAAGAGGTGGGGGAGGTGGCCCGGTTAGCGACGGTCGCGCACGCGGACGGGAACGGGCACCGGCTGGGGTTGTGGCGCGCCCTTGAGCGCTTCCCGCAGCCAGTCAATGAACTCGCGCAGGCCCTTCATGACCCCAGTGTAGTGGCCTCTGCCTGACGCGGATGGCACAAAGCTTACGGTCGGTTTATCCAGCCTGACCGGGGGTGAAACAATGGCCCCCATGCCCCTCCAGGTCATCCTCGACGGCGATCCCGGCCACGACGACGCCGTGAATATCCTGCTCGCGCTGGCGAGCCCGGAACTGCGGGTTCTGGGCGTGACGACCGTGTTCGGCAACGTGGGACTGGACCGCACGACCCGCAACGCCCTGGTCGTGCGCGAACTCGCCCGCTCGAACGTGCCCGTCTATCGGGGCGTAGGCCGCCCCCTCGTCGTGCCGCCCATCAGCGCCGAACTCGTGCATGGCGAGAGCGGACTTGACGGTCCCCATCTGCCCACGCCGAGCCGGGGGACAGAGGACGAACACGCCGTCCACTTCCTGATCCGCGCCGTCCGCGAGCATCCGGGCGAGGTGACCCTGGTGCCCACCGGCCCGCTCACGAACGTCGCGCTGGCCCTGCGCCTCGCCCCGGACATCGCGCCCCTGATCCGGCGCATTGTCTGGATGGGCGGCTCCACCGATACGGGCAACTGGACGCCCGCCGCCGAGTTCAACGCCCTGGCCGACCCGCACGCCGCCCACATCGTGTTCACCTCCGGCGTGCCCCTCACCATGATCGGTTTGAACGCCTCGCACCAGGCCATCGCGCACCCGGCGCGGGTGGCCGCCTTCCGGGGACTGGGCACCGAGGTCGGCGAGTTCGTCGCCGTGCTGCTGGAGTTCTTCGCCGAACACCACCGGGAGCGTTACGGCTGGGAGGGCGGCGCCCTGCACGACCCCCTGACGGTGGCCTGGCTGCTGCGCCCGGAGCTGTTCGGGACGCGCCCCATGCACGTCGAGGTGGACCTGACGGAAGGACCGAGTCAGGGGCGAACGGTCGCGGACGTGTGGGGCGTGACGGGCAAGGCCCCCAACGCCGAGGTGATGACGGAGGTGGACGCGGACGGCTTTTTCGCGCTGCTGGTGGAGCAAGTGGGGAAATATTAAAGAGCTTCGTTCTCAGGCCCTCAGTGGGCCGAGCTGGCGTCGTTGAACTGCCGGAAAAAGACCGGGTAATTCCCGCCCGCTTCGGCGAAGCGCAGCGGCCTGACCCGCTCCACCAGAATCTCGGTCGCGTCGGGAGAGGTATCGAGAATGGACACCACCTCGTCGATAAAGTCCCCCAGGGGCATGGCGCCCGGACCACTCGCCTGCCCCGGCCCCATCAATTCCGTCTGCACGTACGGCGGGATCAGTTCGATCACCTGCACGGACGTGTCCCTGAGCTGATACCGCAGCGACTGCGTGTAGGAGTGGATGGCAGCCTTCGTCGCGCTGTAGGTCGGGGTCGTCGCCAGCGGCAGAAACGCGAGGCCGGACGAGACGGTGATGATCGCCGCGTTCGGCTGGGCCAGCAGGTGAGGCAGCAGCGCCGCGGTCAGGCGAATAGGTCCCAGCAGGTTCGTCGCCACCGTCGCCTCGGCGTCGTCCAGGGCGCCGTCCTGAACGGCCTCGGGACGCATGATCCCCGCGTTGTGGATGACCACGTTCAGGGCCGGGAATTCCATCCTGAGCTGTTCCGCGAAGTGGCGAATGGCTTCCGCATCTTCGATGTCCAGTACCGCCGACCTCATGCCGGAGTTGGCCGTCACGACCTCGTCGAGCATCTGCTGGCGGCGACCCGCGATGATAACCTGATTACCGCGGGCATGAAATGCCTCCGCGAGCGCGCGGCCGATACCGGAGCCCCCGCCAGTGATCAGAATGGTGCTGCCTGTCATTTGCATGGTGCTCCTCCTGAGTGCCAGGGTAAGCTCCTTACTTACTAAAGGGAAGTAGGCACCCGAAAGTGCCATACTAACCCCAAGGAGAGTTAGGATATGATCAGCACACCGAAGGCGCAGAACATCCCGCCCGAACATGCGGACCCCGAACTGGACGCCCTCGTCCGGGAGATCATCGGGAGGGTGGCCGACAAGTGGACGATGCTCATCCTGGAAACGCTGGAGGAGCACGGGCGACTGCGTTTCACGCGACTGGGGCAACTCGTCGGGGACATCAGCCAGAAGATGCTGACCAAGACGGTGCGCCAGATGGAGGCGGACGGGTTGGTCGTCCGCACCGTCTATCCGGTCATCCCGCCCCGGGTGGACTACGAACTCACCGACATGGGCCGGAGCCTGAGCGCCGCCTTCTGCGGAGTCTGGGACTGGGCCGAGCAGCACCGAGAGGCGATCATGGAGGCGCGGCGGGTGTTCGAGGGGCGCGGGGAAATGGGATGACGATCTCAGTTCAAGGCTGCACTGACATGGCGATGTTCCATAACCTGTCACCCTGAATGGCAATCAGGGCACCAGAAGGCGCCTCCCATAACCGGCTCTCCTCAGTCTCCTGCACAAGCCGTAGCTCAATACCTTGCGTCTCGCACCAACCAAGAATGTTGTCTTTTATAATGTCGAACCCACACCAGTTAACCAGGTCCGAGGGTTGATAAAAACCACTTGCTGTTAGCTCCAGACTGTTCAATACACCGTCGCGCAAGTACAGCACCAGGTTCTCACGCTGGAGCGTAAACAGTCCTTTTCCAACACGCCCAGCATAAAAAGGGACACGAAACCGATCCAGCAGGTGTTCAAAGCGATCATCAGGGCGCAGCGGCAACTTTTCCCTATCTGTGAGCAGCGTTCGGAGGGAAATAGTCTTGAGGCGCGGCACCCATTGAGAATGACACCCGCGCCCCGAGAACGCATCCACTGGATGCTGTATTTGCTCCTTATTCCGCGAATCGCTTCATCACGTCGCGGCTGATCACCAGGCGCTGCACCTCGTCGGTGCCCTCGCCGATGCGGGTCAGGCGGTTGTCGCGCCAGAACCGCTCGACGGGGTATTCCTTGATATAGCCGTAGCCGCCGAGCATCTGGATCGCCTCGTCGCAGGCGTGGACGCCCACGGTGGTGGCGAACAGCTTGGCGCGGGCGACGGCCACCGTGAAGTTCTGCCCCGCATCCTTGAGGTCGGCGGCCTTGCGGATGAGGAGCCGGGCGGCCTCAAGCTGCGTGTCCATGTCGGCCAGGCGGAAGGCGATGTCCTGGTTGTGGGCGATGGGCTTGCCGAACTGCTCGCGCTCCAGGGTGTACTTCGTCGCGTACTCGAAGGCGGCGCGGCCCAGCCCCAGGCCCATCGCGGCGATGCCCACGCGGCCCCCGTCGAGTACCCGCATCACGTCCTTGAAGGCGTTCCCCCGCTCGCCCAGCAGCGCGTCCGCGGGGAGGTGGATGTCCTCGAAGATCAGTTGCGCGGTGTCGCTGCTCCGCAGGCCGAGCTTGTCCTCCTTGCGGCCGATGGAGAAGCCCGTCACCTCGTCGCGGTTGAAGACAAAGGCGCTGATGCCGTCGTTCTTGCCCTTGCCGGGGCGCGGTGGATCGGTGCGGGCGAGGATGACGTAGGTGCCCCCCACGCTGCCCTGGGTGATGAAGTTCTTGGAGCCGTTGAGAATCCACGACCCGTTCGGCTGCTCCACCGCCCGCGTCTGGAGCCCGCCGCTGTCGGAGCCGCTGCCCGGCTCGGTCAGGCCCCACGCCCCGAGCTTCTTGGCCGAGGCGAGGTCGGGGAGGAACTTGCGCTTCTGCTCCTCGGTCCCGCCGATCAGGATGTGCCCCTGGCACAGCGAGTTGTGCGAAGCGACGGTGAGGCAGAGGCTGCCGTCCACCGCCGCGATTTCCTCAATGATCATGGCGAAGGTGGCGGTATCCAGCCCCGCCCCGCCGTACTCCTCGGGCGTCTGGGCGCCCATGATGCCCATCTCGCCGAGTTCGCGGACGATCTCGAAGGGGAACTCGCCCGTCTGGTCGCGTTCGGCGGCGCCCGGCTCCACCCGGTTCTTCAGGAAGCTCCTCAGGGCTCCGATGATCGCGCGCTGGTCGTCGTTCATGGGCGAGACGTTGGGGCTGGTGGGGCGGTCGAGGGTGCTGGTCATGTGAAGCCTCCAGGAAAAGGGGGATTGAGGGCTTGTTTCGCCTCCCCTTTGAGGGGGGAGGCCGGGACTGGTACAGCTCCGCAGGAGAGGGGGTGAACCGTCACGCCCTCCGGCGCGGCTGGAATGGGTGGCAGGGCATCTTGGAGCAATTTGGGGTGGTCACACGCCCCCCACCCCGGCTGTCCGAAGAGGGAGTAGAGCCACCTACACTTGGAATACGCCCACGCGGAACTCCTCCTGCTCGGGGTTCTGGGCACAGGCCTCCAGGGCGCGGATCAGGCGGTCGCGGGTGTCGTTCGGGGCGATGATCTCATCCACCCAGAGGCGGGCGGCGGCGTAGCGGGGGTCGAGTTCGGCGTCGTACTTGGCCTTGACCTCCTCGTACAGGCGGGCGAGTTCCTCGTCGTCGGGCGGGTGGCCCTGGCGCTTCAGGGCGGCCACCTGAATGTCGAGCAGCGTCTTGGCCGCCGCGTTGCCACTCATCACGGCGTACTTGGCACTGGGCCAGGCGAAGAGGAAGCGCGGCGCGTAAGCCTTGCCGTTCATCGCGTAGTTCCCCGCCCCGAAGGAGCCGCCCGTGATGATGGTGATCTTGGGAACGACGGAGTTGGACACCGCGTTCACCAGCTTCGCGCCCCGGCGGATGATGCCCTCCTGCTCGGAGTCGCGGCCCACCATAAAGCCGGTCACGTCGGAGAGGAACACCAGCGGCACGCCCGCCTGGTTCGCGTCGAGGATGAACCGGGCGGCCTTGTCGGCGGAGTCGCCGTAGATCACGCCGCCGACCTCGATGCGGGTGCGCAGGCCGGGCTCGCCGCCCGACTTGAGCTTCTTCTTGATGACCGTGCGCTGGTTCGCCACGAAGCCCACTGGGTAGCCGCCCACCCGCCCGAAGCCGCACACCAGCGTCTCGCCGTACTCGGCCTTGAACTCGTGGAACTCGCCGCCGTCGGTCAGGGAGGTGATGAGGTCGCGCACGTCGTAGGTCTTGGCGCCGTCGAAGCTGACGAGTTCGGTAAGGTCATGGCTCTCCGGCTCGCGCACCTCTGCCCGACGTTTCGCCCAGGGCGCCACCTCGCCCGGCGCGTAGAGGTCGGCGAGCGCGCGAATCCGCTTTAGCGCCGCCTCGTCGTCGGGCTCGCGGTAGTCCACCGTCCCGGCGATCCCGGCGTGCATGGCCGCTCCGCCCAGTTCCTCGGAGTCCACGACCTGCCCGATGGCGGCCTTCACGAGGGCGGGACCCGCGAGGTACAGCCCCGAACCCTCGGTCATGATGAGCGTGTCACACATGACGGGCAGGTACGCGCCGCCCGCCACGCAGTTGCCCATGATGGCGGCGATCTGGGGAATCCCCCTCGCGCTCATGCGGGCGTTGAGGTAAAACACCCGCCCGAAGTCGTCCTGGTCGGGGAAAATCTCGTCCTGCATGGGGAGGTACACACCCGCCGAGTCCACGAGGTACACGACGGGCAGCCTGTTTTCGAGCGCGATGGTCTGCGCGCGGATCACCTTTTTGGCGGTGATCGGGAAGAACGCCCCCGCCTTCACCGTCGCGTCGTTGGCGATGATCATCCAGGGACGGCCCTGAATCTGCCCGATCCCGGTGACCGTGCCGCCGCTGGGGCAGCCGCCCACGTCCTCGTACATGCCGTACCCGGCGAAGGTCATCAGCTCGTCGAACGCGCTGCCCGGATCGATCAGCCGGTTAATGCGCTCGCGGGCCGTCAGGCGGTTTTTCTCGTGCTGGCGCTGCTGGGCCTTGGGACCCCCGCCCGCCCGCACGCGGGCCTGGTCGGTGGCGAGACGCGCGAGGGCGTCCGCCCAGGCGTCCTGGGTCGGGGAAGACGGTGCCGCGGCGCGGGTGTCAGGCTGGGTCATCTGTGATTTCAGTCTAACAAACGCTCGTTAGGGGTGCGAGGGGATGGAGAGGGTCCGTCCGGTTGGCTGCGCCAGATCCCACCTCCCACGTGATAATGCCCGCATGACCCAGAGTTCAGGCTGGCCGGACGGCCCCCGCGGACACCCCCTGCTCGGCCACCTGCCCGAGTTGCGGCGCGACGCCCTCGGCTTCCTGCGGCACACCCGCGCCGCGTATGGGGACGTGTTTCCCATCCGCTTCGGCCCGCGCGAGGTGCTGGCGGTGGCGGAACCCGCCGCCGCCCGCGAAGTGCTTGTGACCAAGGCCGCCAGCTTCCGCAAGGGGCGCGGCATTCAGAAGATGGAGCCCTTTCTCGGCACCGGCCTCCTGACCTCCGAGGGCGAGGTCTGGCGCAGGCACCGCCGCCTGATGCAGCCCGCCTTTCACCGCGCGGCGCTGGAGGGCATGGCCGGGGACATCGTGCGGGCGACCGAGCCGCTGCTGGGGTGGCTGGGGGAGGCGGCGCGGTCCGGGGAGCCGGTCAACGTGGCCTCCGAGATGCTGCACGTCACCCTGCGGGCGGTCGCGGCGGTGCTGTTCGGCACGGCGCTGGCCGAGGACGACCTGCGGGTGGTCGAGCGCGAGTTGCCGCCCCTGCTGGAGAGCACGACGAACCGGGTTCGGTCGCTGGTGGACTGGGACCTGCCGACGCCCGCACGGTTTAGGGAAAAGGCGGCGGAACGGGCACTCGACGGCATCGTGAACCGGATCATCCGCGAGCGCCGCGCGGCGGGCGGGGAGGGGCGCGACCTGCTGGGGATGCTGCTCGCCGCCCGCGACGAGGAGGGCGGGGGCGGCCTGACCGACGCCGAGCTGCGCGACGAGGTGATGACCCTCTTCCTGGCGGGGCACGAGACGACGGCCACGCTCCTGACCTTCCTGTTCCTGAGCCTGTCGCGCCACCCGGAGGCGCGGGAGCGGGCACAGGCGGAGGTCCGGGAGGTGCTGGGGGACCGCACGCCCACCGCCGCCGACACGCGGCACCTCCCGTACCTGAACGCCTGCATCCAGGAGACGCTGCGCCTGTACCCGCCCGCCTGGCTGGTGCCCCGGCAGGCGACCCGGCCCGTGACGGTCGCGGGCGTGCCCCTGGCCGAGGGGGCGAACGTCAGCGTGAACATCTTCCTGCTGCAACGGAGCGCCCGGTACTGGCCGCAGCCGGACGCCTTTATGCCCGAGCGGTGGCTGGGGCAGGGGCGCACGCCGGACGCCTTCATGCCTTTCGGGGCGGGGGCCAGGATGTGCATTGGCAACCACCTGGCCCTGTTGGAGGCGGCCCTGATCGCCGGGCTGGTGCTGCGGGAGTACACGCTGGAGGTGCCGGACGGGGGCCCGACCGGACTCATCGCGGGGGTGACCCTCAAACCGGACGGGCCGGTGCGGGCACAGGTTCGCCGGGCATGACCCTCACCCTGCGGCCCGCGCGGGAGGACGAGGCGGACGCCCTCAGCCGCCTCGCCCTGGCTTCCAAGGCACACAGGGGCTACGACGCGGCCTTTCTCGCGGCGTGCCGGGATGCGCTGCGGGTGACCGCCGGGGACATCGCCCGCTTCCCCCATGTCGTGGCGGAGCGGGAAGGGACCGTGGTGGGCTTTTCCAGCCTGTGCCCAGGGCCGGAGGGGTGGCACCTCGACAAGCTGTTCGTCTCCCCCACCTGCACCCGGCAGGGCGTCGGCGTGCGGCTCTGGCAGCACACGCTGGCCGAGGCCCGGGCGGCGGACGCTCCCTTCCTGCTGATCGTCAGCGACCTGCACGCCGAGGGCTTCTACCGGGCGATGGGCGCCGAGCGGGTCGGGGAGACGCCTTCTGAAGCCTCCCCGGACCGCCGGCTGCCCCTCATGCGGTACGGGCTCTGAGGGGAGACCAACAGGGCCGGACGCCCTGGAGAACGCCCGGCCCGGGAGGCTTTGTCCCTACGCCTGAACCTCCGCCCCCGTCTTCGCCCGGAGTTCGTCGAGCGTGACGCCGGGCGCGAGTTCGACCAGCTTCAGGCCGTCCGGCGTCACATCCAGCACGCCCAGATCGGTGATGATGCGGTTCACCACGCCCTTGCCCGTCAGCGGCAGGGTGCATTCGTGGAGGATCTTGTGCGCGTCCCCCTTCGCCACATGCTCCATCAGCACGACGACGCGCTGTACGCCCGCCACGAGGTCCATCGCGCCGCCCATGCCCTTGACCATCTTGCCGGGGATCATCCAGTTGGCGAGGTCGCCCTTCTCGGAGACCTGCATGGCCCCCAGGATGGCGAGGTTCACGTGCCCGCCCCGGATCATGGCGAAGCTTTCGGCGCTGGAGAAGAAGCTCGCCCCGGGTAAGGCCGTGACGGTCTGCTTGCCCGCGTTAATCAGATCGGGGTCCACCTCGTCCTCGGTGGGAAAGGGGCCGATGCCCAGCAGGCCGTTTTCCGATTGCAGCCAGACACTCACCCCCTCGGGGATGTGGTTGGCGACCAGGGTGGGGAGGCCGATCCCCAGGTTCACGTAGTAGCCGTCCCGCAACTCCTGCGCGGCGCGGCGGGCCATCTCGTCTCGGGTCCAGGGCATCACAACCTCCAGAGACGCGAAGTCTCCTGCAAGAAAACCGAACCGCGCAGCGTCCAGAGCCGCCTCTGGACGCGCAGTAGGCGCGGGTAAGGGCCGCCCCTGAGGTTCAGGCCAGCCATGGCTTAGACTTCCTCCCCGGCGGCGGACGAGGCCGGGGCCTCCACCTTCCGCACGGTGCGCTGCTCGATGCGCTTCTCGGGGTGCGGGTTGAGGACCACCCGCTGCACGTAGATGCCCGGCGTGTCGATCCCATCCGGGTCGAGTTCGCCGATCTCCACGATCTCCTCCACCTCGGCGACGGTGACCCGGCCACAGGTGGCGGCGAGCGGGTTGAAGTTCTGCGCGGTCTTGCGGTACACGAGGTTCCCCGCGCGGTCGGCCTTCCACGCCTTGACGAGGGCCAGGTCAGCCCGGATGCCGCGCTCCAGGATGTACGTCTCGCCGTCGAACTCCTTGTGTTCCTTGCCCTGGGCGACGAGGGTGCCCACGCCCGTTTTCGTGTAGAAGCCGGGAATCCCCGCGCCGCCCGCCCGCATCCGCTCGGCCAGGGTACCCTGCGGGGTGAATTCCAGCTCCAGTTCGCCCGCGAGGTACTGGCGCTCGAACTCCTTGTTCTCGCCGACGTAGGAGGAGATCATCTTGCGAATCTGGCGGGTCTGGAGGAGCAGCCCCAGGCCCCAGCCGTCCACGCCCGCGTTGTTGCTGACGGCGGTGAGGTCCCTCACGCCGCTGTCCCTCAACGCCAGGATGAGCTGTTCGGGAATGCCGCACAGGCCAAACCCCCCCACGGCGACGGTCTGTCCGTCCCGCACCACGTCTCGTAGCGCCTCGGCGGCACTTGGATACTCCTTGTTCATGTCGGCTCTACTGTAGCGGCCCTCCGTCACAACTGTTGAACAGGTGCGGGGGGACGAGTGCCGGAGTCGGCCCACCCCCATTCTCACTTAGCGAGCAAACACACATTTCTGGGCCTGGAAACCGGTGTGAACTCGGGGGAAAGACTCGCCGCACCTCCGTCCCCTCGCCCCGGAAGGTGGTCCCATGAAGCGAATCCTGCCCCTCGCCCTGCTGCTGCTCGGTGCCTGCGCCCCCATGCGGACGGCCCACACCCCTCGCCCGGACGCCACGCCGTTTACCCGCTATGTCGCGCTGGGGGACAGCATCACCGCCGGGTTCCAGTCGGGCGGGCTCACGGCCGAGTCGCAGCGGGCCGCCTACCCGCACCTCCTGGGCGAGCGGGCGGGGCTGGACGTGCCCATGCCGGAGGTGCAGGACCCCGGCTGCCCGCCCCCGGTGAACGTGAAGGGGGAGAAGAACTGCGCGCTGCGCCAGCCGGGGATCGTGTCGCCCGTGGTGGCCGTGCCCGGCGCGAAGGTCAGCGACGTGCTGAACAGCACGGATACCCAGGTCACCGACCCCGACCCGCAACTGTACGACGCCGACCTGTACCGGGCGATCCTGGGGCCGGGCACCACCCAGCTTCAGGCGGCGCTGGCCCGCAAGCCCCTCTTCGCCACCGTCTGGATCGGCAACAACGACGTGCTGCTGCCCACCCTGCGCGGGAGGCCCGACCAGGCCACGCCGCTGGAGAGCTTCCGCGCCGACTACACGACCCTGGTGGATCGCCTGCTCGCCGGGGGCGTCCAGCACCTCGTCGTCATGACGGTGCCGGACGTGACGCGGGTGCCCGCGCTGATCCCGGTGCGCCAGCTCCGCCTGGCCGGGCTGGTGGACGACAGTTGCCGGGGCCAGGATGCCTATTTCGGCAGCGTGATCGCGGCCCGGGCGAGCAAGGAGTCTCCCCTCTCCTGCAACGCCCCCGAGGCCCTCACCGCCGCCGAGTACCGGCAGGCCCAGAGCATCGTGGAGGGCTACAACGCGGCGATCCGCGAGATTGCCGCCGCCCGTGGTGTGCCCGTCTTCGACGTGACCCGCGTGCTGGACATGCTGCCGGGGCGGCCCCTGATCCCCACGGCGGCCTCCCCCTTCGGCCGGTCCTTCAGCCTCGACGGGGTGCATCCGAGCAGCTTCGCGCACCAGCGGTTCGCCCGGGAACTCGCCGTATTTATGAACCAGCAGTTCGGCACGGACCTGGACACGCGGCCTTGAAAGGGCTGGGACCATTCATCTTTCTTCCGACCCAGATGCCTCCTCATTATCAACATCTTTCCTTAAAGCCTGAGAGTATGTCCTGAATCTCTGGTCCCAAAAGGTCGCCTCGGCGCTCCCCACTTCTGCTGGTTCCCCGTCCTCGTCCTCAATCGTGGGAACGACGGGTGATAAGAACGGATCGGGATGATCCACGAGGCGACCCGGGGCCAGGACTCTAACTTTAAAATCGTTGGAGTCCTCCATGTTACGCCAGTACATCACCCCGTAGGAGCCTGGCGCTTCCGCTGCCACGAAGGCGAGGAGGTCGTCCAGCTCGGGGCCGATTACGCCCCTGCGATTCTTGTTGCCGTGGACGAACAGGAAAAACGTTCCATTCATCCCCCGAACTTCTGCGGAAACGGAGCCGTCCCAGCCAAGCCGCTCAATCTGCTCTTTCAAACGGACGACGATGCCCAAGATCTTTAAATCGTCGCTCTCATACGTCGAGTCCAATAGCGCGAACCATCCGTGAAATTCAAACATCCCTATCCCCCCAACAAAAATCGCGCCGTTTCGCGGTACAGCATCTCGACCGCCTCCAGGGAGTCGAAGGTGTGGTTGGCGCCGGGGATGGCGATGGCGTCGCAGCCGAGGGCCTGGGCGTAGCGGACGCCGTGGGCGGGGGGCACGACCGGGTCGGCGTCGCCGTGGAAGACGCGGGCCACCCCGCCCCAGCGAGCGGCGGCCTCCAGCGGCTTCATCCTCGGCATCTCCAGCAGGAACTCGCGGCCCAGGGGCCAGCCGCCGTGGTCGAGGATGACGGGCGGCGCGAAGCCCCCGCGGAGGTAGGAGAGCCACAGCTCCGGCAGGGCGGGCGCCCACAGGGCGAGGCGGTGGGGCCGCACCCGCTCGGCGGCGAGGGCCGCGACGAGGCCGCCCATCGAGAAGCCCAGCAGCATCACCCGCTCGGGGTCGAGCAGGGGCAGGCCGCGCACGTAGTCGAAGGCGGCCTCCACGTCCTCGACCTCGCGCAGGGCGGTCATCTCGTTGAACTCGCCCTCCGACTCGCCGCTGCCCCGGAAGTCGAAACGCAGGGAGGCCACCCCACGCGCGGCCAGGTAACGCGAGAGCAGGGGAAAGAGGCGGTGGGGCTCAATGCGGTTGCCGGTAAAGCCGTGCAGCATGACGACGGAGGGCCAGCCCCGCGCGGGCCGCTCGCCCTCGGGGACATGCACCATGCCGTAGACCCGCTGGCCGCCGACCTTGAACTGGGCGAACTGTTCCATGCGGGTGATGATGGCAGAGGCGAGAGCATGGGCGGCGAAGGCCTAACCTCCGCTCAAAATCCCTCCCGAACAGCGCGACTACACTGCCCCCAAGGAGGCGACATGACCGAGCCGCAACACGTCGATGATCCCCAGGAGGCCGCCCGCCTGCTCGCCGAGAAGATCAGGGGCGTCCGCTTCGCCACGTTCACGACCGTCTCGGCCGACGGCAGCCTGCACGGGCGCCCGATGGCGACCCAGGAGGCCGAGTTCAACGGCGAGCTGTGGTTTTTCACCTACCGGGACAGCCACAAGGTGGGGGATATCCGGCTGAACCCGCAGGTCAACCTGGGCTACAACAACCCGGACAAGAACCTGTGGGTCAACGTCACCGGCATCGCCGAGCAGGTGGACGACCGCGCGAGGATGCGGGAGTTGTGGGAGCCGCCCCTCAAGGCCTTCTTCCCCGACGGGGTGGACGATCCCAACCTGACGCTGCTGAGGGTCACGCCCCAGCGGGCCGAATACTGGGACGGCCCGTCCAGTGGCATCGGCAAGGTCGTCGCCTTTGCCAAGACGCTCGCCAGCGGGGGCAAGACGCCGCCCGGCAAGGACGTGAAGCTGGACCTGGAAGGGCAATAGGGGCAGCAGAAGGCGGAGGGCCCGCGCGGTGAGCTTTCCGCCTTCTGCCTTGGCCTGCCTCAGGGCGTCAGCCGGTGCCGGTCCCGTGGAAACGCCCGGGCATAGCGCACGTTCGCAATCCCCAGCAGCCTTGCCGTCAGCCGCTCGGCCCCGATGGCGAAGCCGCCGTGGGGGGGCATGCCGTACTTGAAGACCTCGGTGTAGCCCGCCAGCGACTCGGGGTTGAGCTTGTAGGCGGCGATGGAGTCCATCAGCATCGCGTACTCGTGGATGCGCTGGCCGCCCGAGGTGATCTCGATGCCCCGGAAGAGCAGGTCGAAGCCGCGCGTAATTTCGGGGTTGAGGGTGCCGTCCGGGTGGTGGTCGGCGTGGGTGTAGAAGGGCCGGGCGGCGCGGGGATACTTCGTCACGAACACGAAGTCGGTGCCCTGGGTCTCCGCGTAGTGCTGGCTCAGCAGGCGCTCGGCCTCCGGGTCGAGGTCCTTGCCGCCGACCGCGTGGCCGTACTTCTCGGTCACGAGTTGCCGCGCCTCCATCAGCGTGATGCGGGGGATGCGGGCGGGCACGTCGGGGATGGTGGCCCCGAGCAGGGCGAACTCGGCCTGCGCCCGCTCGCCCAGCCGGGTCATGATCGCCGCCAGCACCCGGGTTTCCAGGTCCATCACGTCCTCTTCCGACTCGATGAAGCCCATCTCCACGTCGAGGCTGAGGTATTCGTTGAGGTGGCGGGAGGTGGCGTGTTCCTCCGCACGGTAGACGGGCGCGACCTCGAACACGCGCTCGAAGACGCCGACCATGATCTGCTTGTAGAGCTGCGGGCTCTGCGCCAGGTACGCCGGGTGTCCGAAATAGTCGATGGGAAAGAGGTTCGCGCCGCCCTCCGCCCCCGCCGACACGATCTTGGGCGTGCTGATCTCGGTAAAGCCCTCGGAAATGAGGTGGTCACGGAAGGCCGCGACGAGTTCGGCCTGGACCTTCAGCGCCGCCCGTTCCTTGAGGCCGCGGACGGTCACCACCCGGTAGTCGAGCATCGTCTCCGGGTTGACGTTCCACTCCATCTTGGGAATCTCGACGGGCGGGGGCTCGACGGCGGCGCTCAGCACGCGCAGGCTCTCGACCTGCACCTCATAGCCGCCGGGCGCCTTGGGGTGGGCCTTGACCCTGCCCACGACCTCGATGCTGCTCTCGGGGAGGGGGAGGTCCAGGCCGCTGCCGACGCACTGGGCAACGCCGCTCACGTCGCGCAGAACCAAAAATTGCACGCCCCCCAGGTCGCGGCGGGCGTGCAGGAATCCCTGGAGTCTGACGGTCTGCCCCTCGAACCGGGGCAACTCCCGGGTGAGGGTGCGCTGGAGGTGGACGGCGGGTTGGGTGGTCACGTTGGGCTCCTTTGTATGGGAAAACCCCCGACTCCTGGGCGAGGTCGGGGGCGCGGTGTGCGGCGAGGCGTCCCCTAGCGGGGATCGTCATTCACGTTGTTCGCGTGCGCCGCAGTCATGCCGGGAAGTGTAGCGGGGGCACGCTGAGCGGGTCAATGCCGGGGGCTAGGCAGGAGGAAAAGGATGTTGCCTTACCCCTAACCGACCGTCTGGACGGTACGCTGATGACATGACTCGGACCCGTAATCCTGAACTGACCCGGATGGCGTTGCTGGAGGCCGCGGAGAGGGTGCTTCAGAAGCAGGGGGCTGCCCTCTCGCTCGACGCCGTGGCGCGCGAGGCGGGGGTGAGTAAAGGCGGGCTGCTGCACCACTACCCCTCCCGGGAGGCGCTGCTCTCGGCCCTGGCGCTGGCCCTGGTGGACCGCTTCCGGGAGCGGGTGGCCGCGGCCCACGCGCGGGAGGTGGCGGCGCACGGGGAGAAGCCGGGCGCGTGGCTGCGCGCGTACATCGAGGTGAGCTTTACACCGGAGGCGGGGGAGGAGGCGCTGTGCGTCGCCCTCGCCCCACTTGCCGGGCACCCGGACCTCATCGCCGGGTTGCGGGAGGCGCAGGCCTTCGTCGTGTCGGGGGCGGAGGACGACGGACTCCCCGCCGGGCGCGCCCACGCCATTCGTCTCGCCTGTGACGGATTCTGGCTGGGGCCGCTGACGGGGATGCCGGACCTGAGCCCGGGGGCACGAGCCCTGCTGCGGGAGGAGTTGCTGACATGGACGCGGATGTAGCGGTGCTCTCCCCCGCCCCAACCCGCCACCCCGATCCCGGCCCCGGCTGGCAGCGGCGCTTCTGGTCCATCTTCGTGGGGCAGGCGCTCTCGCTGACGGGCTCGGCCCTGACCCAGTTCGTGCTGCTGTGGTGGATCACCGACACGACGGGGAGTGCGGGCGCGCTGGCGACGGCAGGAATGGCGGCGCTGCTCCCGCAGGCGCTCCTGGGCCCGCTTGGGGGCACTTTCGCCGACCGCTACAGCCGCCGCCTGTTGATGATCGGGGCAGATACCGTGAGCGCCCTGTGCATGCTCGTCCTGATCTTCCTGTTCGCCACCGGGCGGGTCGAACTCTGGCACGTCTACACGATGATGTTCATTCGGAGTTCCATGCAGGCGTTTCAGGCCCCGGCGGCGGCGGGGAGCACGGCGATGCTCGTTCCGGCGGACTTTCTACCCCGGGCGGCGGGTCTGAACCAGAGCCTCCAGGGCATCATGACGGTGGCCGCCGCGCCGCTGGGGGCCCTCGCCCTGGGCGTGATGCCGCTCGGCGCGGCGCTGAGCATCGATGTCGTGACTGCGCTGCTGGGCATTCTGCCGCTGCTGCTCTTCCGCATCCCGCAAGTTCGGGTGCCGCGTGAGCAACAGGCGGGCGTCTGGGCCGAGTTCCGCGAGGGCGCCTTGCTGGTGTGGAACCACCCCGGCCTGCGCCACCTCTACACCGTCCTCGCCGTGGTCGTCCTGACCATCCTGCCCACCTTTTCCCTGACGCCGCTGCTCGTCAAGACGCATTTTGGCGGCGGTCCCGGGCAGGTCGCGCTGATGGAGGGGCTGTCGGGCGCGGGCATGATTGCGGGGGGGCTGGCGGTCACCGTATTTGCCCCCCGGCGGCGGGTGATGACAGTCCTTGTCGCCTTCGCGCTGTCCTGTTTCGCCGTGGCGCTGACGGCCCTCGCGCCGGGCAAGGCCTTCTGGCTCGCTGTCGTGTGGTGGGTCGTGAGCGGCGTGACCTTCAGCTTCGGCAACGCGCCCATGACCGCCGTGCTTCAGACGGTCATTCCGAACCAGCTTCAGGGCCGGGCGCTGTCGCTGCTCTCCACGGTGATGGGGCTGGCCGGACCCGTCGGGCTGGCGCTCGCGGGGCCGCTGGGTGAGCTGATCGGCGTGCGGGGCCTCTTCATGGTGGCGGGCGTGCTGTCGGCGCTGGCGAGCCTGGCGGGGTTCCTCTCGCCCGCGCTGCTGCGGCTGGACGAGGCGCCCGGCGTGACACGCGGCGGGGCGCGGGTATCCTCGGAGGCATGACGCTGGAGACCGAACGGAACGCGGCCACCCGGCTCGCGCTGGAGGCGGGCGAGTTGCTCAGAACGCACCTGGAACGTGGGCTGACCGTCGAACACAAGACCTCGGCAGATGATCCCGTCACCGCCGCCGACCGCGAGGCTTCGGAGTTGATCCTGGCCGGGCTGAGGGCCGCCTTTCCGGGGGATGGATTTTTGAGCGAGGAGGCCGCCGACACCTCCGCGCGGCTGGGCCAGGAGCGCGTGTGGATCGTGGACCCCATCGACGGGACCAAGGAGTTCACCTCGGGCAGCCCCGACTACACCGTGTCTATCGGCCTGGCGGTGGATGGAGCGCCGTTGCTCGGCGTCGTCTATGCTCCCGCAACGGACGAGCTGTTCGTGGGCGCAGTCGGCGAGGGGGTCACGAAGAACGGCATACCTGCGGGCTTCAGCGACCGGACGGAATACGTGGTCAGCGTGTCGGACACGGAGTTCAAGCGGGAACTGCACCAGCACGACCTCCCCGGCATGGTGCCCAGCGGCTCCATCGCCCTCAAGCTCGCGCGGATCGCGGCGGGCGAGGCCGACGTGACCTTCACCATGAGCCCGCGCTCGGAGTGGGACATCGCGGCGGGGCACGCGCTCGTGCGGGCGGCGGGGGGCGACGTGCGGCGGCGGGACGGGCAGCCCATCCGCTACAATGTCGCGCGGCCCCACATCGAGCAGGGCGTCATCGGGGGTCGGCTGGAGGCGATGGAATGGCTGGAGGGCGAGCTGCGGGCGCGGAACCTCCCCACGGCGCACCTGGGCCTAACGAGTGCCGATCCCGCCTGGGCCGTCCTCTCCCCCGAAGAACAGGTCACTCTCGACCGTCACCCCGGCGTCTTTGTGCGCCACGCCGGGGGCCGGGCGCTCGCGTTGCTGGTGGTCGGGCCGGGCGGCAACGTGGAGCGGGCGGAAGGGGACGCCTTTCACCTCGAACGCCTGACGCGCGACGTGACGCGGGCGCTGGGTCCGTTGGACCGCCAGCCCATGCGGGCCGGGGGGCTAGACTGACGCGCATGGCGGCGGAAGGCATGCCTCTCCAGTGGGGCCGCGTCACCCTCAAACCCGTCCCGGAGTTCACGCCGGAGGAGTGGCGCACCCTCTACCGCTTCTTCCGCGACCGCGAGCTGGCCGACTGGAACGACGCCAAGCCCATCCGGCTCCCCGAGTGGCTCTTTCGCCGGGTGATGCTGGAGGAGGAGGGTTCGGGCGAGCGCGCGGGCTTCGGGGTGCTGAACGAGCGCGGCGAGCTGATCGGCAGCACCGAGCTGTACGACCTGCGCCCGCCCCCGCCGCTGAGGCCCACCCTGGGCACCCTGGGCGTGATGATCGGCGTGCGCTCGCTGTGGGGCCAGGGCTACGGCCGCGAGGCGGTGATGGCACTGCTCGCCTGGGCCTTCACCGGGCGCGAGGCGCCGCTCTCACGGGTGCGCCTGACCACCTTCGGGCACAACCGCCGCGCCCAGCGGGCCTTTCTGGCGTGCGGTTTCCGCGAGGTGGGGCGCTCCGAGGGGCCGGGCCGCACCGACGTTCACATGGAGATCACGAGGGGAGAGTGGGAGAGTGCGCGTGCTGGTGCCTGACCGGGAGGAGTTCCGAACGTTGGCGGTGGAGGGGGTGGACCTCGCCTTCTACAGCCCTGAGCATGTGCCGGGGGGCGGCGCGGACGGCGTGGTTCTGTGGCTGGCACCCGCAAAGCTGCGGGATGAGCTGCTGGCCCTCCCCGGCCTGAAATGGGTCCTGACCCTGACGGCGGGGATCGAGCATGTGGCGAATGCCCTGCCCCCCGGCGTCACCCTCTACAACGCCCACCGGCTGCACGACCGCACCGTGGCCGTCCACACCCTCGCCGGAATGCTCGCCGCCGAACGCGGCCTGCACCGCTTCCGAGACGCCCAGCGGGGGGGCCGCTGGCTGCGGACGATGGACCTCGGCACCCTGGACGGGGCGCGGGTGGCAATCTGGGGCTACGGGCACATCGGGAAAATTCTGGAGGAGCTGCTGGGGCCATTTGGAGCGCACGTGACGGGCATTCGCTCGCGCACCCCGGAGGCCGAGCGGGACGCCGCCCTGGCTGGCGCGGATTGGGTCGTCCTGCTCCTCCCCAGTACCCCGGAGACGAGGGGCATCGTGAATGCGGACGCGCTCGCCCGCCTGAAGCCCGGCGCGTGGATTTCCAATCAGGGGCGTGGCAACCTGATCGACACGGAGGCCCTGCTCGCCGCGCTCGACTCCGGGCATCTCGGCGGTGCGCTGCTCGACGTGACGGACCCCGAGCCGCTTCCCGAGGGGCACCCGCTCTGGAGCCGCGAAAACGTCCTCATCACGCCGCACATCGCCAGCACGACCCGTGACCTGATCGCCCGGGGAGCTGAATACACCCAGGCGTTTTTAGAGGCGATGGCAGCGGGAAGGGAACCTGAGGGGCGGGTGGAGGCGGGCCAGAAGTATTGAGGGGACCCGGATCTTCTTCCGTAGTCCTTCTCTGGCCAGGATTCAACGGTTCGTGTTCTCCAACTGTTGAGCCGCTTTCTCAGCCTTCAACTGCGCGCGTTTCTCGGAGGGAAAGGTCAAGTAAGCGAGACTGGCGACGAGAACGTAAGCTCCTGCCGCGTACACGGCCCTGCGTCCAGCACCAGGACGCTTGAGGAGTGCTTGAACACCGTAGATAACTAGGAGAAGAAGGGAAAGGACGGCGAGAGCGCTGCAAATAAAATTGATTGTGCCCACAACGGTCAAGTATAGAACGTGAGAACACGACGGCGGCGTGCTGTAAAGCCGTCACTCGATCTAGGCCTCGGCCAAGACAGGCAGTTCCCGCGCGTGGTCCGCAATCAGTCCCCCGCCCAACAGCCGCGTCCCGGCGTACAACACCGCGCTCTGACCCGGCGCGACGGCGAACTGCGGCTCCTCGAACCTCAGCTCGAAGCCCTGCTCGTCGGCGTGAATAACGGTGGCCCGCACCGGCTTCGTTCGGTAGCGCACCTGCACCTCGACCTCGCGCGGCAGCTCGGCGAGGTCGAGGAGGTAGTTCGCCCCCTCGGCCTTCAGCCCAGCCCACAGGCAGTCCTCGTAGTCGCCGACCCAGACGGTATTCGTCCCCGGGTCGAGGTGGACGACGTGGCGGACGCGGTGCGTCTGGTACAGGCCCAGGCCCTTTTTCTGGCCCAGCGTGTAGAACTGGGTGCCCAGGTGCTCGCCGACGACCTCGCCCGTCCGAATCTCGCGGATAAAGCCCTGGGACTGCGGCAGATGCTCGGCCACGTAGTCCTGCACCTTGCCGGGCACGAAGCAGATGTTCTGGCTTTCCGGCTTGCGGGCAGTCAGCAGGCCCTTCTCGGCGGCGATCTCGCGCACCCGGGGCTTCTCCATCTCGCCCACCGGGAAGAGGATGTAGGGCAGCGCGTCCCTGGGCGTCCCCCACAGGAAGTAGGTCTGGTCCTTGCGGGGGTCGTCGCCCCGGTGGAACTCGACCGACCCATCCTCCCGCTCCACCCGCTTGACGTAGTGCCCGGTCGCCACGTAGCGGCAGCCCAGCATCCGCGCCTTTTTCACGAGTTCGTCGAACTTGACCTTGGTGTTGCAGTTCACGCAGGGATTGGGCGTGCGGCCCCGGGCGTACTCGTCCAGAAACGGGCCGACGATGTGGCGCTGGAACTGCTCGCGGTAGTCCAGCAGGTAGAAGGGCACCCCGACCTGCTCGGCCACCCGGCGGGCCTCGTAGGCGGCGTCGGGCGAGCAGCAGGTGTCGAAGGTGTCCACGCGCTTGCCGTCGGGCCAGAAGCGCATCATCGCGCCGATGACCGTGTAGCCCGCGTCTTTCAGCAGTGCCGCCGTGACGCTGGAATCCACCCCGCCCGACATTGCGCACAGCACCCGTTCGCCACTCATACCGCCCGGGAGCTTAGCAGGCGGGGGCCGGGCAGACCGTGAGGGGAAGGAGACTCAGCGGGTGCCGGGCGGGGGCGTGCCGGGCGCGAGGGTGACGGGCAGGGTGAGGGTCTTGCCCGCCCGGTTGATCTTGAGGGTCACGCGCTCCCCGGCCTTCCGGCCGAAGAGGTACTCGCGGAGGTCCGCCGACGTTTCGACCGCCTGACCGTTGACCGCCGTGATCACGTCGCCGCCGAAATAGACCGGCCCGATGGGGGTCGTGACCTGCGCCGTGCCGCCCTTGACGCCCGCCCGCGCGGCGGGGCCGCCCGCCTCCACCCGGGAGACCAGGGCGCCCGTGCGGGGCAACTTGTACTGCTGGCGCACCTGCTCGGTCAGGTCGGTGAGTTCAAAGGGGGCGAGCGTGACCCCGATCACCGGACCCACAATCGTTTTTCCGGCCTGGAGCTGCGGCAGCAGCCGCTTGGCGACGTTGATGGGGATGGCAAACCCGACGCCCGCGTTCTGGCCGATCCCGGTCGCGGCGCCGCTGGGCGAGAAGATCAGCGTGTTGATCCCGATCACCCGCCCCGCCGAGTCGAGCAGCGGCCCCCCGCTGTTGCCAGGGTTGATCGCCGCGTCGGTCTGGATGGCGTTCTGGGGGATCTGCCGGACACCGGTGGGAATGGTGCGCTCCAGGGCGGACACGATGCCGGTGGTCGCGCTGAATTGCAGGCCGAAGGGCGCCCCCAGCGCGATGGTCGTCTGCCCCACCTTCAGCGTGTCGCTGTTGCCCAGCGGCAGCGGGCGGATCAGCCCCGCGGGCACCCCCTGCACCCGGATGAGCGCGAGGTCGTAGTCGGGGGCGGTCCCCACGACCCGGGCCGTGAAGTCCTGCTTGCTGTCGCGCAGGTTCACGGTGAGGCGGGTGGCCCCCTCGACCACGTGGTAGTTCGTGAGGGCGTAACCCTGCGCGTTCACGAAAAAGCCGCTGCCGCTGTCCTGCTCGCCCTGCGCCCCGGGGTCGGCGAAGATGGGGCTGGAAAAGGTGCCCTGGGCGGTGCTGGGCATCGTCGCGGTGATGTACAGCACGCTGCCCAGCGTCCGGTTGATGACGTTGACGGTGGCCTGTTCGGCCGCCGGGAGGGTGGAGGCGGGAGCTGCCGCAGTGGACTGCGCGGCGGCGAGGGGCGAGGTGAGGGACAGCAGCACGGTCAGGATCAACGCTCTGGGCACGCATGAACCTCCTGGTGCCCACTCCGGGCACTGGGCGCATTCTTGGGTGGGGTAGGCCCCCGGACTGTAAAGGAAATTAAACTGCCCTTGGGAAAGCTGTGATGGGGCCGCACAAACCGGTCAAGCTCCGGGAAAACGGCGGGGCCAGCTTCCCAGCCGCCCGCTACTGCTGAGCTTGAGACGAACGCTCAAGCTCGACACAATAACCCATGACCTCCGCCGGACCCTCGCTGCATCTCCTGCGTGACCTCCAGGCGTCGCGCCCCTACCTGCGCCTGCTGAAGGCGATGCCGGTGATGCTGTGGACCGCCGACGACGCCGGGGTCTGGCACCACGTCAACCGGCGCTGGGCGGAGTACACGGGCCTGACGGACGGCCTGGGGGGCTTCGGCTTCGAGGCGGCCCTGCACCCGGACGACGTGGCCCCCACCGTGGCGCGCTGGCGGCAGTCCATCGAGAGCGGCGAGCCCTACGCCATCGAGTACCGGATTCGGGGGCGCGGCGGCGAGTACCGCTGGTTCCTGATCCGGGGCGTGCGGGTCGTGGACGAGGCGGGGCAGGGGATCGCCTGGGTGGGCACCTGCACCGACATCGAGGCCCAGAAGCGGGCCGAGCAGGAGGCGCTGGCGGCGCGCGAGGCCGCCCTGCGGGCCCTGGGGCTGGCGCTGGAGGCCCGCGACCGCGAGACCCAGGGCCACACCGACCGGGTGACGGCGGAGGCGACCCGTCTGGGGCGGGCGCTGGGGCTGGGCCCCGAGGGGCTGGGCGAGCTGGGCTTCGTGCCGCCCGCCGCGCTCGAACTCGTGCGCCACCACCACGAACGCTGGGACGGCGGCGGCTACCCCGACGGCCTGGCGGGCGAGAACATCCCCCTGCTGGCGCGGCTCTTCGCCGTGGTAGACGTATATGACGCCCTGCTCAGCGAGCGCCCCTACAAGCGGGCCTGGACCCGCGAGGAGGCGCTGGCGGAGCTGCGCGCCCAGGCGGGGCACCAACTCGACCCCCGGGTGGTCGCGGCGTTCCTGGGGCTGCTGGGGGGCTAGGCCGCCCCTCCGGTCCCCCGGGCCTCTACACTGTCCCGCGTGATTCCGCGCGCCCAGCTCCTCGCCGCCGCCGACCGCTTCGGCACGCCCCTCTACGTCTATGATGCCGCCGAGTTGGACGCGGCGCTGGAGAGGGTGCGCGCCGCGTTCGGGGACGCCCGGGTCTTCTACGCCATGAAGGCGAACCCCAACCTGACGCTGCTGCGGCGGATGCAGGCGGCGGGCGTGGGCTTCGAATGCGTGAGCGCCGGGGAAATCGCGCGGGCCGAGCAGGTGGGGGCGGGCGGCGACGGGGTGCTCGTGAATGGTCCCGCCAAGTCGGTGGAGGAATACGCGGCGGGGGCACGGCTGGGCGCGACCTTCATCGTGGACCGGGCGGAGGAGGTGGGGCTGTTGCCGCCCGGCTCGCGGGCGCTCGTGCGGGTGAACCCGGCCCTCAGCGTCAGCACGCACGACCACCTCGCCACGGGGGCGGCGGGGAGCAAGTTCGGGGTTACGCCGGGGCAGGTGCCGGGGGTGCTGGCGGCGTTGGGGAAGGCTGGGCACGACGCCCGCGGCCTGCACGTCCACATCGGGAGCGCAATTCGGAATGCGGCGGACTTCAGCGCGGCCTTCGCGCGGCTGGCCGAGCTTCACGGGCAGACGGGCGACCTGGAGGTGCTCGACGTGGGCGGCGGCTGGGGGGTGGACGCCGACCTCCCCGGCATCGCCCGGGAGGCGCGGGCGGCGGCCTCCGTCTTCGGGGCGGCGCTGTGGGTCGAGCCGGGGCGGTATCTGGTCGCGCGGGCGGGGACGCTGCTCACCCGGGCGGTCGGCACCAAGCGCACGGGCCGGAACTTCCTGCTCACCGACGCGGGCATGACCGAGTTGCTGCGGCCCATGCTGTACGGCGCCCAGCACCCCGTCACGGCATTGTGGGACGGCGAGGCGCGGGAGGTCTGGGACGTGGCCGGGCCCGCCTGCGAGAGTGGCGACCTCCTCGCGCGGGACGTGGCGCTGCCCGAGCCCGCCCCCGGCGCCCTCCTGGCCGTCGGGGAGGCCGGGGCTTACGGCGCGAGCATGAGCAGCACGTACCTCACCCGCCCCCGCCCCGCCGAGGCGCTGTGGGACGGGCAGGAGTGGACGCTGATTCGCCGCCGCGAGACGCCACAGGACGTGTGGGCGGCGGAGGTGGAAGTGGTGGGTTCGTGATTCCGGTTCGTTCCGTTCGCAGAACCTGTTAGCTTCCGTACCGTATGGGACGCGCCCCCTTTCAAGTGCTGGTCCTTCCGTTCCGCCTGCTGAGCCGGGGCCAAGTCGAGTTCGCCCTTCTTCGGCGAAGGGACGCGGGGTACTGGCAGGGCGTCGCCGGAGGGGGCGAGGATGATGAAACCCCCGAACAGACCGCGCGACGGGAGGCTACTGAGGAGGCAGGAATCTCGCCTTCCTGTCCTCTCGTCGCGCTGCAAGCGGTGGCCTCCATCCCAGCGGTCATCTTTCCGGCACACCTCCACTGGCCGAAGGACCTGCTGGTGGTCCCCGAGTACGCGTTTGGCGTGGACGCCACGGGTCAGGAACTCGTGTTGTCGGGCGAGCATGACGCCATCCGGTGGTGTGCCGAATCTCAAGCGCGTCAACTCGTCAAATGGGACAGCAACCGAACAGCGCTGTGGGAACTGGCAAGGCGTATCGAATCAGGGCGAGTTTGAGCGCCCGACCAGGGCACACCACAGGCCGATGGACAACCAGACCCTCCCTCCCCCGGGACGTTCGCCCCTCCCCGGGCTATCATGCCGCTGTGACTGTTCCGCCCTCCCTGCCCGTCTCTCCCACGCCCGACACGACCCGCGCCCGCATCCTGACCGAGGCGGCGCGGCTCTTCGTGGCGAGTGGCTATCACGGGGTCTCCATGCGCGAGGTGGCGGCGGCGGTAGGCGTGACCAAACCGGCGCTATACCACCACTACGAGGACAAGGAGGCCCTCTTCCTGGCGATGCTGGAGGGCACGCTGGCGGGGCTCGCGCGGCTGGTCTCGCACGCGCAGGCGCAGAGCGGGGTGCGGGCACAACTGGAGACGCTGGTGGGCGACCTGCTGGCGAGCGCCCCCGAGCAGCGGCTGGGCCTGCAACTGGCGGGCGAATTGCGCCACGTCTCGCCCGAGCGCCGCGCCGCCTTCGAGAACGAGTACCGGCAGGTCTGGATGGGTGGGCTGACCCGGTTGATTGAGAGCGCGGCGGCGCGGGGCGAGTTGCGCGGCGACCTCTCCCCGGCGGTGCTGACGCGGGCGCTGCTGGCCCTGCTCTACCCCTTGGTGATGGGGGCGCCGCCCGCCGATCCCCAGGGCACGGCGCGGGCGCTGCTGAGCGTGTACCTGGACGGCGCGACCGCCCGGCAAACGCGGCCGTAACACTCGGTCCTCACCGGGCCGAACATGAAGGCCCTTCATCTGCCATTTAGGATTCGTGCACAACTTCTCCCGGACGATGGGAGGTGACGTGCCGGAAGCGGCATGTCGCGGGGTGACCCGCTGGCTCCTTCCCTGCCGCTTCCGGCAGCCCGCAACGGCGTGGAACGCGCGAGTCGCCGCGTTTCGCCCCCCCTTCCCTGTTCTCTGGAGTCCCCTGTGATCGAAACCCTGTTCGGCTGGGTCACCCAGCCTGAAGCCTGGCTCGCCTTCGGCACGCTGCTGCTGCTGGAAGTCGTGCTGGGCATTGACAACGTCATCTTCATCAGCATCCTGGCGGGCAAGCTGCCGCCCGACCAGCAGCAGCGCGCCCGGACCCTGGGGCTGCTCGCCGCCATGCTGATGCGGCTCGCCCTGCTCTTCTCGATTACCTGGATCTACCGGCTGCAAAACGACCTGTTCGAGGTGTTCGGCAAGGGCTTTTCGGGCCGCGACCTGATCCTGATCCTCGGCGGCCTCTTCCTGCTGTACAAGGCCGTCAAGGAGATGCACGAACAACTGGAGGGGCCGGGCGCCCACGAGACGAGCGTGGTGCGGCAGGGCGCGGCGAACTTCGCGGCGATCATCGGGCAGATCATGCTGCTGGACATCGTGTTCAGCCTGGACTCGGTGATCACGGCGGTCGGTATGGCCGACGACATCGGCGTGATGGTGGCCGCCGTGGTCGTGACCGTCGCCATCATGCTCGTCGCGGCGCGGCCCATCGGGGACTTCGTGCAGGCGCACCCGACGGTGAAGATGCTGGCGCTCGCGTTCCTGCTGCTGATCGGCGTGAACCTGATCGCCGACGGCTTCGGCTTCAAGATCCCCAAGGGCTACACCTACTTCGCCATGGGCTTTGCCATCATGGTCGAGCTGCTCAACCTGCGCGCCCGCCGGGGCAAGCCGGTCCACCTGCACGAGACGCAGCGCCATCCCGACGTGAGCTGAGCGAAGGGGGAAAGGGGGGCCGGGCCTGCGAGTGTCCGGCCCCTCAACGTGTGTCCGGCCCGTCCTCCAGAAAAATGCCCGCCGAGGGGCAGAGGTCGCGCAGCACGCAGACCTCGCAGCGGGGGCGCCGGGCGAGGCAGGTCTGGCGCCCGTGCCGGATGGCCGAGACGTGGAAGGTGTAGCGGGTGGCCCAGTCGCGCGCCAGCACCTCGTCGAACCAGCGCTCGGCCTTGAGGACGTTCCAGCGGGCGGGAATCAGGTCGAGCCGCCCGGCGACGCGGTGAATGTTGTTCTCGACGGGGATCGCCGGGCGGGCCAGGTCGAACAGCAGGAGGAGACTGGCCGTTTTCATTCCCACGCCGGGCAGCGACTCCAGCAGGGCGCGGGCCTCGGCGTCGTTCATGTTCCGCAGGAGGCGCAGGCTGAGGGGACCGCCCTCCTCCCCGGAGGGTTGCACCTCCTCTAATCGGTGCAGCACGTTCCAGATGTAATCGGCCTTGATCCGTGCCAGGCCGCCCCCCGCCGCGCGCAGCACCGCCTCCACCCCGTCGGGACCGTCGGCGAGCGCCGCCTCCCACATGGGATAAGTAGCCTTGAGCGCCGCGAACTGCCGCCGGGTCAGGGCCGAGGTGTTCTGCTGGGCGAGGATCGTCTCCACGAGGTCGTCGAGCGGCTCGGGGCTGACGCGGGGCGCGGGTGGGGAGGGCAGGTACGTCTCCGCGAGGCGCCGCAGGAGTTCCGGCAGGTGGGCGGGTGGCGGGGCCTCCTGCGCGGGGGTGGGCCGGGGCACGCGCCCGCTCGGCGTCGGGCGAACGGGGGCTTCGGCGGACGGGACGCGCGGCACGGCGCCAGGCTAGCGGGCGGGGCGCCCGGCGACTGTGCCCGCCTGCTTGTGCCCGCCTGCTTGTGGCTCAGCGCTGCGCCCGGAGCTTGGTCACGTTCCCCGCCCCGTCCGTGACCGCGATGTCCGCGTACACCCCGCTCGTCTCGGCATAGAAGTCCACCTGGGCACCCGGGGTGATGTTGAGACGCTTGCCGTCCACGCTGATCTCGGTGACCCGGGTGTTGTCGGTGGCCACGCCCGTCACGCGGACGACGCCCCGCTCCCGCTCGAAGCGCGTCACCTTGACGGTGGGCGGCGTGCTGTCCACGGCGATGGGCAGGACGAGCGTGCCGCGGTTGCCCGCCGCGTCGCGCGCCGCGATGGTGTACTCGCCGCGCCCCCCCGCGAGTTGCGTCTGGAACTGGAAATAGGCGATCTTGCGGCTTCCGGCCTGGATAGGGATGGACCGGCCGTTCACCGTGAGCCCCGTGACCCCCTGATCGTCGAGCGCGTACCCCTTGACAGTGAAAGAACGCGCCCGGCTCACCCCGCCCCCGTCGGGACTCGTGATCACGATGCGCGGCTTGAAGGTGTCCGCCGTGCGGGTGCAGCCGCCCAGCAGGGGCGCGAGCAGGAGGAGGGCGAGCGGGGCACGGCGCATGGGGGGAGTATAGAGGGATGAGGTTCTGGTCGGGGGCTTAGTGCGCCGGGTGGGGTCGGTGAGCGGCACCCTCACTACCCCGTCGGGAAGTTCACTATCTTCAAAGTCTTGCCCGTATGACCCGGCTGCCCGCCAGAAGATCGGGCGGTCTTCTGACGTTCGCTCTTAGCCTCGTTCTTCCAGGATTTGTCCTGGCTCGGAGGCTGATGGGAGGTCTCGCTGTCCTAACCTAGCTGGGCTTTGAGTCTGGCACAATTGGGGCAGGCGTCGTCTAGAATGCCCTCATTCTACCTGCTCCGGGTCAACAGGCCCCGCTGAGCAGTTATATCTGGAGGTCCCTTATTGAATGCGTCCCATTGCTATGACCGTAATGCTGGTGTTCTAACTTCTTTAAAATTATTCAAGTTTGTGGTAACTGTCGTACAGAGTGTTTCAATGATCCGGCCTTATCAACAAGAGCGCAAGGAGCGGTATTCCTACTTTGTAGTGTACCTTGTTGAGGTGATAATAAGAGCGGAATCGAAAGCCACGTCTCCGAATTGAACAAAATAATACTTCCCTTTTAAAGAAATACCATAATATACTTTGCTGCCATCCACGCGCGTCTGCCATTCTACTCGTCCTCCTATCTTAATCAGGTTGGCAAGCCAGTTGCTAAAGGAGTTTACTGCTGGCAGAGTAGAATTAACTTTTTCCCCATTCCAATAAACAAACTCCTGTAATACACACATATTGGAACCCGCTGCCAGCTTTTGTTTTGCAGTCAGATTTCCTCTTCCTAAATACTCTAGTCCTTGAGAAGTGCGAGGTGCTTGGCAGAGCTGGGAAGGCGTTTCTATTTTATGTTCCACCACATCATTAAATCTTCCCGGAAGCAGCCTTGACTGTTCGAGGGGACCAGATCTGGTGCTATTTTGGTTGTCTTTTTGAGCCGCTGCCATTTGTATTAAGGACAGAAGCACGCACGTCATATAGCTGGAAACCGTAAGAGTCGATTTCATATGTCACCTCCAAAACTAGGGTGGCAGGGGTGGCAGGGGACTCACGCCCTACCACCTTAGTTCATCAAGATGACGTTATTCTGAACTAGTTGGTCATGTCGATGTAGACTGATACGCTATTGGCTGTTGGTGCATTTGCTGTGTACACGGTCGAAGTGCTGGGCCAATTGCACGCTGAGGAGAAGACCCTTGAACCCGACCAGTAGGAGTAGGAGTAGGTGTTCCCCGAGAATGTACCAAGTTGTGAATTGCCGAGTACAGACGTAAATTGAACATTGTATCTATAAGATGAGTTGTAGTAACCAGCCAGATCGCCGTTTGCAACCGTTGCCATGCGTTTTAAATACTGATCTGTACCCGCCGTGTTCCATCCGTAGGCGCTTATGTTTGCGAGAATGGTTCCCCCGTTAGGAGTAGCTACACTCATAGCCAGTTGACCAGAACCGGTGACGTAGAGCTGTGTTGGGTGTGAGTAGCCAAGGCCCAGGTAGCTTACACCCCACTCTTTATAAACACCGTTCGCACGTGTGAAGACACGCAACTTGCTGTCGTAATAGACAAGACCGGCATCCACCTCGCTGGCCCCATTGCTCGCTTGACCGCCAAGATAGTTGTAAGCGGCCCAGGAGCGCGAACCGATAGGAGCAGGGAAATTAGGAGCATAGGGCGTGAAGGCGGTGTAAATGGCGCCGTAGCCCGAGGATGAGTACGATCTGTAGTAGGGTCCGTCGGTACTGTTACAAGTCGTGTAGTTTGCTCCTTGGGTATTAAGATTACTGGGCTTGAAATCATCCACGGGATAAGCCGGACCCTGTGAACCATCGTTAAACCTTACAGAGAGTCCTTGAAGGTCTTTCACTATACGTCCCTGCCGAATCTTGACGCCTGCTTTGCTGCTGTAAACCTCGCCATTTTTGGCAGTGTACATTAACTGTGGGTTCTTGACCCCCGCTATCATGTCCCTTGGTAAAGCGGCGTACCACGCCCGCATCTCAGCTTGTACTTCAGCAGGAACACTACCATCAATTATGAGTGCTTGATTATCGGTTTGTTGCATATCCTGTTGGCCGCAGGAGGCGAGAATGACACTAAGGGCGACAAGGGCAGGCACAGCAGGAATACGACGCATGGGGGTGCTCCTTGGCGTGAGGATGACTTCTGCTTTTTGCCGACAAGATGAGCATAATTGAAAAATAGGATGGTGTGGTAGATAAATGTAACACTCAAAGATGACAAATGTAACCGACGGTACAAGCTTACCGATCGCCAGCCCCTTTGACTTTTGATGGTTGGTGGTTCAAGAGGTGCCAGAGCCCCCAGTAGTACAGGGCCACCTGAGTCCGGTTCTCGAAGCCGAGTTTCTGGAACACGCGGCTGAGCCCATTCCTGACGGTACCCTCGTTGAGGTCAAGTTCCTGGGCGATCCGCCGGTTCTCCCACCCCTGGGCGCTGTAGCGCAGCATGCGGCGCTCTATAGAGGTCAGCGGGCTGTCGTGCTGCGGAGTGCGGCGGAAGAACTCCCCCGCCTGGGCACGGACGAGCGCGTTTGCCAGCTCCTCGACGCGGTGCCCTCCAGCCAGCAGGCCGCGTGGCCCGAAGGTCCACAAGTCCTCCCAATATTCACCACAGGGATTATCGGTCACCACCACCCACTCACTTGGGTTCCCTTGCTCCAGCACCTGCAAGGCGACGCCCCAGGGACCATCGATCAGCAGCCCGAGTGGGGCCTGTTCGTAGACCTCCCAGCCGAAGCGTTGAAGGGTCTGCCCGATCTCGGCGGCAAGCGCCGGGAGGGCACAGTGCAGGCGGTAGCGGCGCGAGACCACCGGGGACGTTGGCAGGGATGGTGTGGTCATGTTCAGGCGGGGTTAGCACATGACCTGTGAACCAGACGTGTCTGCGCGGCGCTCGCAGACAATAGGTGCCACTCACACTGTTCCCCGAGTGCTTTAATGCCCCCCGTGAGTCTGTCCTCCCGCCCCCCCACCCCCACCCGCGTTCCCGAGGGTACCCGCGACGTGCTGCCGCCCGAGTGGGCCTGGCGCGAGCACCTGCGCTCCCGGCTGGCGGGCGAGTTCGCCGCGTGGGGCTACCGGGGCGTGGAGGTGCCCGCGCTGGAGTTCGCGTCGGAGAATCACCCGCAAACCGCGCGGGCCTTCAAGCTCATCGACGCGAGCGGCGAGGTGCTGGCGCTGCGCAGCGAGTTCACGACGGCCATCGGGCGGCTGGTCCAGGCCCGCTTCCCGCACGGCCCCTTTCCCCTGCGCCTCCAGTACGGCGGGCGGTTGTGGCTGCGGACCCTGACGAGCGAGCTGGGCAGGCTGCGCGAGTTCGGGCAGGTGGGCGTGGAACTCGTCGGGGTGGCGACGCCGCAGGCCGACGCGGAGTTGCTGCTCCTGGGCACGCGGGCTTTGAAGACGGTCGGGGTGGAGGCGGTGATGGAGGTGGGTTATCCCGGTTTCGTGGACGCCGTGCTGGAGGACGCGGGGCTGCCCGCCGGGGCACGGAACGCCCTGCACGACGCCATCGACCGCAAGAGCGGGGCGGACGTGGACCTCCTCGCCGCCGCGCATGGGTTGGGCCGCGAGGTGACGGCGACCCTGCATACCCTGACCGACCTGTATGGCGGGCGGGAGGTGCTGACGCAGGCGGCGGCGCTGGCGCGGGGCGAGCGGGCGCGGGGGGCCGTGACCCACCTGGAGGCGGTCGCCGCTCTGTACGGCCCGGGATTGCTGTTCGACCTGGGGGCCAGCCGCCGCTACGGGTACTACACGGGGATCACCTTCCGGGCGTACGCCGCGGGCCTGAACCAGCCGGTGCTGGGCGGCGGGCGCTACGACCTGGGGGGCCTGCCCGGCGCGGGCTTCGCCATCGGGCTGGAGCGGCTGACCGAAGTGACGGCGGCGACGCTGCCCCCCGAGCCGGAGGTCGTGCTGGCCCTCGACGCCGCCGGGGCGGAGACCGCCCGGGCCGCCGGGCTGGTCGCCGAACTCGCGTGGACGGAGGACCGGGCCGAGCTGCTCGCCTACTGCGCCCGCCGGGGCATTCGCCGCTGGGCACAGGGGGACGCGCTGGGCGAGGTGAGCGCGTGACGCCCGCCCCGCCCCGCGGTCCCGACCACCTCACCCTCGCGCTGCCCAAGGGGCGCATTCTGGAGGAGGCCGTCCGCCTGCTGTCGCTCGCCGGGCTGCCCCTCACCCTGCCGGAGAAGTCGCGCGCCCTGCGGCACGAGTTCCCCGGCGTGACCGTGCTCGAACTGCGGAATCAGGACGTGCCCGTGTACGTGGACCTGGGGGTGGCGGACGCGGGCATTGTCGGCAAGGACGTGCTGATCGAGTCGGGCCGCACCGTGTACGAGCCGGTGGACCTGCGCTTCGCCGCCTGCCGCCTCTCGCTGATCCGGGAGGTGGGGGCGACTGGACCCATCGGGCGAGTTGCCACGAAGTACCCGCGCTCGGCCCGCGCCTACCTCGCCGCGCGGGGCATTCCCGCCGAGGTCGTCAAGCTCTCCGGCAACATCGAACTCGCCGCGCTGACGGGCCTGGCCGACGCCGTGGTGGACCTCGTGCAGACGGGGAGCACGCTGCGGGCGAACAACCTGGAGGAGGTGGACGTGCTGTTCCACTCCAGCGCCCGCCTGGTGGTGAACCGCGCCGCCCTCAAGCTGCGGCGGGAGCGGCTGCGGCCCCTGATCGAGCGGCTGCGCGAGCTGACGGCGGAGGTCGTGGAGGCCCCCTTGAAGACGGAGTGAATCTCGCCTGTCTCAGAAGGTAGAGAAATTGCGGCTGGAGCGGCAAACAAGTCTCCTCCCCCTTGAGGGGGAAGGTTGGGAGGGGGTGAACGGGCCGGGCGTCAGGAGCCAGTGGGAATGTCCAGGCGCCTCATTCCTTCTCGGGCCAAGACAGGAGGACAAGCGGCGCTTGCAACTCCCCTCCCCAGCCCTCCGCAAGCAGCTCTACGAGTTCCCCGCAAGGGGAAGGGAGAAAAATACCGTCCCCAACGTGCTTCCTCTCCATGAACAGGATGCCTGCATCCCCAACCCAACAGGGCGGGCCAGCGGCAGAAGACCGGAAGGGCTGACCCGCGCTTCCTACCTCTGCACGGGCACCTCGGCCCCCAGCGCCCGCGCCATCCGCTCCAGCGCCTCGACCAGCAGGGCGCGGCTGGTGGCGAAGTTCAGGCGGATGAAGCCCTGGTAGCGCGGCTTGAGGTCCTCGGGCGCGAAGATGGGGCCGTCGTGGACGGCGATGCGGGCCTCCTCCAGCAGGAACTTCTGGATGTCCCCGGCTCTCGGGTGGGCGCGCAGGTCGAGCCAGGCGAGGTAGGTCGCCTCGGGCGGGCTGAAGCGCACCCAGGGGAGCTGGGTCTGGAGGAAGGCGGCCATCACGTCCCGGTTGCCGCGCAGGTACTTCACGGTGTCCGCCAGCCACGGCCCGCCCCCCCGCAGCGCGGCCTGCCAGGCGGTCACGCTGAGCGCCGAGGGGTGGCCCATCAGCCCCCCGGCGGCGGTCTTGACCCGCTTCACGAGCGCCGGGTCATGGCCCACCATCGCGCCGATACCCAGGCCCGCCGTGTTGTACGCCTTGGCGGGTCCGGTCAGGGTAATCGTCCGGTCACGCACGCGCGGGTCGGCGGCGAACGCCTCGAAGGGCGCATCCGTGTAGCGCAGGTCGGCGTGCAGCTCGTCGGACACCACGTACAGGTCGTGTTCCAGCACGAAGTCGCGCAGGCGGGCGAGTTCGGCGGCGTCCCAGACTCGCCCCGTAGGGTTGTGGGGATGGCAGAGCATCAGCAGGCGGGCACCCTGGGCCGCAGCCTCCAGCGCCTCCCAGCCGATCTCCCAGCGCGTCTGTCCCCCTTCCGTCTGGCCCTCCCGCAGCGGCGCGGCGGCCACCCGGCGCCCCTGCTCGGTGATCGCCAGGTGGAAGGGGTGATAGATCGGCGTCATCGTCAGCACGGGCTCGCCGGGTTGGGTCAGACCGTTCACGGCGGCGTACAGCCCCGGCACCACGCCCGGCAGGAAGGTCAGGCCATCCTCCGGCAGGTCGGTGAGGCCCTGAGTGGCGAGGTGTTCGCGCAGAGCCGTGCCCAGGGTCGGGTCGCCGAGGAGCTGGTGGTAGCCCAGCCCGCGTGTCAGGCGCTCCCGCAACGCGGCCACGATGGGCGGCGCGACCGGGTAATCCATGTCCGCGACCCACAGCGGGATCACGCCCTCGGGGTACATCGTCCACTTCAGGCTGTCGGGGTGCCGCAGCGTGGCGGGGTCGAGGGTGCCGTAGGGGTCGGCCACGCTGGCGTCGGGCATCAGTTCGGGGAGCGGCGCGTCGGTCATGGGGCGAGGATACGCCGGGGGCAGGAGGGAAGCGGGCACCTATGGGAGGTTCGGGAAGCCGTATTCCATGAAGAGGCGTCTAACGAAAGACAGTTCTTCTTCGGGCAGCGGAGCCCCGCCAGCGCGGTCAACGTCGTTCAGGACCACGTGATAGTCCCGATCATCAAGAACCGCGATCATCCTGGCGAGGGTGCGATCCAAAAACTCGGGGGACAGGAGTTGGAGCACTGCCGAATACTGTGGTTCGGGAATCCTACCCGGGTAGATGCGCCTGAGCCAACTGTAGCTGGGTTCGAGATAGTCCGGGATGCCTTCAAATTTGGCCCTTGTCCTCCAGGTATCCGTGCCCAAGAATTGCTCGTCGCGCGGACCTCATCCCTCCCGGTTCCCCCGCGCCAGCCGGGTGAGTTCCACCCTATCCAGCACGCGCACCCTTCGCCGCTCCAGGTGGATCAGGTTCAGCCGGTAGAACTCGCCCAGCTTGCGGCTGACGAGTTCGGGCACCGTGCCCAGCAGGGCGGCGAGTTCACTGTTGGTGGGGAGGAGGTGCGGCTCGGCGGCGTGCTCCAGCAGGTATCCGGCGAGCCGCTCACCGAGTTCGCTGAAGACCAGCCCCTCGACCCGGGCGAGCAGTTCGGCCTGGCGCCGCGCGAAGTAGGCGATCACGGCCCGGGCGAGGGCGGGAGTGCCGTACACCCGTTCGCGCACCGCGTCGGCGGGCAGGCACAGCACTTCCGTCGGGGTTTGCAGCGCGACCGCGCTCGCCGGGGCCTCCGCCCGGCTCTGGAAGGCGGCGACCCCCGCGACGAGTTGCCGGGGACCCTCCACATGCAGGGTGAGTTCCCGCGTGCCGCCCCGCGCCAGCCGGTACACCCGCACGCTGCCGGAACTCACGAGGTAGACGGTGTCCACCGCGTCCCCCTCGCGGAAGAGGTGCTCGCCCCGCGCCAGGGTGCGAAAGACGGCCAGAGCGGCCAGGGGCTCCAGATCGGCGGCCTCCGCCCCCTGAAAGACGGGGGCGTGGCTCAGCAGCAGTTCGGCGCGGCCTCTCACGTCTCCCGATCCTGCCACGCCGGCCGGGGAGGAGCGGCCCTCTTCCCTCCTCACCCTCCCAGCAGCGTGACGAGGACCTGGGTTCCGGGCCGGGCCGCCTCCAGCAACAGGGGCTCGTTCCCGTCGTGCGTGAGGACCCCGGCGGCGGACAGGGCGTGGGTATCCTCCCCAGTGGTCACGTGCAGTTCACCGCTCAGGACGGCGAGGACGACCTGGGCCTGGGGGTGCGTGTGGCGGGGCACGCCCTCCCCGGCCTCCAGGCGGAAGAGGAGGCTGCGGCCCCCGGGAGTCGAGGCGAGGACCCGCGGGGGCTGGGCGCGGTTCACGCCTGCGCCTTCCCGGCCACGGCGTGCCGCTCCAGGTTGACCCGCATCCGCCGGGCGAGGGTGAGGAGCGCCTCCGCTTCGGGTGGATCGAGGTGTTCGCGCAGGGTCTCCTCCCACAGGGCCAGCCAGCGGTCGAAGTGCGGGGCGTCGATGCCCAGGTCCGCGTGCGCCGGGCCGGGTTGCCCCCGGTAAGCGCTGGGGCCGCCCGTCACCGCCCGCCAGAAGCCCTCCAGCCGGGCAATGTGCAGCGGCCACCCGGCACGCGGAAAGGGGCCGATCTTGCGGGTGAAGACGGGGCCGAGTATTTCGTCCGCCGTCGCCCTCGCGTAAAACGCCCACAGCACGCGGCGCAGCGCCTCGTCGCCCAGGCGGGCGAAGACGGCGTCCGGGTGGGTGACGGGAAGGGTCATGCGGAGGCCACCACGGCGAAGGCGCACAGCAGGGCACTCGCCGCCAGGGTGAGGTTCGTGATCCAGGCGGGGGGCCGGGCCTGGGCCTGTCCCCGGCGGACGTGCAGGGCGACCAGGCCGCCGATCAGCAGCAGCAGGGCGAATTCGGCGAGCAGCGCGCCGCCGAAGCCCCGCGTGACGCCCAGCGCCAGCACCGTGGCGAGCAGCAGCAGGGTCAGCGGGCCATTCACCCGCGCGTAGTACCGCCCGACGAGGCGGCGGTTCGCGGTGCGGGTGGCGGCGTCGGGGAACAGCTCGGTGAAGGCCGGGCTCACGACGGAGGTGGTGAACAGGTACATGCCCACCCAGACGCCGACGAGCAGGACATTCAGCGCGGCGAGCAGCGGGACGAGCGGGGTCATAGCCCGAAGAAGGCCTTGTTCTTGACGATGAACTCTTCCTCGCCGCTCGGCACGTCCTCCTCGGGGAAGATGGCGCTGACGGGGCAGGCGGGCACGCAGGCGCCGCAGTCGATGCACTCGTCGGGGTGGATCAGGTACTGGTCGCCGCCGTCGTAGATGCACTCCACGGGGCAGACCTCGGTGCAGGCCTGGTCCTTCACGCCGATGCAGGGGCTGGTGATGATATGGGGCATGGCCGTAGCCTGCCGCGCGGCGGGGTGGGGCGACCATGACTCAGGTTAAGGTCTGTCCCGCCGAGGCTTCCCGAGCCTGAATTTGGGCGCAAGAAACGGATAATCCCGTCCGGGCCTCGCGGGTACGCTTGAGCCAAAGGAGTTCCCATGCCTCAGGTGCTCTCGCCCACCCCCCAAGACGAGGCCCGCTGGCCGGCCGTGCTGAACCGCGACGCCTCGCAGGACGGGCAGTTCTCCTACGGCGTGCGCTCCACGGGCATCTCCTGCCGCCCCTCGTGCCCGTCCCGCCGACCGAGGCGCGAGAACGTCCGGTTCTTCGACGACCCGGAGGGTGCCCAGGCGGCGGGCTTCCGCCCCTGCCTGCGCTGCAAGCCCGGCGAGGTCGAGGCCCGGCGCCGCGCCGCGCTGCACGTCCAGCACCTCCTCGACACCGTGGAGCCCACGCCGTCCCTCGCGCAGCTCGCCGGGGCGGTGGGGTTCAGCCCCTTCCACCCCCAGCGGGTGTTCAAGGCGGAGACGGGCCTGAGCCCCAACCAGTACGCCCTGGCGCGGCGGGGCGAGCGCGTCCGGCGCGAACTGCGGGAGGGCGCGAGCGTCACGGCGGCCCTGTACGGCGCCGGGCACGCTGCTTCGCCTCCGGCTCAGCATGACGGGTTCCCTCGTGGGCAGCGAAAGCCGAGCCTAGGCTTTCTGCCTGCTTAGAAAGCCTGCGGCAACCCAGTTTTGGTGGGCGGTCATTCCCCTCTCCGACCCGGGGAAGTTGCCGCGGCAGCCCGGGCAGGAGTGGGAAGAGGTCCCGAGCCTGCCAACTCCGCCTGCACCGTACACTGACGCCCATGCTGGCGATCATGGGCGCGATGGACGAGGAGATCGAGTTGCTGCTGGAGGGCCTTCAGGGCCGCGAGGACCTGACCCGGCCCGGCGTGACCCTGTACCGGGGGACGCTGGACGGGGTGCCCGTGCTCCTCACCCAGAGTGGCATCGGCAAGGTGAACGCGGCGATGACGGCCACGTACCTGCTGCAGGAGGGCGCCACCCGCGTGATCTTTACCGGCGTGGCGGGCGGCGTCCACCCCGACCTGCGCGTGGGGGACATCGTGGTGAGCAGCGACCTCGTGCAGCACGACGTGGACGTGACGGCACTGAACTACGCCCCGGGGACCATCCCGGGGGAGGCGTCTTCTTGGGCTGCCGATGAGGCGCTGCGAACCGTCGCGCTGGAGGCTGCGGGCGAGATCGAGGGCGTGCAGGTGCTGGAGGGCCGGGTGGCGAGCGGCGACCAGTTCATCGCTTCAAAAGAGGGGGTGAGGCGCCTCAGGGAGACCTTCGGCGCGGCCTGTGCGGAGATGGAGGGGGCGGCGGTCGCGCAGGTGTGCGCCAAGGCGGGGGTGCCCTTCGTGGTGATCCGCTCGGTGAGCGACACGGCGGACCACGACGCGCAGGTGGACTACCGGACCTTCATGCCCCGCGTTGCCCGGCACGCCAAGCAGGTCGTGCGCGGGATGCTCGCCCGCCTGGGCGCCGGGACCTGAGGGTGAGCCGACCTGCCTCGCTGACAGGAAGCCTGCCCGCCCCCGCGCGCTTCGTGCTGGGGCTCGGAGTGCTGACCGGCTTCGCCGCGCTGGGCACCGGGCTGGTCACTGCCCTGCACCTTCCCCTGCCGGGCTCGGTCGTGGGGATGGTCTTGCTGTGGGCAGCGCTGTCGCTGGGCGTGGTGCGGCTGCACTGGCTCGCGGAGGCGGCGGACGGGCTGCTCGGTGTCCTGGGGCTGCTGTTTGTCCCCGCCACCGTCGGCGTGGTCGAGTACCTGTCGGCGGGGGCGGCGTGGGCGCTGTGGCTGCTCGTGATGCTCGCGGGGCTGCTGCTGGGAGCCGGGGTGGCGGGGTTGCTGGCGGCGCGGCTGGTCAGGGGGTGAGTGGGGAGTGGCCAGTGGTCAGTGGATGCGGGGCGAGGAACTCCCCGGGGGCCAGGCGGGGGTCGGCCTGAAGGCGCCGACCCCCGCCTTTCCCACGTCCCACTCCCCACGTCCCACTCCCCGCCCCGCAGGAGCACCGTGACCTGGGTGGCCCTCACCCTCCTGGCCTTCGGGCTGGGCGTGGTGGCGCAGGCGCGGACGCGGCATCCGCTGGCGAATCCGACGCTGGTAGCGACCGTCATCGTCGCGGGGATACTACTGGTGACGCGGACGCCATATGAGGGGTACGCGGCGGAGGTCCGGCCCATCTCCTTCCTGCTCGGCCCGGCGGTGGTGGCGCTCGCCGTGCCGCTGTACCGGCTGCGAGCCCTGCTGGTCCGGGAGTGGCGGGTGATGGTGATCGGGGGCCTGGCGGGCACGCTGGTCGGCGTGGGGGTGGACACCCTGCTGCCCCGGCTGCTGGGCCTGAGCGCCGAGGCGCAGCGGTCCCTCACCACGGCCACGGCCACGAGCCCGGTCGCGGTACAGCTCGCGGGGCTGACGGGCGCGCCGCCCGCGCTCGCCGCCACGCTCGCCGTGCTGTCGGGGCTACTGGGGGCGCTCGTGTTGCCGCAGGCCCTGACCCGCCTGGGGGTGCGCCACCCCCTCGCCCGCGGCATCGCCATCGGCAGCGTCTCCCACGGCATCGGCACCGCCCGCGCCCGCGAGGAGGGCGAGACGACGGGCGCCGCGAGCAGCATCGGCATGGGGCTGGCCGCGCTCGTCGTGACACTGGTGGTGGCGCTGCTGCGGTAGCCCCGCCTCAGCCGAAGAGCCAGCCGAAGAGCGCCGCCACCGTCTCCGCTCCGGTCACCCGGTCCCCCACGCTGACCAGTGGCACGGCGGCCAGGGGCAGCGTGAGCAGGACGAGGCCACTCCCCTCCAGGAAGGCCAGCTTGTGCCCCGCACGAACCTCTGCACCGGGGCGGGCATAGGTGACGGCGCCCAGGCCACTCCTACCTCCAACCAGGGTGACGCCCGCGTCCCCGTATTTGCCCGACAAGATGGTGGTATGCCGCTCCTTTCCGGTCAGCCCCGGCCTCCCGAGTACACCAGCGGGCCGACCGGTCAGGAGGCGTGCGGTTGTCAGAGCTTGTGCAAGGGGCGCGCTCCCCTGACTCCCACCCAGGTGGACGGTTCGCGCCACCCCACCTACCGGCGCGTACACGTAACGAACGTCCAGCGGCCCCACGAGGAGGCCGAGCAGCCAGCCCTCCCCCACCTCCATCCCGGTGAGATTCGGAATGTCCACAGCGGCGGACGATTCCACCTCCACCCGCCCGTCCTGAATCCGGCGCACGAACGTGACGAGGCCGTCGGCGGGGCTCAGCACGGCTCCGGCCTGCGACAGCGGGACCCGGACGGGATCGCGGAAACGGAGGACGTTTTGCAGATACCACGCGGCGGCACCCCCCAGGGCGGCCAGGAGCAGGAGACGGCGCGGCAGGCGCATGGAGTCAAGCTATCAGCGATCAGCCGTCAGAAAAAGCTGTTGGCGCAGGCTTTGATCTCCACGCCGTCCCAGCCCTGGAGGCTGCCCTCATGAGCCGATCTCACCTGTTGGGCGCCCCCTCACCCCTGGCGCAGCCACAGGGGAAGGGGCACCAGAGCGTTGAACTGGGTGGGGATCAAAGCCTGGGTTGGGCGCTGCACACTCACTGCGACACGAGAATCTGCACGCTCTGAATCCGGTCGGGTTCGGCGCCCTGAATCGGCGTCTCGCCGCCCTGGCCGCTCGTCGCGGTGCGCGTGAGCTTGGCGAGCACGTCCTGTCCGGCCACGACCTTGCCGAAGACCGTGTACTCGCCGTTCAGGAAGTCGGCGGGCGCCAGCGTGATGAAAAACTGGCTGCCCTGCGAGAAGTAGCTCTGTGAGCGGGCCATGCCCAGCACCCCGGCGGAATTAAAGGTCAGGCCCGGATCGAGTTCCACGAAGAAGCCGTACCCGGGGCCGCCCGTCCCCCACTTCGCCTTCTGCGCCGCGTCCGCGCTGAGGGGATCGCCCCCCTGCGCCATGAAGCCCTCGACGACCCGGTGAAAGCGCGTGCCGTCGTAGAAGTGGTTAAGCGCGAGGAAGACGAAGCTGTTGACGGCCTTGGGCGCCCGCCGCGCGTACAGCTCGAGGGTCACGTCGCCCTTCGTGGTTTTAAGGATGGCGCGGTAGGTCTTCGCCGGATCGATGACCCAGCCCGGTTCCTTGAAGGTGCGGACGGGCGCGGCGGAGAGATAGGGGACGGGGGTGAAGGTGGGCGCCGGGGTGCTCTGGGCAAGGGCGGCAGACGCGACGAGCAGGGCGGCGAGCATCAGGGAGCGCATGGGCCGCAGCCTAGCGCGGGGACCCCGCCCCCTCACTCCAGCGGCAGGCTCGTCGTGTACTTCTCCTGCTTGACCACGATGGTGCTCGCGGTGTTCCGCACGCCGGGGCTGGAGGCCAGCACGTCCACCAGGAAGTTCTGGTAGGCGTCGAGGTCGGGCACGCAGACCTTGAGGAGGTAGTCGGTGTCGCCCAGGCAGAGGTAACACTCCAGCACCTCCGGGCGGCCCCGCATGTGCTCGGCGAAGGTTTCGAAGCCCTGCTTGGTCTGCTTGTCGAGCGTGACCCGCACGAGCACGAGCAGGTCGCGCCCCACCCGCTTGGGATCGAGCAGCGCCACGTACCGGCTGATGATGCCCTCCTCCTCCAGCCGCCGCACCCGCCGCAGGGTGGGCGCGGGCGTCAGGCCGATCTCGTCGGCGAGTTCGGTGTTCGGAATGCGGGCGTCGCGCTGGAGGATGGCGAGGATGCGGCGGTCAGTGGCGTCCAGTTCGGGCTGTGACATGAACCTCTGAAGAGTAGCAGAATGGCGCAACAGGATTGCTCGGACGCGAGTTTATCACCCCCTACTCGGCAATCGCGGATGGGGCATGTCCTGCTACCATTGCGCCACATCAACAGCGAGGGGCTGGCGGGGGATTCCCGCGCGGCCCGGCAGGAGTGTGCAATGAAGATCGGTCTTCCGAAGGAAATCAAGGTTAAGGAAAACCGCGTGGCGCTCACGCCCGGCGGGGTGGGCACCCTGGTGCGGCGCGGCCACTCGGTCGTCGTCGAGGAGGGCGCGGGGCTGGGCAGCGGCATCAGCGACCACGAGTACGTGGCGGCGGGGGCCGTGATGGGCACGGCGGCGGACGCCTGGGCCGCCGAGATGGTCATGAAGGTCAAGGAGCCCATCGAGAGCGAGTACGGGTACCTGCGCGACGACCTGCTCCTCTTCACCTACCTCCACCTCGCCGCCGACCGTCCCCTTACCGAGGCGCTGCTCGCGGCGGGCACCACCGCCGTCGCTTACGAGACGGTGCAGCTTGAGGACGGCAGCCTGCCCCTCCTGATGCCCATGTCGGAGGTCGCCGGGCGCCTGAGCGTGCAGGCGGGCGCGTACCACCTCCAGAAGCCGGTCGGTGGGCGCGGCGTGCTGCTGGGCGGCGTGCCTGGGGTGCAGGCGGGCCACGTGGTCATCATCGGCGGCGGCGTGGTGGGCACGAACGCCGCGAAGATGGCGATGGGGCTGGGGGCCAAGGTCACGGTCCTCGACGTGTCGCACCGCCGCCTGACCTACCTCGACGACGTGTTCTTCGGCAAGCTCACCACCATGATGAGCAGCGAGGCGAACATCCGCGCCCTGCTGCCCGAGGCGGACCTCCTCATCGGCGCGGTCCTGATTCCCGGCGCGAAGGCCCCGCACCTCGTCACGCGCGACATGCTCCCGCTGATGCAGGAGGGCAGCGTCATCGTGGACGTGGCGGTGGACCAGGGCGGCTGCGTGGAGACCATTCACGCCACCACCCACGACGACCCGACCTACGTGGTGGACGGCGTGATCCACTACGGCGTGGCGAACATGCCGGGCGCCGTGCCGCGCACGAGCACGTTTGCGCTGACTAACCAGACCCTCCCCTACGCCCTCATGCTGGCAGACCACGGGACCGCGGCCCTGCACCGCAACCGCGCGCTCATGCTCGGCCTGAACACCCACGGGGGCAAGCTGACGTACCAGGGCGTGGCGGACGCCTTCGAGCTGCCCGCAGTGGAGGCGGCGGCGGTGCTGGCGTAGGCGAAGGACCTCGGGGAGCGGCGGGCCGGGAGCAAGGGCCTGCCGCTCCCTTCCGTATCCCTATCGTGTGGTGGAGCATTCCAGGAGCCCCTCCCCGCTGTTCGGCCAGTTCACAGCCCTTGTGCCCCGGGCGTACTCTGACCCATGTACTCCCGCCCCTCTCGCCTGCCCCCCGTGGTCCGTGACCCGAATGCCCCAAGGGTCAAACGTGACCCCCGGCAGCTCCGGCGCCTGCTCGCCTACGCGCGGCCCTACCGGGGCCTGTTCGTGCTGGGGCTGCTCGCCACGCTCGTCGCCAGCGGGCTGAACCTCTTCTTCCCGCTGCTGTTCGGGCGGCTGATCGACGCCTCCTTCCTGCGGGTGGGGAGCACGGACACCGGGCCGCTCGACCGGACGGTGCTGATGTTGCTGGGCATCTTCGCGCTCAGTGCCCTGTTCGGGGCCGCCCAGTCGTACCTGCTGTCCCGGGTGGGGGCGGGGGTGGTGGCTGACCTGCGCCGCTCGCTCTTCGGGCACCTGTTGACGCTCTCGCCGCGTTTTTTCGCGGACCACAAGACGGGCGACCTGACGAGCCGCCTGACGGCGGACGTGGGCACGGTGCAGACGGTGACGAGCACGGCCCTCGCGCAACTCGCCGCACAGACGGTCAGCTTTGTCGGGGCCGTCATCCTGCTCGTGACGACCAGCCCGCGCCTGAGCCTGCTCACGCTGGCGGTGATTCCGCTGGTGATCGGCACGGCCTTCACCATCGGGCGCCGCATCCGCCGGGTCAGCCGCGAGGTGCAGGACCGGGTAGCCGACGCGAACGCCAGCGCCGAGGAGGCGATCAGCGGTGTGCGGGTCGTGCAGAGCTTCACCGCCGAGGAGGTCGAGCGGGGCCGCTACGGGCGGGGGGTGGTCGCCTCCTTCCTCGCCGCGCTGAAACGCGCCCGCCTCCAGGCCCTGATGAACGGCACCATGAGCTTCCTGACCTTCGGCTCGCTCGCCGCGCTGCTGTGGTACGGCGGGCGGCAGGTCATGGCGGGGAACCTGACGCCGGGCAACCTCGTGACCTTCCTGATCTACGCGCTTCAGGTCGGCGGGACGGTGGCGGCGCTGACGGGCATCTTCAACCAGTTTCAGGAGGCGCTGGGCGCGTCGGGCCGCATCTTCGAGCTGTTGGACGAGCGCAGCGATCTGCCCGAGCCCGCCCGCCCCGCTCCCCTGACCCGGGCTGAGGGCCGCGTCACCTTCGACCACGTCTCCTTTCAGTACGGGGACGTGCCCACCCTGAGGGACGTGAGCTTCGACGTGCCCGCCGGTCAGGTCGTCGCCCTCGTCGGGCCGAGCGGGGCGGGCAAGACGACGCTGGTAAACCTGATTCCGCGTTTCTGGGACGTGACAAGTGGCTCGTTGCGGGTGGACGGGCGTGACGTGCGGGAGTACGCACTGGCGGAATTGCGCGCCCAGGTCGGCCTGGTGCCGCAGGAGACACTGCTGTTCTCCGGCTCGGTCGAGGAAAACATCCGCTACGGGCGCCCGGACGCCACGTTCGAGGAGGTCGAGGCCGCCGCCCGCGCCGCAAACGCCCACACCTTCATCTCCGCTTTCCCGCAGGGGTATACCACGGTGGTCGGCGAGCGCGGGGTCAAGCTCAGCGGCGGACAGCGGCAGCGGGTCGCCATCGCCCGCGCGCTCCTCAAAGACCCCCGCATCCTCATCCTCGACGAGGCGACGAGTGCCCTGGACAACGAGTCCGAATCGCTCGTTCAGGCCGCCCTGGAAACGCTGATGCAGGGCCGCACCACCTTCGTGATCGCGCACCGCCTCTCCACCATCCGGGGGGCCGACCGCATCCTCGTCCTGAATGCCGGGGAGGTCGTGGAGGACGGGACGCACGCGCAGCTTATCGCGGCGGGTGGGTTGTACCGCGACCTGTACGAACTCCAGTTCCGCAAGGAGCAGGAGGAACGGGCGGAACTCGTCTAACGGTCGAGGACACCCGCGTAGATGTCGTCGAGCGTCAGGTCGGTGTTCAGGCAGGGGATAGGGACGGTGCCCTCGTCCCTCAGCTCTGTCTCCTCCCAGCCATCCGCCGTTCTCCGAATCACTCGAACGAAACGTTTTGAGGCGTCCACGATGAGGTAGGTCTGAAGGCTGGGAAGGCTGGTATAGGCCCAGAGCTTGTCGGTGCGGTCGACATGGCCGGTGCTGGGGCTCAGCACCTCGACGAGGAGGCAGGGTTCGCGGCTGAGTGTGGTCTCAAGTTCCATAGGTTCACACGTGCCGACCACATCCGGGTAGTAGTACACCCGTCTCCCCGTCGGGTTCTCGGCGCTCACACGCATATCAGCCACATAGACTCGGCAGTTTGAGCGGCGAGCCTGGGGCAGAAGGGCCGCCCCAATGTTCAGCGCAATTTCCCCGTGCCCGCTGCTCGCCCCCGCCTGTGCCAACGTCCGCCCGTGCAGGGGGTAAGCGTACCCGTCCACGAACTCCCGCTTGACCGGGCTCTCCGGCTCGGTTCGCAGGTATTCTTCTTCCGTCATCTCCTGGGCATGTTCCCAGAAGTTGAAGGCGGGGTCACTCATGGGGGTATGGTACGCCCCATGCTGCAACGTGAGTTTGGAACTACGGGCCTGAGGGTCAGCGTGCTGGGGCTGGGAGCGGGCCAAGTCGGGGCCGAGGCCCTGCCCGAAGCGGAGGCCGAGCGGCTGCTCCACCGCGCCCTTGACCTCGGCATCACCCTGATCGACACGGCGCGCGGCTACGGCCTGAGTGAGGAACGAGTCGGCCGTTACCTCGCCAGCCGCCGCGACGAGTTCGTGCTGAGCACCAAGGGCGGCTACGGGGTGGAGGGCGTGGGGGACTGGACGCCCGGCAGCATCCGCCTGGGCATCGAGCGTGCCCTGCGGGTGATGCGGACGGACCGCATCGACATCTTCCACCTGCATTCCTGCCCACCCGACACCCTACGGCGGGACGACCTGCTCGCCGAACTCGACCGGGCACGGGATGCGGGCCTGATCCGGGTCGCGGCCTACAGCGGCGAGAACGAGGCGCTGGCGTGGGCCGCGGAGTCGGGCCGTTTTGGCAGTATTCAGACGAGTGTGAACCTCACCGACCAGTGGAGCCTGCACCACGTCCTGCCCGGGGCGGCGGCAAGGGGACTGGGCGTGATCGCCAAGCGGCCCATCGCCAACGCCGCCTGGCAATTCAGCAAGCGCCCGGTGGGTCAGTACGCGGAGGTGTACTGGGAACGGTTGCAGACGCTGCGTCTGGACCCCGGCGACCTGGACTGGAACGAGTTCGCCCTGCGCTTCTCGGCCTTTGCCCCAGGAGTGAGCAGCGCCATCGTGGGCACGGCGAGGGTGGAGAACCTGGAGCGGAACGTGGCCGTCGTGGAGAAAGGGCCGCTGCCCGCTGAGTTGCTGAGGCAGATTGAAGCGGCCTGGGCGGAACACGGGCAAGGGTGGGGCGGGGAAGTTTAGGGGATCACTCGTAGATCAGGCCCAGATGCAGGAAGGTAGCGAAGCCCTTCCATGATGGCTGCTCCAGGAAGTCAACTCCTCCTTCGTAGTCGGCAGTAGCAGCCAGCGCAGCCTCCAAAAACGTTGCCGTGCGGGGGTTGATCTCACTGTCCCCCCCATCCCGCACCGCTGCTGTCAGTAGGGCGTCCACAAACGCGAGAAAGGTTTGCCGGTCGTGGACCGCCTTTAAAGCTTCTTCCAGATTCATCCCATCCCTCACAAGAACGCGCCCGCCCCAGCAATGGAGGCGGGCACGTTCTCTCTTTCTGCTCAGTCCATGGCGCTGGCCAGCACCGGCTGGGGCTGCCAGGCGTTTGCGCCGATGGAGCGCAGGCGCTCGGCCAGGCGCTCGTAGCCGCGGTTGAGGTACTGCACGCCGTCGATCACGGTCTCGCCCTCGCAGGTCAGCGCGGCGATGAAGAGAGCCGCCCCGGCGCGCAGGTCGGCGGCCTTGACGGGCGCGGCGTGCAGCGGGCCGCCCTGGATGACCTGGGTATAGCCGCTGACGGTGATGTTGGCGCCCATGCGGTGCAGCTCCGCGACGTGGGTGAGGCGGTCGGGGTACACCGGGTCCTGCACGACGCTCGCGCCGGGGACGGTGGCGAGCAGGGCGCTCATCTGGGGCTGCACGTCCGTGGGGAAGCCGGGAAAGCTCTGGGTGGTGACGTTCACCGCCTTGAGGCTGCGGTTCCGGGCGTCCACCAGCAGGCGCTCCCCGGATTCCAGGATGTCCACGCCCATCTCGGTCAGCTTGGCGCTGACGGCGCGCAGGTGGTCGGGGCGCACGTTCGTCAGGGTCAGGCGGCTGCGGGTGGCGGCGGCGGCGATCATGAAAGTGCCCGCCTCGATGCGGTCGGGGATAATCCGGTACTCGCCCCCGCGCAGGGCCTTCACGCCCTGGATGGTGAGCGTGTTCGTGCCCGCCCCGTCAATCCGCGCCCCCAGGCTATTCAGGAAGTTGATCAGGTCCACCACGTCGGTGTCGATGCTGGCGTTTTCCAGCGTGACCACCCCGTCGCCCAACGCGGCGGCGAGGATGGCGTTCTGGGTGCCCCCGACGGTCAGCAGCTCGAACACGAAGGTGCCGCCCAGGCTGCCCCCCCGGCGGGCGTCGAAGTTGCCGCCCTCCTCCTCGACCTGCACGCCCAGAGCCCGGAAGGCCTTGACGTGCTGATCGACGGGCCGGTAGCCGAAGGCGCAGCCGCCGGGCATGGAGACGGTCGCCTGACCCGCGCGGGCGATCAGCGCGCCCATCATGATGAAGCTGGCGCGCATCTTGGAGACCAGCGCGTAGGGCGCGTCGGTGTTGAGGATCTCGGGCGTGTGCAGGGTGAGGCTGTTGGGCCCGACCCAGGCGTGGCGCGTGCCGATGTGGTGCGCGAGGTCCAGGATGGTGTACACGTCCGAGAGCCGGGGGACGCCGTGCAGGGTGACGGGCTCGCTGCTCAGGAGGCTGGCGACGATGATCGGCAGGGCCGCATTCTTGCTGGGCTGAATGGCGATCTCGCCGGAGAGTTCCCGGCCTCCCTGAATGTGCAGCGGCGTCAGTTGCATGGTGGTCCTTTCGGGTTGGGAGCGCCGGGGGCGGCGCCTTGAAAGCGGCGTTGTTCGGGCTCACCCGGGGGCAGCCGAGTGCATGTTACACATGTTGCTCACCCCACGTCTACGCCGACCTTACGGCCCCGCAGCAGCAGCAGGATGTGTCCCCTGTAAAGTGCTGGCCACCTCATCCTCACGGGAGGGGAAGGCGAATCATGTTGAGGGCACTCACGAGGCGTGCTACGCTGCCCGGCAGATCAACCCGTGCCGCGTCAGGAAAGCCCGCCGCCAGAGAGGATACAGGGGATGCCGAAGAAGGAACGCAAACGCCTCCAAGTTGTTATCAGCGAGGAACAGGACGCCCTGCTGACGCGCACCGCCTACGAACTCTCCAGCCCCGAGCGCCTGATCAGCAAGAGCGAGGTGGTCCGGCTCGCCATCGAGAAGATCGCCCGGGAACTCGGCGAGGGCGAGCACCTGGAGGAGTACCGGCACCTGCTGGACAACGAGGACGTGGCCGACGACGCGGGCTGACGCCCTGAATGCAAGAAAGGACGCGGCGCCCACGATTCCGTGAGGCGCCGCGTCCTTTCGCCGGGCTTGCCGGGGTCAGTGCCCCGCCGCGTAGGTCGTCGAGGGGGGCAGGATCCGCCGCGCGCCGAGCAGGCGGGGTGCCCAGTAGGGGTCGCTCATCAGGCGGTCCACGGCAACCTGCCCCTTGTAGGAATTCGCGTTCACGAACTCGTCGTCGCCCAGGTAGATGCCCACATGCGTCACCTCGCCGCGGCCCGAGGTGTCGAAGAACACCAGGTCGCCGGGTTGCAGCTCGGTCAGGGCGACGGGCGCGCCGGACTGCGCCTGGTCGGCGCTGCGCCGCGGCAGTTGCACCCCGAGCGGCGCGAAGACCTGCACGACGAAGCCGCTGCAATCCAGGCCACCGGGACCGGAGCCGCCGTAGGCGTAGGGCACACCCAGCATCGCCAGGGCCGCCTCCCGCCAGTCGCCCGTGAGCGGGGCACTGGGGACGACCGGGGCGGGGGCGGGGGTGGGGAGGGGCTCGGTGGTCGCCACCGGGGGGACGGGAACAGCCTGGGCCTGCACGGGCAGGGGGGCCGGGGCTCCGGGGCCGGGCGCCGGAATACGCAGCACCTGCCCGACCTCCAGCCGGGTGTCCCTCGGTAGGCCGTTGAGCGCGAGCAGGCTGTCCACGCTCACGCCGAAGCGGCGGGCCAGCGAGTACAGGGTGTCTCCGCGCTGGGCGACGTACGGGGGCACGTCCCGCACCCGCAGCACCTGTCCGGCGCGCAGGTCGGGCGAACTCAATCCGTTCAGGGCCAGCAGGGCGTCGACCGTCAGCCCGTACGCGCGCGCCAGGCTGTAGGCCGTGTCGCCCGGCCTCACCGTCACGGTGTCGCCGCTCACGGCAGAGGAAAGCCCGGTCGGCGCGGGACCAACCGGGCTGGGGGCTGTACCAGCAGCCTGCGCGAAGGAGACGGCTCCCATCAGGATCAGGAGGCTCGGCAACACGGGGGCGCGGAAGGAGTGGGGCATGGGGGAGGACTCACAGGGCGCGAAAGACACTCGGAAAGGGCCGCCTGAAAGGGGCACACACGGCTAACCCGGAATGAGAGCCGGGCAAAGAAAATTGAAACAGGGGCACCGTAACATGCCCGCGTCACATTTGCCAAGTCCCCGCGCTCCTGGTGGCGGTTTTTTCACATTCTGGCCGTGTTCCGGCAGGCGGGACGGGGAAAAGCCCAGCGGCCCCGCGCGCCTATGCTGGGCGAATGCTTGCCCGCGCCTCCGCGTGGCGAACGCGGACGTTTCGCGCGCTTCGCCACGTTCATTACCGCCGCTACTGGTTCTCGCAACTGCTCTCGCTGGTCGGCTCGTGGATGCAGTCCACCGCCCAGCAGTACCTCGTGCTGGAACTCTCGGGGGGTAGCTCGGCGGCGCTGGGCTCCGTGACGGTGGCGCAGTTCCTGCCCAGCCTGCTGCTCTCGCTGTTCGCCGGGGCGGTGATCGACCGGGTGCCGCGGCGCCGGGTGCTGCTCGCCACCCAGGTCACGCTGATGCTGACCGCCGCTGGCCTGGCCGTGACCACGCACCTGGGGGTCGTGACGCTGCCGCTGGTGATGGCGCTCGCCTTTGTCAGCGGCACCGCGAACGCCTTCGACATGCCCGCCCGGCAGAGCATGGTGGTGGACTTCGTGCCGCGCGGCGACGTGCCGAACGCGGTGGCGCTCAACAGCCTCTCGTTCAATGTCAGCCGCACCCTGGGCCAGGCGGTGTTCGGCCTGGTCGCCGCGCTGGGGGTGTCCCTGCTGGCGGGGGGCAACCCGGACAACCTCGCGCGGCTGGCCCTGCCCTTTTACCTGAACGTCGCCTCGTTCTTCGTCGTGCTCTTCGTGATCGCCACGCTGCCCTTTCCCCCACGCGAGGGGGCCGGTCGGAGCACGGTCCTGGAGGACATCCGGGAGGGGCTCAGCTACGTCCGGCACACCCCGGCGGTGCGGAACGTGATGCTGCTCGTGGGGGCGCTGAGCCTCACGGTGATCAACTTCAACATCATCATCCCGTACTTCGCGCGGGTGGTGTTCGGGGCGCGGGAGGCGACGTTCGGCATCCTGTCGGCCGCCTTCGGGCTCGGGGCGATGGCGGGGGCGCTGTGGCAGGCGAGCAAGCCCAACCCGCTGCGGAACCTGCGGGTCGGCGGGGTGCTGCTGATCGCCAGCACGGTCGCGCTCGCCTGGACACCGGGGCCGGTGTTGGGCACGCCGGTACTCGCCGCGTGCGGCTTCGGGATGCTGTCCCTGCTGGTGAGCGCGAACAGCACCGTGCAGCTCGTCGTCCCCGACCACCTGCGCGGGCGGGTGATGAGCCTGTATTCCTTCGTGCTGGTGGGGATGGGGCCTCCCGGGGCGCTCATTGCCAGCACGCTGATCAGCAAGCAGGGGCCGCTGGGGCCGCGCTGGGGCCTGCTCGCCCTCGCCGCGCTGGGGAGCCTCTCCCTGCTCGCCCTGTGGACGCGGCTGCCGCGAGAGCTTCCCAAGCCGGTCGCGCGGGGCCAGGGGCTTCCGGCGGACTGAAGAGCCCCCTCTCAATCCCTGTAAGGAACGCGTGGGGGTGACGGCTGTTATGCTGCACCCATGAGTTCGGACCGCAGCCATGTTCTGACGACGTGGGCGCTGGTCGTGCTGGCCCTCGGCGCCGTGATCGGCATCGGAACGACCGCCGCCCTGCTCGCCCGCAAGGACCGCCCCCTCCCCGACGACCCGGACGCACCGCTGTTTATCTAGGGTCAAAAGTATTCGTCTTGGTACCCTAGTTTACCTTGCGCTCCCTGCCCCACTTTTAAGCGGGGATTATTCATCCACCCCCCACTATTCATAAGGTTTCCCTCAATCCACTTCTTCCCCTGGATGTGTAAGCTCCAGCATGGAACTTTTGAAACCTTGGGCCATCCTGACCGCGTTGACGCTTTGCTCTGCCCCAGCCACTGCCCAGACCACTTTCCCAACGCCGCCCCTTAAGGTCAAGCAGCGGTTGGGTACAACTGGGTTCAGCATTGTCCTACCCAATGGGCTCAAAGTCACGCCCCACACAACAGCGGGGGTAAACCTATTCCTCGTGACCGGTCCTCAACTTGGAGATAACGCCTTAGCCGTTATCCCAGGAACGGCGGAGCCACCCCCAAACTTGGATACTGAGTTGGACCGCACCCTCAGCAGCCTGTTCAATTTCGTCGGTGGGCTGCTCAATGGTTACTCCAAGCAGGGCAACGTCAAGCTTGAATCCACAACTATTAGTAAGGTGGCTAATGGCTATATGTCACGGACCCTATTCGATGTTGAGCTTCCTAGTAAGCAACGTGTCCATGTTGTCGCCCGCTCTTACCTCTTTGGCAACAGAACGGTCGCCATGATTTACCCTGACACTACACCAAATAACAATGACGACTCGCGCCTTGCGGAAGCCATCATGGAGACCTTGACCTCCCCCTGAAGGCAATACCCCATCCACACCCCCAGCCCCCTCCCTCGCCCCACTTACCCCAGGGAGGCGCGTTCCCAGGTCGGGGCACGGTCGGGAGCGCCTTGCCAGACGGTGTTCCCACCCTTCGCCGCGCTGCTATGGCTGTGGCACGATGCGGAGCAGGCGAGACGGTGAGGGACGGGAATGACGCGATGAACGTGCTTTCCGTGCGGGAAGTGTGCGGGGGCGATTGAGGGTGTTCAGCGGTGTTTATCTGGCGGTCGGCAAAAGCATGTCCTGCTGACGGCTGACCACTTCATTGCTCAAAACGGCCACACCCGCGGAATCACCAGCATCGCCACCACGAACGTCACCAGCGTCAGGCCGGTGCCCACCCGCACGAAGTCCAGGAAGCGGTAGCGGCCCGGCCCGTACACGAGCATGCAGGACGGCTCCAGCGGCGTGATGAAGGAGTTGCTCGCCGCGACGGTGATGCCGATGACGAAGGGGCGGGGGTCGTAGCCCAGCGTCCCCGCGGTGCCGATGGCGAGGGGCAGCATGACGAGGGCGGCGGCCTGGTTGCTCATGGGCTGGGTGAGGGCGACGGTCACCACGAACAGGGCGGCGAGCAGGCCGTAGGGTCCCAGGGGCTGAAGGACGCCGGAGATCGCGCCGGTGAGGACCTTGGCCGCCCCGGTGTCCTGAAAGGCGGTGCCGAAGGCGAGCATGCAGGCCACGAGGACGATCACCGGCCACTCGACGGCGCGGTAGGCCTCCTCGGGCGTGAGGAGGCGCAGGGCGAGCGCCAGGGCCACGGCGATGACGACCGCCACGCTGAGGGGCAGCAGGCCCAGGCCGCCCAGCACCACCGCGCCGCCGAAGAGCAGCAGGGCGAGCGGCGCCTTCCGCAGGTCCCGCTGCTCCTCGGTGAGGTCACCCAGCACGGTGAGGTAGTCGCCCAGCGCCGCGATCCGCTCGGCGCTGCCCTGGATCATGAGCACGTCGCCGACCTGAACCCGCAGGCCCGCCAGGCGCTCGACGGTGCGGGCGCGGCGGTGCAGGGCGAGGACGGAGACGCCGTAACGCTCGCGGAAGCGCGACTCGCGCAGGGTGCGCCCGGTGAGCGGGCTCCCCGGCAGCACGACCGCCTCGACGAGCCGCACCTGGGTACTGCCCTCCACCTGAAGTTTTAGCTCGCTTTTGCTGAACACGCCCAGAGTGCTCTTGCCGGTCAGGATGCGGTCGGGCGGCCCCTCCACGGCGAGGGTGTCCCCCTCCTGCACCCGGAAGTCCGGCCCGGGCGCGTACACCGTGTCCTCCCCCCGCCGCACGGCGACAACCGTGAGGCCGTGGTCGCGGCCCAGGCCCGTCTCGCGCAGGGTCTGCCCGGCGAGGGGACTGCCCGTCGCCACCGTCAGGTCCGCGAGGTAGGCGCGCAGCGACTCCTCCAGCGCGGCGTCCCGCGCGGGGAGCAGGCGGGGGGCGACGAAGAAGAGGTAGAGCAGCCCCACCGCGGCGACGGGCAGGCCGACCCAGGCGAGTTCGAAAAAGCCCAGCGGCCTCAGCCCCGCTGTCGGCAGCGCCCCCGACACGACGAGGTTGGTGGAGGTGCCGATCACCGTGACCGTGCCTCCCAGGATGCTGGCGAACGCCAGCGGCATGAGGACCCGGCTGGGGGCCAGCCCCGCCCGCCGTGCCAGGCCCGTCACGACCGGCAGGAACACGGCGGTCGTGGCCGTATTGCTGGTAAAGGCGCTCACCCCCGCCACGGCCCCCAGCATCCCGCGCACCATGCCGCCCGCGTTGCGGGCCCGCCGGGCGAGGCTCACGCCCACCCACTCGATCACGCCCGCGCGCAGCAGCACCCGTGTCAGGATGAACAGGCCCGCGAGCGTCAGGGCGGTGTCGCTCCCGAAGCCCGCGAAGGCCTCCTTGGGGCTCAGCAGCCCCAGGCCGAGCAGCGAGCCCAGCAGCAGCAGGGCGGTCACGTCCACGGGCAGCCACTCGGTGGCGAACAGGATCAGGGCGAGGACGAACAGGATGAGCAGGATGGTGACGGGGTCCATGGGTCTCCGGGGGATGTGGCGCAGCGTGATGGGCCGGAACGCCGTCCTCTTCTGGGCGGCCCGGCTGGGCGTTGGGACTGACGGCAGGGGCGAGGCCGGGGGCACCGGGCCTCCCGGCCTCCTCCGGCCCCCACCTTATCCCCGCCCAGCCGAGGGGCAAGAGGGGTTCAGCCTGAGCTTGTCCTCATGCTGGGCGTGCCCCCGCCAGCCGCGTCAGGGCTGAGGTCAGCACCGCGACGGCTTGGTCATACTCCGCGAGGTCGAGGTGCTCATTCGGCGTGTGGTCGAGGGCGCTGTCTCCCGGACCGTAGGCGACAGTGGGCACCGGCCAGTGTTCCGCGACCACGTTCATGTCGCTCGTGCCGGTCTTGACCTTGAAGACCGGGCGGCCCCCCCGCTCGCGGATGGCGACGCGCAGGGCGCGGGTCAGCGCGTTGTCCCTGGGGTGGCGAACCGCCGTCTCGTGCCCGCCGAAGGTGAGGGTGACGGGCAGGCCCGCGAGCAGGTCACGCAGGGTCTCCTCCACCCCAGCCGGTGTCAGCCCGGGCGGCAGGCGCAGGCCGAAGGTGCCCTCGGCGACCTGCATGAGGCCGTCCGCGCTCGACGAGAGGTGCTGAATGGTCGCCTGGACCGCCCCGAAAACGCCCTCCCCCGCCGTGCCCGCCGCCCACTCCCGCACCCGGAACCACGCCTCCGCGAGGTCGTCCGCCGCACTCGTGCCCTCGCCCGCCGTGTGGAAGTTGTCCTTTGCCACCCGCACCCGGAGGGCGAGGCGGCCCTTGTACCCCAGCGTCAGGCCCTCCCAGCCGCTCGGCTCGCCGATCAGGACGAGGTCGGGGGTGTAGACCCGCAGGGCGTGCCGGGCGCCCCGGCTGCTGGGGGCCTCCTCCTCGGTCGCGCCGACGCAGATGAAGCGCGCCCCGGCCAGCGCCGTCTCCGGCAGGGCCGCCACCGCCGCCACGAAGGCGCAGAAACTGCCCTTGGCGTCCACGCTGCCGCGCCCGTACAACAGGCCGTCCTCCACCCGCACGGGGATGTCGCCCGGCACGGTGTCGATGTGCCCCAGCAGCACCACCGTCAGCGGGCCGTGGCCGCGCTCGCCCACCGCGTTGCCCGCCTCGTCCACGTGGGCCCGGAAGCCGCGGGCCGCCATCCACTCCACCAGGAAGCGGGCGAGCGGCCCCTCCTCCCCAGAGACGGAGGGGAGGGCGACCGCCTGACAGACGAGTTCGCGGGCCTCCCCGTCCGGCTCAGGAGCCGCGCTCATCGGCCCGTGTCCCCGCGACCGCCTGGGCGAGCGCCGCGATCAGGCGGGTCACGTCCGCGAAGGCGAGGAGCGCGATGCAGCTCACGCCCCCGGCGATCAGGGTCCACATGCCGTTCAGGAGTTCCCCGCCCAGGAACTGGAACACGGCCAGCCCGACCGCCGCCAGGCCCAGGATGACCGCCAGGACTTGCAGGCGGCCCGCCAGCCCGCCCACCGCGTTCGCCCGCTCCACCAAGGTGGGGGGAAGAGGCCTCGGTTTTGCGGCGGGTGTCGCCGGGACGGGCGCGGCGGGAGGGGCTTCCGACGGGGCCTTGGGCTCCAGCTTCCCCTCGGCGGACGCGGCGGGGATGGTGACCGGGGGCGGCGTGGCCGCGATGACCCGGACCTCCCGCGCCTTCTCCTGGCGCTCGGGAGCGGGCTGCGGCTCCGGGCTGCGGGGGGGGCGTTCCTCCGGCGCGGGGGCGGCCACGGGAGCCGCGTCGCGGGGCGAGCCGCCGGAGGGGCCGGGGGTGGGCTTCGGGGACGGGGCCGACTTGGCGGCGCTGCCGAAGGTCTTCTGCCCCCCGGGGGTGGGCAGCGGCGCGACGGGCAGGTTCTTGGCGCGGGCGGTGGCGTCGCGGACCCCCGCGAAAAACGCCTGCACGCGCCCCGGGTCAAAGCCCAGCAGGCTGGCGGTCAGGGCCGTCCCGGCGGGCGTCTCCACCCGCAGCAGCCCGGCCTGGTCGCTGTGGATGCGGGTGAGGTCGCGCAGGGTCACCCGGCGGGTCCCCTGCTCGTCCTGGTACACCAGCACCCCTTCGAGCAGGGCGAAAAAGGCCCCCTCGCGCTCCAGGGTGGCCGTGGGCGCCCCCTCGATTCCCAGACCCTTCAGGGCCGACAGTACGCGGTCACTCATCGCTTGATTCTCCTCACTGTGGGGCAGCATAGCGGGAGAGCGGGGGCGCATGAAGGCCCGCGCAAGCCCGGCCTCACACCCGGCGACCGGGCGGGGACACACACTGACACATGACCGACCCCGACAACCGGTACGGTGACGCTCCCCTGGGCCGCAGCGTGGAGGAAGTCGAGCAGGACAACACCAACCGGGTGAATTCTCCTGTGCCCGGCGAGCAGGTGCGCGACGACGACGCCCTCGCCGGAGTTCCGGTCCCCCCGGTGCTGAGTGGCCCGGCGGGCACCGGCATGATCCCCGCCGTCACGGACGGGGGCAGGGTCACGGACCGCGGCGGCGACGCGGATGACGGCACCGCCCGCGAGAACCGCGACAGCACCGAGGAGAACGGGTAACCCACCCCGGAGTGGGACGGGCGGGACAGGCTCGCCCCCGTGGTGAAGGTCCGGGCAAGCCGGGCCTCATGTCATGGCCTCCTGACCGGGCACAAACTGGACCATGACCGACAGTGAAAACCGCTACGGCGACACCCCGCTGGGCCGCAGTGTCGAGGAGGTCGAGCAGGAGGGCGGGAACCTGGAGAACCCCCCGGGGGCGGGCGAGGACCCGCGCGGCGACGACGGGGACACCAAGGTGGCGCTCCCCGCCATCGCCAACGCGAATGCCAGCGCGGTGCCCGCCGTGCTCGACCCCGAGGGCCTGCGCGAGGAGGAGGGAAACGGCGGACGGGGATGATCCTCAGGCCAGGTCGCGCGGGCGGTAGGTGACGGCCTCGGCGAGGTGGGCCTCCCGGATGTCAGGGCTGCCCGCCAGGTCGGCCACCGTGCGCGCCACCCGCAGCACGCGGTCGAAGCCCCGCCCGGTCAGGCCCAGTTGCCGGGCCGCCGAGCGCAGAAAGGCGTCCGGCCCGGGGGCGAGCGGCGCGTGACGGCGCAGCGCCTGCCCGACGAGGTCGCTGTTGCGCGTCCCCTGCCGCGCCAGCATCGCCTCGCGCGCCCGCACCACCCGCTCGCGGACGTGGGCGCTGCCCTCGGATTCCGGCGCGCGGGTCAGCTCGTCCACCGTCAATCTGGGGACGCGCGAAATGAGGTCCATCCGGTCGAGCAGCGGCCCGCTGAGGCGCCCGGCGTAGCGGGTCCGCTCGGTGGGCGTGCAGGTGCAGGGCTTCTCGGGGTCGCCGTGGTGGCCGCAGGGGCAGGGGTTCATGGCGCCGATAAGTTGGAAGCGCGCGGGGTAACTCACCGTGGCGCGGGCGCGGCTGATGGTGACGTGACCATCTTCCAGGGGTTGCCGCAGGGTTTCGAGCGCCTTGCGGGAGAACTCGGGGAACTCGTCGAGGAAGAGGACGCCGCGGTGGGCCAGGGACACCTCGCCGGGTTTGGGAACACTGCCGCCGCCGATAAGTCCCGCGTCGCTGACGGTGTGATGGGGGGCTCTGTAGGGAGGGTGCCCGACCAGACTGCCGCGCGCCCCGAGCAGCCCGGCGGCGGAGTGAATCCTCGTCACCTCCAGCGCCTCGGAGCGGGTCAGGGGGGGCAGCAGACCGGGCGCGCGGCGGGCCAACATGGTCTTGCCGCTCCCCGGCGAGCCGACCAGCAGGAGATTGTGCCCACCGGCCACCGCGATCTCCAGCGCCCGCTTGGCCGCCGCCTGCCCCTTGAGGTCGGCGAGGTCGAGGAGGGCCGTGTCGTCGGGCGCGGGCTCGGGCGGCGGTGTCTCGCCCAGAGGAGCCTGCCCGGTGAGGTGCCGCACCGCGCTCAGGAGGGTCGGCGCCCCGTGGACGGTCACGCCCTCGATGAGCGCCGCCTCGCCCGCGTTGGCGGCGGGAAGCAGGGCGGGCCGCCCCTCCTGCCCGGCGAGGAGCGCGAGGTTGACCGCCCCGGCGATGGGCCGCAGGGTGCCGTCCAGGGCGAGTTCCCCGGCGCTGACGACCTCTGCCAACGCCTCCCCGGGCAGCATCTCCTGCGCGGCGAGCAGGCCCAGGGCGATGGGGAGATCGTACAGCGGCCCCTCCTTCCGCAGGTCGGCGGGCGCGAGGTTGACCGTGATGCGGGCGGCGGGGAAGGGCAGGCCCGCGTTTCGCACGGCGGCCCGAACTCGCTCGCGTGCCTCACTGACCGCCTGGTCGGGGAGGCCGACCACGGTGAAGGCGGGGAGGCCCGGGCTGACATCCACCTCCACCTCGACGGGCACGGCGTCCACGCCGATCAGGGCCACGCTGCGGGCGCGGGCGAGCATCAGCGGACCACCGCCGGGGTGCCCGCCAGGCCGACGGTCCCCGGCCCCGCGTGGACGAGCAGGACGGCCCCGACCTCGCGCGTGTCCCTCACGCGGATGTTCCGCAGGGCGAGTTCCCCGGCGAGGAAGCGGGCATCCTCCGGGTTCCCGGCGTGCAGGACGGTCGCCTCCAGGTCGGCGGGGAAGGCGCGGACGATCTCGCGCAGCGCCGCGTGGAAGCCGCGCACGCGGGCGATAGGCTCCACCCGCCCGCCGCGCACGTCGATGACGGGGCGGACGTTCAGGACCCGCGCGGCCGTCCCCGCCACCCGCGAGAGCCGCCCCCCTGCGACGAGCCAGCGCAGGTCCTGGGGCACGATCCGCAGGAAGACCCGCTCCCCGTACCCCGTGATCGCCGCCGCCACCTCCTCGGGGCCGCGCTCCGCGTCCAGCCAGGCCCGGGCCTGCCGCACCGCCGCCCCCAGCCCCACGCTGACCGCCCGGGCATCGGCCACCCGCACCCGCCCCGCGAAGGCCTGCGCCGCCGCCACCGCCGAGGCGAAGGTGCCGCTGAGGTTCGAGGCGACCGGCAGGCACAGGGCCCGGTCGGCCCTCGACAGGGCGAGGTCGTAGTGGCGGGCGAAGTCGTCGGGGGTGCCCTGGCTGGTGCGCGGGGCCGAACCCGCGAGCATCCGGGCGCGCAGGGCCTCCCCCGTCATCACCTCCAGGCCGGGGCGCACCCGCGTGCCGGGATCGCTGTACACCGCGCCGTCCACCTCCAGCGTGAGCGGCACGACGAGGGCGCCCAGCGCCTCCGCCTCCCCCGCCCGAAGGTCGGCCGTACTGTCGGTGAGAAGCGCCACACGTTCCTGAGTCACCGGGCCAATCTAGCAGCCCCTCCCCGGGGGCCGGGACGCAAAACCGCACGCCCGGGCCAGAAAAAGGCCGCCCCGGGTCAGGAGGCGGCGCGGGGCAGAGGGGTCAGGAACGCGGGGGCTCGTCCGCGGCCGGGGTGACGCTCTGGGGCGTGACGGCCTGGGGGGTCACCGGGGTGGCATGGGCCGGGGTGACCGGCGGGACGACGGCCTGCGCCACGACCGTCTGGACGGGCGCGGGGCCGGGTGTCTCGCGGAAGCTGCCCTCCAGCTCCTCCTTGAGGCCCTGAGTGCCCTTGCGGAACTCGCGGATACCCGCGCCCAGGCTCTTGCCGAGTTCGGGGAGCTTCTTGGGACCGAAGACGAGCAGCGCGATGAGCAGGATGACGAGCAGTTCACCGGGTCCGATGTTGGGCATGATCTTTTCCTCCGTGGCGTGGACGGAGCTGGTCGGCGGCGTCCTGAACCGAAGTCTACGCCCGGAAATGATGAGGGAAGGTCAGGGGAAGATGGATTCTATGGGCGACCGGGGGCAGTCCTTCCTCCCTGACTCCTGACATGCCGGGCCGACCGTCAGGAGGGCATGAGCAGGTCGAGACGGGGCATCTTGACTTATCTCCCCTCTTGTTCCAATGTAATGAATATATGCTACAAGAGAACAACGGTGAGGCTGGGCTCCTCCACTGGCTGGGCGGCCAGATCGACCCGCACAGTGGTGTGCCCATCTACCTGCAGGTGCGCCAGGCGCTGACCCGAGCCGTGCAACGCGGCACGCTGCGGCCAGGGGATGGGCTGCCTACTGTCCGCGCGCTCGCCAGCGAACTGCGTCTCGCGCCCAGCACCATCACCCGTGCGTACGCCGAACTTCAACGCGGCGGCCTGATCGAAAGCCGGGCTGGCGCGGGAACCACGGTCAGTCCCCAGGCGAAGCAGTCCCTTGCCCGGGCCGAGTCCCAGGAAGGCCTCCTGGAGGAGTTGCGGGACATCCTGCACCGCCTCTTCGCCAGCGGGATGTCCCCAGCGGACGTGCAGGCGAACGTCGCCCAGGTCATCCAGGGACTCGGCCGGGAGGCCCGGTGAACGCGCTCCGGGTCAGAGACCTCCACGCCCGCCACGGGCGGCGCGAGGTCCTGCGGGGCGCCGATCTCCAGGTTCCCCCCGGCTCGATCACCGCCCTGCTGGGCCAGAATGGCAGCGGGAAAAGCACCCTGATGCGGGCGGTCCTCGGCCTGCATCCCGGCGCGCGGGGAGTTATCGAGGTTCTCGACCTGCCCCCCGGCGCGGGCGGCCTGCTGGTCCGGCAACGCGCCGCGCTGGTCCCCACCGGGGGCACCGTGATGCCCGGCGAGACGGCCCGCACCCACTTTGCCTTCGGGGAGCGCGTCTATGGGACCTGGAACCGGGCGATGGCGCTCGCCACCGCGGGGGCGCTGCACGTGCCGCTCGATCAACCCGCCGGGAAGCTCAGCACCGGCCAGCGCATGGGGTTGGCCGTCGCCTACGCCTTCGGCAGCGGCTGCCAGCTCCTGCTGCTGGACGAACCCACCAACGGCCTCGATCCCGAACACCGCGAACGGCTCGCCGGGTTGCTGGCCGCCCACGCCGCCGAGGGGTACGCCGTCCTCCTCAGCTCGCATGTCCTCCCCGAGGTCGAGGGGCTCGCGGACCGGGCCGCGTTCCTGAAGGAGGGCCGGGTCGTTCTCGAAGCCGACCTCGACGAGTTGCGCGCCCAGCATGCGGTCGTGCAGGCGATCCTGCCGGACGTGCTGCCCGCCGGAACCCTGCGGCACCTGGAAAGCGTGGCGGGCGTGGAACGCCTCGACGTGCAGGGCCGCACGCTCACCCTGCAGGTCCGGGGGGCGCGCGAGGCCGTCCTCGCCGCCATCGCCGCCGCGCGTCCCGTTGACGTGCAGGTCAGGCCGCGGCCCCTCGCCGAGGTGTATGCCGACCTGCTGGGCGGTGCGGCGTGACCTGGCTGGCGTGGCGGAACGCCCGGGTGCCCCTGGCCCTGCTGCTCGCCTTGGCGCTGGCGTTGGGTCTGGGATACGGCGCGCGGGTTCTGCCGGGGACGCCCCCCTTCGCGTCCGCGCGTGAGCTCGGCCCCTGGGTCAGCGGCACGCGTTGCGAGTTCTGGGCGGGCCTGCTGAAAGACCGGCCTTCCTCGTGCCTGGTCTCCGCCGTGTTCGCGGGCCGCTGGCTGGACTGGTGGGCGCCCCTTCTGGCGACGCTGGTGGGCGCGCTGTTCGGCAGTCGTCTGAACAGCGGAATGGCCTTTTTACAGCTTCAACCCCTCAGCGCCCCGCGCGTGCTGGTCACGCGCCTGGGCTTCGGCCTGCTGGCCGTGACCGTCACGGTGCTGCTCGGCGCGGCCCTGGTGAGTACGCGCGGCGCCTTGTCCTTCACCTGGTGGAGCGGCGAGCAGGTGATGGGGCAATTCTGGCTGGGCACCCTCCTGGTGTGGCTGCGCGGCGCGGCGGTGCTCCTGTGCGCGGCCAGCCTGGCCCGGCTGCTGCCGTCCGCGCTCGCCGCCCTGATCTCCAGCGTGGCGAGCCTGGCGCTGCTCGGCTTCGAGTTCGACCCCTTCGTGCGCCGCCTGTCGTTCGAATACACGCCGGTGCCGGACCTGCTGAACCGCGACAATCTCCCGCTCGGGCTCGTTCAGGCGTTTGTCACGGCACATGCGCCCGACCGTCTCCTGCTGGCGCCGCGACCGGAAGGGTGGGCGGCGATCCTGGGCGTCACCGCCCTGCTGCTGCTGGTCACGGGGGCGCTGTATGCGAGGTGGCGCGCCGTATAGAACTCGCCACAGGGGCCAGGAGGCGGCGTGTACACCTCTTCCCGGATAGCTGTCAGGAAGGCATGAGCAGGTCGAGGCGGGGCAGCCCCCCCTCCCGGTACGCGCGCAGGGTGCCGTTCATAAAGGCCACGTACAGCGTTCCGGCGGCGGCGAGCGGTGTGGCCTGCACCCCCTCGCGCTCGCGGTGCTGCCAGCGCACGGCCCCCGTCTGCATGTCGAGCGCGGCGAGTTCGCCCGCCTCCGAGGCGAGGAAGACCAGCCCGGCGCTCACGACGGGGCTGGCGGTGACCCGGCCCTCCAGCGCGAACGTCCAGACATCCTCCCCGTCCGCGAGACGCAGCGCCCGCACGGTGCCCCCCCACCCCGCCGCGATCACCAGCCCCCCCGAGGCGGCGGGGGCGGCCCAGATCTCGTCCTCCAGGTCGTAGGTCCAGAGGGTGGGGTCGGGGGAGTGGAGCCCCGCCCGGCCCGACGCGGCGGTGAGCGCCAGGGCGTGGACCTCGCCGGGCCAGGTCGGCACGATCAGGGTGGCCTCGCCGGGGCCGGTCGGGAGCAGGGCGGGCGTGGCGTGGACGGTGCCGACCTCCACCTTCCAGAGGGGGCTGCCGCTGCGGGCGTCCAGGGCGTGCAGCCAGCCGTTCTCGTCGCACAGCAGCGCCGCGCCCGCCCAGACGACAGGGGAAGCGGCGACCGGGCCGCCCGCGCGGTAGGCCCAGGCGAGTTCGCCCGTCCCCGCGTCGAGCGCGTGCAGGTGCCCGTCGCGGCTGGCGGCGAGGACCCGGCCCCCCCAGAGGGTCGGCGCCCCGGTGAACTCCGCGCGGGCCTGGTGCTGCCAGCCCTCCTGGCCGCCCGCCAGGCGCACCCGGCGCAGGGTACCGTCCCACGCCCCGTACAGGATGTCGCCCCCCAGGAAGGTGGCGGGGGCCGTCACCTCGTCGCGGGCGGCATGGGTCGCGTAGGGCCGCCCGGAGGCGTGCATGAGCACGAGCTGGCCCCCCCGCGTGCCGACCGCCAGCAGGTCCCCCTCGCCCACCACGGCGGCGGGCCAGGTCACCTCGCCGGGGAGCGGCACGCTCCAGGCCTCCGCCAGCGCCTCGGGCCGGGCGGGGCCGTCGGGATGCTCGCCGGTGCGCGCCCGCCCCCCCCGGTACTGCCCGCGGGCGTGCGCCACCCATACGTCGCGCCGCGCCAGGGCCCACAGGTGCGCGGCGGCCTCGCCACTCTCCGGGCGGTCCTCCGGCTGCTTGGCGAGCAGGGCGAGGAGGACCCGCGCCAGGGCGTCGGGCACGGCGGGATTGAGGTCCCGGGGATCGGGCGGCGGCTCGTAGACGTGCTGGAACAGCACGCTCTGGTCGCTGTCCCCCACGAAGGGCGGCGAGCCGCAGGCAACCCGGTACAGCACCGCCCCCAGCGCGTAGAGGTCGCTGCGCGGCCCCACCCCCACCCCGCGCGCCTGCTCGGGAGCCATGTAGGCGGGCGTGCCCAGCGTCACCCCCGAGCGGGTGAGGTGCCGCGAATGCTCGGACAGGGCCACCAGCCCGAAGTCCATGATCCGCGGCATCCGCGCGTCGTCGAGGAGGATGTTCCCCGGCGTCAGGTCGCGGTGGACGATCCCCTGCGCGTGGACGTACCCCAGCGCGCGGGAGGCGAAGGCCGCCGCCGTGAGAAAGGCGGCGAGCGGCCCGGGCGCATCCTCCAGCGGGCCGAGGGTGGTGACCGGGCCCCCCGTCAGCAGCGGCATGGTGAAAAAGGCGCGCCCCTCCTCCCCCGTCTCGCCCAGGTCGAGGACGGGCACCACGCCGGGGTGGGTCAGGCGGGCGAGCGTGCGCACCTCGCGCAGGAAGCGGGCGCGGTCCCCCTCGGGCAGGTGGGGGTGCAGCAGCTTGACGGCCACCTCGCGGTCGAGGCGGGTATCGAGGGCGCGGTAGACCTTAGCGCTGCCGCCCTCGCCCAGCAGGGCGCGCAACTCGTAACGGCCCCCCAGTGTCGCGCCGATCTCCATTGGGGGGAGTCTAGCGCCGGGGGACCGGGAGATGCGGGGAGAGGGCAGGAGGCCCTGCCCACGCGTCGGCCTCGAGGTCCAGCGTTACGGAAAGAAGTTTATCCAAGCACTATCCGGGAGTTAACCCGTCGGGACTCCGCGGGAAGCAAAGACAAAACCGCTTACAGAAAAGGGGCTGGGCGGAAAGCCCAGGGTTTTAACCTGGGGTGGATAGCTCAGGCCGTCCGCAGGACGGCCAAGCGGAAGCTGAAGCCTGTTAGAATGGGGGTGGGAAACGAATCGGAGTCGGCTGAAAGTGCTACCCGACGTGCTTGCACGAATTTCCCATGCCTCTCGGGGCATATCGGGCCGGGCAGGCCCATCAGGACAGAACGTAGTGGATTGCCACAAGCGTGTCCTGAGGAGCCCAACGGATTTATCCGTGGGTATGTCACTCTACCCCCATGCCTTCCCCCCGCCTCCCGGACGCCGTCATTGTGGGCGCGGGGCCCAACGGTCTGGCCGCCGCCGTCACCCTCGCGCGGGCGGGACTCCATGTCCGCGTGCTGGAGCGCCGAGACCAGATCGGCGGGGGGCTGAGCAGCGCCGAACTCACCCTGCCGGGCTTCGTCCACGATGTGGGGAGCGCGATTCACCCCCTGGGGTTCGCGTCGCCCGCCCTGCGGGACTGGCCGCTCCACGCCTTCGGGCTGACGTGGGTGCGGCCGGGCGCCCCCTTCGGCCACGTGCTGCCGGACGGGACAGGCGTGGTCGTGGAGCGGGACCTGGACGAGACGGCGCGGAGCTTCGGGCGGGACGGGGCGGCGTGGCACGCGCTCTTCGGCCCCCTCGTGGCCCACTGGCGCGGCCTGCTCGACGACGTGCTGCGGCCCCTGCCCCGCCTGCCCCGGCACCCGCTGACGCTGGCGCGATTCGGGATCAGGGGCGTTCCCCCAGCGACGCTGAGCGCCCGGCTGCTGCGAACGCCGGAGGCCCGGGCGGCGTGGGCGGGGCTGGCGGCCCATGCGAACCTGCCCCTCTCCACCCCCGGCAGCGGGGCGGCGGCGCTCGTGCTGGGCACCCTCGCCCACGCCGCCCACTGGCCCTTTCCGCGGGGCGGGGCGCAGGCGCTCGCGGACGCGCTGGCCGCCTACCTGCGCTTTCTGGGCGGGGAGATCGAGACGGGGGTGGAGGTGCGCTCGCCCCGGGACCTTCCCGCCGCCCGCGCCGTCCTGGTGGATTCCAGCCCGGGGGTGCTGCTGGGCCTGCTGGGGGACTGGGGGACGCCGGGCTACCGCGCCTGGCTGCACCGCTACCGCTACGGCCCCGGCCTGCTCAAACTCGACTACGCGCTTAGCGGCCCCGTCCCCTGGCTTGATCCCTCCCTGCGCCGGGCGGGGACGGTGCATCTGGGCGGCACGCTGGAGGACATCACCCGCGCTGAGGCGGAGGTGGCGCGGGGAGTTGCCCCCGAGCGGCCCTACGTGCTGGCGGCGCAGCACACCCTGTTCGATCCCTCCCGGGCTCCGCAAGGACAACACACCTTCTGGGCCTACGCCCACGTTCCGCCGGGAACACCAGACGGCTACGCGGAAACCATCGAGGCGCAGGTCGAGCGGGCGGCGCCGGGCTTCCGCGACCTCGTGCTGGCGCGGCATGTCACGAATGCGCGGCAGCTTCAGGCCCTCAGCCCCGTCTTCCAGGGCGGGGACGTGAACGGCGGGCGGGGCGACCTGTGGGGCCTGCTCGCGCGGCCCGTCCCCTCCCCCACCCCGTACCGCACGCCCGTGCCCGGCGTCTACCTTTGCAGCAGCGCGACACCGCCGGGCGGGGGCATCCACGGCATGTCCGGCTACTGGGCCGCCCGGGCCGCGCTTCGGGACGTGTTCCGGCTGTAGCGGGTCAATCCCCCACGAACACCTGGCGCTCATAGACGCCGGGGGCCTGGGCGGCGGGCAGCGCCCCCTCGGCCCATTCGCGCAGCCGCCCGAGCACCAGGGCGACGGACGGGCCCTCGCCGTACATGCGAACAGCCTCATCGGTGAGCAGGATTTCCACGCCACCCTCCGCCCGGGTGAGCCGGAACACCCGTCCATCCGGCTCAGGCAGAACGGTGACCCGGGTGCCGTCGGGAAAGCGTTCGCGTTCGACCTGGGCCTGGAGGTCCACCGGGTCAGGCATGGGCCGCCCCGACCGCCTCGCGGAGCCCGCCCGGGGTGAGGGGCTCGGTGAGCAGGCGGGCGAAGCCCTCGGCGCCGTTGCGGGCCACCCACCCCTTCACCAGGTCGCCGCCCACGCTGTACGTGAAGATGTACGCCCGGAAATTGGGCTGCGAGATAAAGCGGAGCGACTGCCGGGCCCGCCCCTCACTCGCCACGCTGTACCGGGTCAGGAACTCCAGCACCTCCGCCTGCGGCCTGCCGTCCGCGTGGAGCATCAGCGCCGCCGTGCCGCTCACCCCCTTCAGGCCCTCGCGGGCGCGGCTCGCCGCCAGATACGCCCGCACGTCCTCCGGGTCGAGGCCCGCCACCCCGGCGAGTTCGCCCGTCAGCCACGCCTCCACCTCCTCACGGTCCATCACGGCGCGCAGGGCGTTCACGGCGATCCCCTCGCTCACCACGCACTCGGGCGCCCCGAGCAATTGGATACTGTGTTCGAGCCACCCCCGCCCCCGCACGAGCCGCGCCTCCTTCGTCGCGTGTTCGGTGTGGTGGCCGGGATAGCCCTCGTGGGCCAGGAGGTCGGGCAGGTTCGGCAGCAGGACGGGAAGATCGGTGTTGATGTCGATGCGGCTTTGCAGGTTGCCCAGCGGCCAGTTATAGCCCGACCAGGGCTTGTCGTTGACGAGGCCGATGGAGAAGTTCTCGCCGTCCGGCAAACCGAAGCGTTCGCGGGTCCGCTCGCGCAGGGCGGCCAGAATCGGCTCCGCGACGCGCAGGATGTCTTCCCGGGGCACCACGACCCGTGCCCGCAGCGCCTCCTCGCGCTCGACCAGGGAACCCGTGCCGGGCAGCGCGGCGTCGAGAGCGGACAGGGCCGCCTCCAGTTCCGCCGTGTGTGCCCGCACGGGGTCGATGTCGTACAGGCCGCGCACCTCGTCGGCGTAGGGCAACGCCTCGCCGGAGAGCAGGCGGGTCATGGTGTGCAGCGCCCGCGCCTGGACGGTCAGGAAGGTGCGGCGCGCGGTGTCCTCCACCCCCGCCACCTCCTCTAGCAAGGTCTCTGCCTCGGCGCGCAGTTCCTGGGGCTCGCGCCGCGTCCGGTCGGCCCACTCGGGCGGCCCGCCGTACCCGTCGACGAAGCCCTCCCGGTGGGCGTCGATGGCGTGGGCCAGGCGGATGTAGCGTTCGGCGATGTCCATGAGGGGGAGAATAGCCTCCCTGCCCAGGGGACTACAGCCGTCCGCGCACCACGATGTTCTTCACCTGAACCCATTCGTCGGGGGTGAGCTGGCCCTCCAACACGCGCACGCCGAGGTACAGGGTCTTGTTCCGCGCGGCCCGGTCCAGCTCGGCACCCTGAAGGTGAAAGGGGGTGGAGACGTTCGGTTGGAGTACGGTTTCCGTGGCCGCCACCCCGCCGCCCGGCCCGTCGCAGAGCAGCGCGGGGCTGAAGCCCTCGCGGCCACTGGGGACGAGGGGGCAATCGGGGCGGGTCGAGGCCACTAAGACTTGCAGGCGCAGGCGCGGTGACGCTCCCTGGTAGACGGCGTCCGCATCTACCGTCATGTCCCGGTACGGCAACCGGGGGATGTTCCGGGCATCGAACTGATTTTCCGACACGTAGGCCACCATGCCGGGCGTGAGTTCGCCGGGGGCAAGGGTGCTGATGAAATAGGTGTCCGCCGGTCGGCTCTCCGGGAGGGGCACGAGGCCGCACCCGGAGAGGAGGAGGGCGAGGGCCGCCGCACCTGCGCGCTGGAGGGACATAGGCCACTGTACCCGGTCTTGCGCGCAGTGTGGCGCAGATTTGGGCGTTGAGGAAGCCGACCGGCAGGCCGTGGATTGAGCAGCAAAGAGAAGGCGTCAACCCTATCTATTGGCTATTGGGCCTGAACTTCGAAAGGCGGCGGCCACACCCCGCTATCCTGCCCCCCGTGACCCTGTTCGACCCGCCCGCCCCCCTAGCCGAACGCCTGCGCCCGCGCACCGTGGCGGAGGTCGTGGGGCAGCGGCACCTGCTGGGGCCGGGAAAGCCACTCACCCGGTTGCTGGAGTCCGGGCGGCTGGGCTCGCTGATCTTCTGGGGGCCGCCCGGGGTGGGCAAGACGACCCTGGCGCGGCTCGTCGCGGGCGAGGTCGGCGCCCACTTCATCCCCCTCTCGGCGGTCACGGCGGGCGTGAAGGACGTGCGCGAGGCGGTGACGGAGGCCGAGCGGTTGCGGGGGCGCGGTCAGCGGACGATCCTCTTCCTGGACGAGATCCACCGCTTCAACAAGGCGCAGCAGGACGCCCTCCTGCCTCACGTCGAGTCCGGCCTGCTCACATTGATCGGCGCGACGACGGAGAACCCGAGTTTCGAGGTCAACCCGGCGCTGAGGTCACGGGCGCGGACGCTGGTTCTGGAGGCGCTGACCCAGGAGGACATTCGCGGGCTGCTGGACCGGGCGCTCACCGACCCGCGCGGACTGCCCGGCGTGACGGCCCAGCCGGAGGCCCTGGACCTCCTCGCCCGGCTGGCCGACGGGGACGCGCGGCGGGCGCTGAGCACGCTGGAGGTGGCGGCGACCCTGGCCGATCCGGTCACCCCCGAGGCCGTGACGGAGGCGTTCGGACGGCACCTCCCCGCGATGGACAAGAACGGGGAGGACTTCTACAACCTGATCTCGGCGCTGCACAAGAGCGTGCGCGGGTCGCATGTGGACGCCGCGCTGTACTGGCTCGCCCGGATGATCGAGGGCGGGGCGGACACGGGGTACGTCGCCCGCCGGGTCGTCCGCATGGCCGCCGAGGATATAGGGCTGGCCGACCCCCAGGCGCTGCGGCTGTGCATCGCCGCCCGCGACACGGTGGAGTTCCTGGGCAGCCCGGAGGGCGACCTCGCACTCGCGCAGGCGGTCGTGTACCTCGCCCTGGCGCCCAAGAGCAACAGCGTGTACGTCGCCTGGAAAAAGGCCCTGGACGCCGTGCGGGAGGGGGAAATGCTGCCCGTGCCCCTCCACCTCCGCAACGCGCCCACCGGCCTGATGCGCTCGCAGGGGTACGGCGGGGGCTACGCCTACTACTTCGACGACCCGGAGGGCAGCTTCCGGCAGAACTACCTCCCCGGCGGCGTCCGGCTCGACCTCTACGAGCCGACCGGCGAGGGCTGGGAGGCGCGGGTGGCCGAGCGGTGGCGCAAGCTGCGGGAGGCGCACGGGGAGGCTGCGGACGGGGCGTGAACACCGACCCTTCCGCTGGAGATAAGACACGGGCACCCTCCCAGGCTTTGATCGTGCCCGAGTTTAAAAGAAGGGTCGAGGAAGCCAGGGGGGAAATACTTCGCCTCCGGCTCAGCATGACAAGTTTCCTCCATACGGGGTCGAAGCGGGCTGCCCTATTTGGATCAAGCGGAAGCTGTGCCGTGACAAGACGAAAGCCCGGCGCCCTCCCCAAAGGGTGACGCCCGGGCCGAAGGGTTGAGCTTCCTCAGTCCTTGCGGCTCCCGCTCCCCCCGCTCTGGTGGCCGCTGCTGCCGCTGGAGCTGTCCTGACCGCCGTTGCGGCCTCCCCCGCTCTCGCTGCCGTTGCGGCGGCCGTCGCCCGCCTTCTCGTCGGCGCTGCCATGGTTGCTGCCCGGGTTATGGCTGTGGTCGCGGTCGCCCTGGTTGTAGTTCCTCTTGTGAGACATGCCCGCATGGTGCGCCCCTGCCGCAAGGTGGGTATGAGCGGAGGGTCAACCCGCGTTGGGCTCCGATCCCGTCCTGCCGAACTCCCGCCACAGCGCCGGAACCCCGCCGGGATAGGCGGTCGCCTCCAACCCGTCCGCCTGGAGGTAGCGGGCGGCGAGACCCGAACGCGCCCCCCGCTCGCAGATCACAACGAGGGGGCCGAGGTCGGGGCGCAGGCCGTGGGTGCCGTCCTCAATGGCCTCCAGCGTGACGGCGAGGGCGGGCACCGGGAGCGGCTCGCGCAGGCGCAACTCCTCGGGGCGCAGGTCGATCAGGGTCACGCCGCCCGGCAGGGTCATGGGGTCAGTCTATGCCCGCACGTTCGGGCCGGGCGAGCCCCTGTATGCTGGCCCCATGACGGCCACCCCCCCGAGAGACGTGACGCCCACCGAGGGCCAGAGGATGGTGCAGGAGGGCGCCCTGCTCGTCGACGTGCGCGAGCCTGCTGAGTACGCCGAGATTCACGCCGAGGGCGCCCTCCTTGTGCCCCTCAGCGAGTTCGAGGCGCGGTATTCGGAACTCCCGAAGGACCGCGACCTCGTGATGATCTGCCGCAGCGGTGCCCGCAGCGCCCGCGCCGGGCAGTACCTGCTGGAGCACGGCTACAAGGACGTGGTGAACCTGGCGGGCGGCACCCTGGCCTGGGCCGAGGCGGGCCTGCCCGTAGGAGGAGGCAACCCCTGATGGAAGACACGAAGATGGAAACGCAGGCGGAGAGCACGGCTGGTCTGCCCACCGAGGCGCAGGTCCTCGAAGCCCTCAAGGTCGTCAAGGACCCCGAGATTCCCGTGAACGTGGTGGACCTCGGCCTGATCTACGGGGTGGACATCACCCCTGACGGGCTGGTGGACATCACCATGACGCTGACGAGCGTGGGCTGCCCGGTGCAGGACCTCATCCGCGCCGACGCCGAGATGGCCGTGGGCCGCCTGGACGGGGTCAGCGAGGTCAACGTGGAGTTCGTGTGGACGCCGCCCTGGGGCCCGGACAAGATGACCGAGGACGGCAAGCGGCAGATGCGGATGTTCGGCTTCAACGTGTAGAAGCGGTCAGGGATCAGCCGTCAGCTCTCAGAAAGAGACCAAAAGAAGGGCGCCCCAGCCGTATGCCGGGGCGTTCCTTTCTGACTGCTGATCGCTGAGGGCTGACTACTCCTCAATCGTTCTGGCTGCGAGCAATCCCCAACACATTCAGCAATTGCGCCAGCGCCATGGCGAAGCCCGCGACGTAGGTGAGGGCGGCGGCAGTCAGGACGTTGCGCGCGCCCTGGCTCTCGCGTCCGGCGACGAGGCCGCGGCTGTTCAGGTAGGCGAGCGCGCGGCGGCTGGCGTCGAACTCGACGGGCAGGGTGATGAGGTGGAACAGCAGCGCGCCCGCGAAGAGGATCACGCCCAGCCACAGCAGGCCGCTCAGTTGCAGGAATACGCCCGCGAGCAGCAGCAGCGGCGCGAGGTTCATGCCCAGGCTCAGCGGCACAGCGAGCTGGCCGCGCAGCACCAGGGCGGGCATCCGCACCTTGTCCTGAATGGCGTGCCCGACCTCGTGGGCGGCGACCGCCAGGGCGCTGACGCTGGGGACGTGGTAGTTGGCCTCCGAGAGGTTCACCGTCTTGCGGATGGGGTCGTAGTGGTCGCTGAGGTTGCCGGGCACGGCGTTCACGGGGATATGCGAGAGCCCGTTCTCGTCGAGCATCAGGCGGGCGACCTGCGCACCGGTAAGGTTGCGGCTGTTGCGGACGTTGCCCCACCGGCTGTAGGTCCGGCTCAGGTAGGCCTGAATCAGCAGCGAGGCGACGAAGATGATGAGGATCAGGAACGTGTAGGGGCCGAAGATCATGGCTGGTCCTCCTCCTGCCCATATCTTAGCGTCCCCTGCTCAAGTTTCATGAGAAAGGCCCCCGTTCAACGCTGCCGAATACCCCGCACGCTGAAGGTGAGGGCGGTGCGTTCCTCGTCGGCCAGGTCGAGCTTCACGAAGGCGGGCTGCACGGTGAGGTCCAGACCGTCTGCCTCCAGGTAGCCCCGGGCGATGGCGAGCGCCTTGACCGCCTGGTTGACGGCGGCGGGGCCGATGGCGTGGACCTCGACCTGCCCCTGCGAGCGCAGCAGTCCGGCCACCGCCCCGGCCACCGCATTGGGCCGCGACTTTCCAGAGACTCGCAGGGTTTCGACCGGGGGAGGCATCGTCATAATCTTAATGCTCTTAATCTAGCCTCACAACTTCCTTAAATCAATGGCCGCCGGATGGGGGTGCTCCTTCCCTTCTGCTTTGATGACGGGATGACGGGCACAGGACGGCTGACACTTTCGGTGCTGGAGGGGGAGTTCGCGGTGGCGCAGGTGCCGCCGGGGTCCTCCCTGCCCCTCTGGGCGGCGCGGGGCCTCCTGTGGGCGGTGGTGGGTGCCCCGGGCGAGGTCAGCGTGGTGACGGGCGCGGCGAACGTGCCGCCGGACGTGCGGGCCGAACCGGGATGGGTGGCGCTGCGGCTGCACGGCCCCTTTCCCTTCGAGCTGACGGGCATTCTGGCGGCGGTGCTGAACCCGCTGCGGGACGCCGGGGTGGGCATTTTCGCCCTGAGTACCTTCGACACCGACTACGTGCTGGTGAAGGCGGATCGCCTGCCGGACGCGCTGGCCGCCCTGCGCCGGGCGGGGCACGAGATCACGGATTCCTGACTGGGGCAGCCTCCTGCCTCCCCGGCCCCTGACGCCCCTCTGACAGACCGCTGAACAGGAGGTGACGGGCCGCCCGTAACATCGGGGGCATGACGAACACACAGGCGAAGGTCGAGCCCAGCCTCTGGCACCGGCTGCTGGACCGGCAACTCACGCGCCGGGGCGCCCTGGGCACCGTGGCCGGGACCGCCGCTGCGCTCGCACTGCCGATCAGGTTCAGCGAGGCGCAGGCGGCGGCGAACAACGGCGCTCCTGTCGCGGCGGACCCGAAGACGCTCGGCCCCCGCACCCTGCCGCCCTTCCGGGCCATCGAGCCGACGGACGCCGACACCATGACCCTGCCCTCCGGCTACCGCTGGCAGGTGCTGGCCCCCTGGGGCGAGCCCTTTACGGCGGATGGGCGCGAGATCGGCTTCAACCACGACTTCGTGGGGTTCTTCCCGGTGGACCTGCTGGAGGGCGGGCGCAGCTCCACCGACGCCCTGCTGACGATCAACCACGAGTACGTGAACTCGCTGTTCGTGGGCGGCAATACGAAGGACCGCACACCGGCGCAGATCGAGGCCGAGATGCGGGCCGTGGGCGTGAGCGTGGTGCGCGTGCGCCGGGAGAAGGACGGCTGGAAGATCGTCCCCGACGCCCGCAACCGCCGCATCGACGCCCTGACCGAGATCGAACTCACCGGTCCGGCCCGGGGCAGCGCCGCCGTAAAGGGCGCGACGGTGGTGAGGGGTACCGTGGGCAACTGCTCGGGCGGGCAGACGCCCTGGGGCACCCTGCTGACCTGTGAGGAGAACGTGGACGGGTACACCAAGGCCTGGGCGGGCAGCGGCTACGAGGCCCTGCACCAGGGCTGGGTGACCGAGATCGACCCCTTCGACCCCGCGTGGACGCCGAAGAAGCGCACCGCGATGGGCCGCTTCCGCCATGAGAACGTCGCGCTGACGGTGGCGAAGGACGGCCGGGTGGTGGGCTACATGGGCGACGACATGCAGGATTCCTGCGTGTACAAGTTCGTCAGCCGGGGCCGGTACACTCCCGCCAACCGGAACGCCAACCGCGACCTGCTCACGGAAGGCGACCTGTACGTGGCGAACTTCGGCAACGGGACCTGGCTGCTGCTGGACTACACCCGGAACAAGAAATTGCAGGAGGCGAAGGACGCGGACGGCAAGCCGCTGTTCGCCAGCCAGGCGGACGTGCTCGCTGACGCCCGCGCGGCGGCCCTGGCGGTCGGCGGGACCCCGGTGGACCGCCCCGAGGACATCGAGATTCACCCCCGCACGGGCGAGGTGTACGTCTCGCTGACGAACAATTCCAAGCACGGCAACTACTTCGGGCAGATCATCAAGTTCCGCGAGGACGGCGACGACTGGGCCGCCGAGAAGTTCCTGTGGGAGGTCTTCGCGGTGGGCGGCCCCCAGAGCGGCTTCGCCAGCCCCGACAACCTGATCTTCGACCCCTACGGCAACCTGTGGATGGTCACCGACAACAGCGACCTGGGCAGCAACCCCATCAAGGGCTTTCACGGGAACAACGCGATGTTCTTCTTCCCCACCGAGGGGCCGAACGCCGGGCGGGCCTACCGCTTTGCCGTGGGGCCAAGGGACGCGGAGCTGACCGGCCCGGTGTGGTCCCACGACGGCCGGACGCTGTTCCTGTCCGTGCAGCACCCCGGCGAGGACAGCGAGAGCCTGGAGAAGCTCACCAGCTCGTTCGCCGCGAGGCCCGGCACGAAGATTCCCCGGCCCACCCTGGTCGCCATCGAGGGCTTCCCGGGCTGGAGGAGCGCGTGATCTCCCCCGGCAAGGCCCCCTGGATCGTGGGCCGCCCCATCCTGTTGGAACACGCCGTGGCCGACTTCCTGAACGAGGTCACCCGGCAGACCCCCTGGCGCCGCGCCCGTTACGAGGCGCTGCTGGAAAGCCTGGACGAGTTCCTGGGCGCCCCTGCCCCCCTGCTGGCCTACACCCGGCTGACGGGCGAGGCGTGGCTGCGCTCGCTGCCCGCAGAGGATCAGGCGCCCGCCGAGGAACTCCTCAGCGAATTTCGCGCCTACCTGCGCGACTGGGGCTGGCTCGACGCGGCGCGGCCCGTGAACCAGCCGGACTGACTCGGCTCCTCCTGTTCAAGCCCCTGCCCAGGCTGCGGGCAGGGGCTTGCCTTGTCGGGGAACACCCTTACAGCGTCAGAATCTCGTGGCCCTTCGGCGTCACGACGACCGTATGTTCGAACTGCGCGCTGGGCTTCTTGTCGGCGGTGATGACGGTCCAGCCGTCGGGGAGCAGCCGCGTGTCGGGCACGCCGAGGTTGATCATGGGCTCGACGGTGAAGACCATGCCGGGCTGGAGCTTCAGGCCGGTGTAGCGCACCCCGTGGTGGTAGACGGTGGGTTCCTCGTGCAGCCGCTTGCCGATGCCGTGCCCGGTGTACTCCTGCACGACCGAGTAGCCGCGCCCCTCGGCGAGCGACTGGATCGCGTACCCGATGTCGCCCAGGCGACCACCGGGCCGCACGGCGTCCAGCCCCGCCATCAGGGAATCCCGGGTCGTGTCCACCAGGTCCTGCACGCCGGGGCTGACCTTCCCGACCGTGTACGTGTAGCAGGCGTCGCCGTAGTACCCGTCCAGCAGCACGCCGATGTCCACGCCGATGATGTCGCCCTCCCTGAGTTCCCGGGGGCCGGGGATGCCGTGGCAGATCACCTCGTTCACCGAGGCGCAGATCGTCGCGGGAAAGGGGTTGTTCTTCGGCCCGTAGCCCAGGTAGGCGGGGACGGCGCCGTTCCTGCGAATATGCTCCTCGGCGATACGGTCGAGTTCGGCGAGCGTCACGCCGGGCCTCACGTGAGGTTCGAGGACGCGAAAGGTCTCGGCCACGAGCGCCCCCGCGCGGCGCATGGCTTCGATCTCGCGGGCGGATTTCAGGGCAACACGGGTCATAACGTACAAGGCTAGCACGCCCTCCCGGACCCCCTCCTGCCCCGTGTCACCGTCCGGGCCGCGCTACGCTGCCCCCATGAAGGTCGTGATCAGCGTGGACATGGAGGGCGTGTGCGGCGTGTCGAGCTGGGTGCAGGTCAGCCCGCCGGAGTTCGGGGGTCTGGTGAACGCGGCCGAGTACCAGGCCGCCCGCGAGCGCATGACGCTGGAGGCCGCCGCCGCTGCCGAGGGGGCGCTGGCGGGCGGGGCGACGGACGTGCTGGTGAACGACTCGCACGACTCGATGCGAAACCTCCTGCCCGAGTTGCTGCCGGAGGGGGTACGCTTCACGACGGGCAACGACAAGCCGCTGAGCATGGTCCAGGGCGTGCAGGAGGAAGGGGTAGGGGCGCTGCTCTTCGTCGGATACCACGCCCGGGCGGGCAGCGTTCGGGGGCCGCTGGCCCACACCTGGAACGGCTTTATCCGCAATGTCCGGGTGAACGGGCGCGACACGGGCGAGTACGGCCTGAACGCCCTCGTCGCCGGGCACTACGGCGTGCCGGTCGTCTTCGCCGCCGGGGACGACGTGGCGATGGCCGAGATCGGGGACGAGCTGGGGGAAGGGGTCGTGCGCGTGGCGGTCAAGGAGGGGCTGAGCAGCTTCGCCGCCGCGCATCTGCACCCGCGTGAGGCGAGGCGCCTGATTCGGGAGGGAGCGGAACGGGCGGTGCGGGCCGCCCCGGAGGGCAAGCCCTACAAGACGACGTGGCCCGCCCGGGTCGAGCTGAGCTTCAACCACCAGGCCCGCGCCGACCAGTGCGAGCGGGTGCCCGGCGTGGAGCGGGTGGACGGGGTGACGGTCGCCTACACGAGTCCCGACGCCCTGCACCTCTTCGCGTCCTTCCGCATGCTGGCGAAGGTGGCCGAGGTGCGGCTGGAGGGGTAAAGGATTTGGCCCATTCCTGCAAAGGAGCTGCAACCGTGGTGGATGCTCTTGTACACCTTGATGGGCCCGTTTCAATCCTCAGCCCACCCGAAGGCAGGCTGCAACGGTTTGGTTGCCGTGTCTCTGCTTTATGCGCTTGTGTTTCAATCCTCAGCCCACCCGAAGGCAGGCTGCAACAACGCACACGCTCAAGTTTCGGTTTGCCCTGGTGTTTCAATCCTCAGCCCACCCGAAGGCAGGCTGCAACTTG
>NZ_BFAG01000008.1 GCF_002897375.1 Deinococcus aerius | reverse complement strand
CGCCGGGCCGCGGGCGACACGCGGGGCTTCGCGGCGGCCCAGCACCGCCTCGCGGGGGCGCTCGAACTCCAGGGCCAGTGGGAGGAGGCCTCCCGGGCCCGCCGGGCCGCCGCGGACGCCTACGCCGCCTGCGGCCTGTTCGCGGACGCCGCCGGGGAGCGGTTGGCGGTCGGCGCGGCCCTGCGCGCGGCGAGCCAGTGCAGCGCCGCCCTGGACGTACTCGCCGAGGCCCTCTCGGACGCCCGGCGCGCGGGGCGGGCTGATCTGGAGGCCCGCATCCTGGGGCAGGAGGGGAACGCCCGGGCGCGGCTGGGGCAGGTTGCCCGGGGGCTCGCGGTCGCCCGGGAGGGCCTGGCCCTCGCGCTGGCCGGGGACCACACGGCGGCGACCGTCGAGGTGCTGCACCGCATCGCGGACAGCCTGGAGCAGGGGGGCGACTACGCCGCGGCCCGCGCCGCGTACGAGGAGGCGATCCGCCTGTGCCCGGCGGACCAGGCGGCAGCGGCGGCGGCCTGCCGCGCGTGCCTGGCCGTGCCGCTGTACCAGAATGGCGCCTGGGACCGCGCGGCGGCGGAGTGCCGCGCCGTGCTGGGCTCGCCCGCCTCGTCGGGTGGGGCGCGCGCCGTCGCCGGGGCGATGCTCGGCACCGTGCTCGCGCACCGGGGGCAGCCGTCCCGCGCCCGGCCCCTGCTGCTGGAGGCGCTCGCCCTGGGGCGGCAGACCGGCCTCACGCCCGTCGTGCTGCGCGCCCTGTGGGGCCTCGCGCTGGCCGAGGACGCGGCGGGCCACCCGGGAGCGGCGGCGGGCCGGGTGCGGGACCTGCTGGAGGTGTGGGAGGGGGCCGAGGACCACTACCACGTGCTGTTCGCCCTGCGCTGGGCGTCGAGCCTCTTCGCCGGGTTGGGCGCGGGGGAGGACCTGCGGCGTGCCGCCGACGCCCTGAGCCGCGCCGCCGACCTGAACGGCGGGCCGGTCGCCTTCTCGGCGCTGGCGCACGCGCTGGGGGAACTCGCGTGGTTCGAGGACCAGCCGGAGGCCGCGGCGAACCAGTTCGCGGTCGCCGCCGGGCTCCTGCGCGACACCGACACGCCCTTCGAGGAGGCGTCCACGCGGCTGCGCGCCGGTCAGGCTCTGGCGGCCCTGGGGCAACGCGAGTCGGCGCTGGGCGAGCTCCGGGCCGCGCACCGGGTGGCGCGGGGCCTGCACGCTGTCACGCTCGCCCGGAACGCCGCCCGAACACTGGAGAGCCTGGGCGAGGCGGTGGGGGAACGCGGAACCCAACCGCCCCGGGGTGCCGCCGCCTGGCTCACCCGGCGCCAGCTCGAAGTGCTGCTCCTCGTCGCGCGCGGGCGCACCGACAAGGCCATCGCCCGGGAGCTGCGGCTCAGCCCGCGCACGGTGGAGATGCACGTGGGGAACATTCTGGCGAGCCTGGACAGCCGCTCGCGCGCCGAGGCGGTGGGCCGGGCCGCCGAGCTGGGGCTGCTGCCGCGAGAGACCGGCCCCACGTCGAGCGATGAACGGAAGTTGTCACGCTGAGCGCGAGCGAAGGGTCCACACCTGGCGCCGGGGACGCCCCGCGGAATTGACCCCCAGCGCAGCAAACGGCCCAGCTTGACGGGTTCTTTCGTCAGTGGCCCTGAACCCAGCCGCTTCCCAACCCCAGAGGGAACGCCGGGCGTCCGATGGGGGAAGTCTCTCATACTTCGGGGTGGGTTTCTTCACATTGTCAGTCTGGGAATGTAGATTTTTCCTCAGGGTCGGGGGGCCCTCCCGCAATCGTGGCCCCCAGTGGGCGGAACGCGGCGGCGCTCCCGCCCTTTTTCTTTGTGAGTTCCGTGAGTGACCCCATGACCCATGCCTCCTCCAGCCTCCTTCCCCTGACCCCACCGCCCGCCGCGGACGGGGGCCTGCGGGTGGCCCTGTACACCGAGGGGACCTATCCGCAGGCCCACGGCGGTGTGAGCGTGTGGGTCGATCAGCTCGTGCGCGGCCTGGGTGAACACCACTTCGCGGTGGAGGCGATCACGGGCACGACCTTCGCGCGGCCCGCCCTCGACCTGCCCGCCAACGTGAGCGTGCGGCAGGTGCCGCTGTGGGACGCCCCGGTGCCCGGCCCGCGGCCCAGTGGCCGCCGCGTGTCGGCGGTGCTGGAGGCCTACGCAGCGCTGCTGGACGCCTTGTGCCTGCTCGACCTGAACGGCTTCGGCACGGCGTTGAGAGCTCTGAGCGACCTGGGGCAGGGGAGCAGCCTCACCGGGGTGCTGGATGGGGGGCGGGCTGCCCGGATGACCCTGGAGATATGGCAGGGGCACGCCCGGCGGCAGGCGGGGGACCGCACGCCCGGCCGCGCCCGGCTGCCCCTGCCCTCGGTGGCCGACGCGCTCGACGTGCAGGTGTGGCTGGAACACAGCCTGCGCCCGCTGTCGACGGTGCCCGCCGGGGCGGACGTGGGCCACGCGGTGAGCAACGGCTTCGCGGCGCTCCTCGCCCTGCATGGGCGCTGGCAGCGGGGCACGCCCTTCCTGCTCACCGAGCACGGGGTGTACCTGCGCGAGCGTTACCTGGAGTTCCGGCACGCGGCCCTGAGCCCGGGGTTCAAGGCGCTGCTGCTGCGCTTTTACCGTCTGCTGTGCAGCCTGGCCTACCGGGAGGCGGCGCTCGTGCTGCCCGGCTCGCACTACAACCGCCGCTGGGAGGAGCGGCTGGGCGCCGACCCGGGGCGCATCCGCTGCGTGTACAACGGGATCGACCCCGACGTGTTCCCCCCGGCGGGCCCCGAGCCCGAGGGGCCGGTGGTGAGCTGGGTCGGGCGGGTGGACCCCCTCAAGGACCTGGAGACCCTGATTCGGGCCTTCGCGCTGGTGCGGCGCCAGACCCCGGGGGCGCGGCTGCGGCTCTTCGGCGGCACGCCCGCCGGGAACGAGGGCTACGAGCGCCACTGCCGCGCACTTACCGCCGACCTGGACCTGGGGAGCCACGTCACCTTCGAGGGCCGGGTGCCCGACATCACCGAGGCGTACCGGGCGGGGCAGGTCGTCGCGCTCACCAGCGTCTCCGAGGGCTTTCCCTACACGGTCATCGAGGCGATGGCGATGGGCCGCCCCCCGGTCGCCACCCGGGTCGGCGGGGTGCCCGAGGCGGTGGGCGAGGCCGGGCTGATTGTGCGCCCGCGCGACGTGATGGGGGTGGCGAGCGCGCTGACCCGCCTGCTCGCTGACGCCCCCCTGCGCGCCCGGCTGGGCCAGGCCGCCCGCGACCGGGTGCTCGACTTCTTCACGCTGGGGGGCTGCCTGGAGGCCTACCGCCGGGCCTACCCCGCCGCGCTCGCCGGGGGTGAGGCATGACCGGCTCGGTCCCGCCCGTGCCCGGGCTGCCCGGCCGCCTGCGCGAGGTGGACCTGCGCCTGGCTCCCGAGCGCGCCCACGCCGTGGACGCCCTGGAGATCGCCGCCTACCTGGAGGCCGACGGCCTGAGCGACGAGCAACTGCAAGGCCGCTACGGGGCGCAGGGGCTCTTCCAGGCGGCGGAGTTGCTGTACGCCCAGCGCGGTTCGGGGCAGGCCCTGAACCGCCGGGTGCGGCGGCCCGCGCCCTCCTTCCCGTGGCGCACCCTGCTGCGCGGCCCGCTGTACCTGCTGCCGGGCGTCACGGGGCTGCTGGTGACGGGGACGCTCGGGCCGGGCGCCACGGCGGCCTTCGTGTTCGCGGCGGCCTTCGGGTGGGGGCACGTCATGCTCCTCGCCGCGCTGCGCTACGCCGAGCCGCTGGGGGTGCCGGGCCGGGCGCTGCGGGCCGCGCTGGTGGGGGGAACGCTCGTGGGCGTGCTGGGGGGCGCGCTCACGGCGGGGGGACTGGCGGGGCCGGGCCAGCTCGCCCTGGGCGCCCTCGTCGGCGGGGTGGTCGCGCTGGCGAGCGGGGCGGCGGGGGTGCTGCTCGCCTTTGGAAGGATGGGGGTCTTCACCGTGGCCTTTGCCGCGCCGCTGCTCGCCGCCGGGGTGGCCCTGACCCAGCCGTCCCTCCCGGCGGCCCTGGCGGCGCTCGGCCTGCTGGCGGCGATGCCGACCTACGCGGCGTGGAGCATCACCCGGGTGCCGGGCACGCTCCCCGTCTCCTGGGCCACCCTCACGCCGGGGCTGCGGCTGGCGGCGTACGGCTGGGCGCTCGCCGCCGCCTGCGTGGCGCTGGGCACGCGGCTGGGAGCCGGGGCGCTCCTTCCCCTCGTGCTGAGCGCCGGGGGGCTGGAGGCGGGCGTGTGGCACGCCCAGGAGAGGTTGCAACACGCCGCCCGCGAGGAGCGCGACCTGGGGGCGCTGCGGTGGCGGGGGCGCCTCGCCGTGATCCTCGTCGCCGCCGGGTACGCGCTGGCCCTCGCGCTGGGGGTGCGGCTCCTGGACGACCCGGCGCTGGGGGGTCCCGGCCTGCCCCCGGACCTCCCCACCGTGATTCCCGCCTCCGGCGCGGCGCTGCTGCTGAGTGCGTGGCTCGCCAACCACGGGCGGGCGCCGCTGCTCCTGGCCGTGTGGACGGTCACCGCGCTGCTGCTCACCCTCACCTCCCTGTCTCCCACGCTGCTGCTGCCCCTGCTCGCCCTCTCGCTGCTGGCGCTGGCGCTGTCCGCCCTGCAAGACCCCCGGAGTTACCGATGACCCACACCGCCGCCTCCCTCCCCACCGTCTCCCGCTCCTCCTCCGGGCGCCCGCTCGTCGCCGTGACCGGCGCGGACGGCTTCATCGGGTCGCACCTCACCGAGGAACTCGTCCGGGCGGGCTACCGCGTCCGCGCGATGGCGATCTACAACTCGCAGGGCTCGTACGGCTGGCTCGACACGCTGGAACCCGAGGTGCTGGAGCACGTTGAAGTGCAGCTCGGCGACGTGCGCGACGCGGGCAGCGTGCGGGCATTGATGGGGGGGGCGCACACGGTGTACCACCTCGCGGCGCTCATCGCCATCCCGTACTCCTACGTGGCGCCGCGCTCCTACGTGGAGACGAACATCACCGGCACCCTCAACGTGCTGGAGGCCGCCCGCGACCTCGGCACCCGGCGGGTCGTCCACACGAGCACCAGCGAGGTGTACGGCACCGCCCGCACCGTGCCCATCCACGAGTCGCACCCCCTCCAGGGCCAGTCGCCGTACTCGGCCACCAAGATCGGGGCGGACAAGCTCGCGGAGAGTTACCACCTCAGCTTCGGGCTGCCCGTGGTGACCCTGCGGCCCTTCAACACCTACGGGCCAAGGCAGTCGGCCCGCGCGGTGATCCCCACCGTGATCAGCCAGATCGCGGCGGGCCGCACCGAGATCCGGCTGGGCGACCTGCGCCCCACCCGCGACTTCAACTTCGTGGCCGACACCGCCCGCGCCTTCCGCGCCGTGGGCGAGGCCGGGGACGAGGTGCTGGGCCGGGTCCTGAACGCCGGGTCGGGCCGCGAGATCAGCGTGGGGGACACCGTGCGCCTGATCGCGCAGGTCATGGGCCGCGAGGTCGAGGTCGTGCAGGAGGACATCCGCCTGCGCCCCGAGGGCTCCGAGGTCATGCGCCTGCTCGCCGACGCCTCGGCCCTGCGCGACCTCACCGGCTGGGCACCCGAGGTTTCGCTGGAAGAGGGCCTGCGCCGCACCGCCGAGTGGTTCACCAACCCCGCCCACCTCGCCCGCTACCGGGTGGGCGAGTACACCGTCTGACTTCCCCCTCCCGCGATGCCGGGAAACGAAAGGAGCGAACCCATGCACGCAGTGATTCTCGCCGGAGGTAAAGGGACCCGCCTGCGCCCGTACACGACCTGCGTTCCCAAGCCCCTCGTGCCTATCGGGGACACCTACTCGATCCTGGAGATCGTGCTGATGCAACTGCGGCGCTCGGGCTTCACGGGCGTCACCCTCGCCATCGGGCACATGGGGCACCTCATCCGCGCCTTCGTCGGCGACGGCAGCCGCTACGGCCTGACGGTCACCTACACCGACGAGGAGACGCCGCTGGGCACCATCGGGCCGGTCCTCAACGTGCTGGACACCCTGCCCGAACACTTCCTGATCATGAACGGGGACGTGCTCACCGACCTCGACTACGGGACCTTCCTGCGCCGCCACACCCGCAGCGGGCGGCCCGTCACGGTGGCGACCTACCGCCGCGAGATTCGCAGCGAGTTCGGGGTGCTGGACGTGGACGGGGAAGGCGGCGAGAGCAGCATCGTCGCCTTCCGGGAAAAGCCCACCGTGCAGTTCCAGGTCAGCATGGGCGTGTACGCGATGACACGGGAAACGCTGCGGCGCTACACGCCCGGGCAGGTCCTCGGCTTCGACACCCTGATGCTCGACCTGCTCGCCGCCGGGGAACACCCGGGAAGCGACCTCTTCGGCGGCTACTGGCTCGATATCGGGCGCCCCGAGGACTACGACACCGCGAACGCCCAGTGGCCGAGCATGGCGCCCGTGCTGCTCCCCGACCTCGTGCAGGGCAGCGCGGCGGACTGAGGCCCGGATGACGCCCGCCTCCTCCCCCACCGCCCTGCTGCTCGGCGCGAACGGCTTTCTCGGCGGGCACCTCCACCGCGCGCTGAGGGAGGCCGGGCTGGACGTGCGCCTGCCCCCCGCCCACACCGACCTGACGGCCCTACCGGAGGCCGAGTGGGCCGCCCTGCTGGGCGGCGCGGGCGTGATCGTGAACGCGGCGGGACGGACGGGGGGGGACCTCCCGGCACTGACGCGGGCGAACGTCCTCCTCCCCGCCCGGGTGCTGGACGGCGCGGCGCGCACGGGTGCCCGGGTCGTCCACCTCGCCTCCGCCGCCGAGTACGGCCCGGTCCCCGAGGGGCACACCTCGCGCGAGGACGACCCCACCTGTCCCGTCTCGCCCTACGGGGCGACGAAGCTCGCCGGGACGCTGCTGCTCGACGAGGCCGCCCGCGCGGGCCGGGTGGACGCCCTCGCCCTGCGCCTGACCAACCCGGTCGGGGCGGGCATGAACGCGGGCACCCTGCCGGGCCGGGCGGCGCGGGAGTTGCGGGCGGCAGACGGACAAACCCCGGTGCGCTTCGGCCCGCTCGGCGCCCGGCGCGACTTCGTGGCCGTCCGGGACGTGACCCGCGCGGTGCTGCACGTCCTGCCCGGTCAGCCCGGCGCCGAACTCCGCGGCGTGGTGAACGTCGGCAGCGGCGAGGCCCGGCCCGTGCGCGACCTCGTGACCGTCCTCGCCCGGCTGTGCGGCTTCACGGGCGAGTGGCACGAGGACGCCCCCGGCAGCCCCCGCAGCGGGGACGTGCCCTACCAGCGCGCCGACCTCACACGCCTGAACGCTACCGGTTTCACCCCCCTCCACTCCCTCGAAGACGCCCTGGCCGAGCTGCTCGCGGCCCTTCCCGCCCCCCCGATCCCCCAAGGAGCCCCATGAAATCCCTCTCCCCCCTCCTGCCCCTGACGCTTCTCCTCGCCCTGACCGCCTGCGGTGGAGGTCCCTCCGCGACGACGCCAACCCCCGACACGAGCGGTGAGATCGTGGGCGAGAACGGCGTCAAGCTCAGCGAGATCACCCGCTATGGCGAGCCGCTCCACGCGGGCCACCATCATCCCGTGACTCCCGCCGGGGCAGTCCCCGGTGCCCCTCCCGGCGTCGTGGGTCCGCAGAGCCTGGGCGGGGCCGCACGCCCCGACCTGAGCGGCGCCCGGCTCGGCCCCGCCACGGTTCCCCATGGGGCTGCTCTCCGCGCCCAGGCCCTGCCCGCCAACGCGCAGACGAACAAAGTGGCGCTCAGAATCCTGGTGCTGCACGCGGGCGCGGGGGACTTCGGCCTGGGCCCGGCGCGGGCGCTGCTGCGCCAGCACGGCATCCCCTTCGACACCCTGGACGCGACCACCCAGGCGCTGACCCCCGAGCGGCTGGTCGGCCCCGACGGGGTGGGCCGCTACGCGGGCGTCATCCTGGCGAGCAACGCCCTGACGACTGAGAGTTCGCCCGGCATGTACACGAGCGCCCTGGACGACTCGGAATGGGCCACCCTGTTCGGGTACGAGGCGGCCTTCAAGGTCCGGCAGCTCGCCCTCTTCGGCTACCCCGGCGTGACCCCCGAGGACTACGGCCTGCGCGCGGTGCCGGGCACCGAGACGGCGAACACCGACGCCAGCGTGACCACCGCCGGGCGCGGGGTGTTCACCGACCTGACGAACCAGGCCGTGCCCGTGCGCCTGGCCTACACCTACCCCAGCCGGGTGGAGAGCGTGCCCGGCGTGAGCACCCAGCCTCTCCTTCAGGACGCGTCTGGGAACGTCCTGGCCGTCACGAGCACCGCCGCCGACGGGCGCGAGCGGCTGCTGCTCACCATGGCCGAGAACGAGTACATGAACCACACCCAGCTTCTCGGGCCGGGGCTGATCGGGTGGCTCACTCGCGGCGTCTTCCTGGGCGAGTACCGCCGCTTCCTGGGGGTGGACATCGACGACTGGTTCGCCGCCGACGACCGTTACGACGCCGCGACGCGCACCCTCGCCGCCGACAGCTACCGCCTGGGGGTTTCCGACGCCCTGGCGACCAAGGCCCAGCAGGAGACAGTGCGGCGCGACTTCCCCGTGGCCGCGAACTTCCGCTACGCGATCATGTACAACGGCCTGGGCGCGGACGTGCTCGCGCCGCGCACCTGCACGCCGGGCAGCAACGTGAGGGACCCCCTCAGCGCGGTCAGCAAGTGCCTGCGCTCGGATTTCGACTGGGTCAACCACACCCGCGACCACCCGCTGATGGACGTGATGAACCGGCAGGACAGCTTCGAGCAGATTTTCCAGAACACCCTGATCGGGCTCTTTATGGGCCTGAAGCTCAGCGAGAAGAGCCTGGTGACGGGCGAGATGAGCGGGTTGGGGTACAAGGAGCCCGCCGACGGCCAGCCCAAGCAGGACTACGGCCTGGCGGCGAGTAACCCGGCAATGCTCCAGGCCGCGCAGGCGAGCGGCGTGCGCTACCTCGCCTCCAACCGGAGCGTGGCGAGCCAGTGGAACGCCAACTGCCCGAGCTGCGGCATCTACCACCCCATGAACACGAACATTCTGCTGGTGCCGCGCTGGCCGGTCAACGTCTACTACTACGCCACCACCCCCGACGAGGCGGTCACGAGCTACAACGCGGTGTACGGCCCCGGCGGCACCGCCCCCTACTGGCCGAGCAACCTGACCTACCCCCAGTTCCTGGACCGGGAGAGCGACCTGGGCTTCCAGCATGTCCTGTCGGGTGCCGCGTGGCCCCACTACATGCACCAGACGAACCTGAACCAGTACGCCCCCGGCCACAGCCTGGCGACCGACTGGGTCCGCGCCGTGCTGACCAAGTACGCCGCCGCGAGCACCCTGCCCCTGAACACGCTGCGCTGGAACGACCTGGGCGCCTACGTGGACGCCCGCACCCGCTACGAGGGCGCCAAGGACGGCCTCACGGCGGTGTGGGACCGCTCCACGAACACCGTGCGGGTCAGCAGCGCCTCCGGCACCCCCCGCATCTTCATGACGGGCACGGCGGGTCCCGCGGGCGCCAGTGTCGAGACCTACGGCGGGCGCTCCATCGCCCTCTTCCCCGTCGGCACGGGCGGCACCACCGTGACCGTCACCCCGCGCTGAGGGGTTCTCACGCCGTCTACTACGGGCCGGGAACGGGAGCCGCGCTGCGCGACCTGGAGACCTTCAACACCGTGGTCGTCCAGCCGGGCCTCTACCGGCCCGCCGACCTGCGCGCCCTGCGGGAGGGGGGTACCCGGGTCCTGGGTTACCTGAGCGTGGGCGAGGACCACCCGCTCGGCGACCGGGCCTGCGTGCCGGGAAGCCGGCCCTACCACCGGGCGGTGAACCCCCACTGGGGGAGCGTGGCGGTGGACGCGGCGCACCCCGGCTGGCGCGAAGTGCTGCTTGAACGTGCCGCCGAAGCCCTCGCCCACACGGACGGCCTGCTCCTCGACACGCTTTGTAGTGCGGAGGAAGGCGCCACGGTCGACCGGGTGCGCGACATGCGGGAGGCGTGGCCGGGCGTGTACCTGCTCGCCAACCGGGGCTTTTCCCTCCTGCCCGGCCTCGCCCCGCTGGTAGACGGAGTCCTTATGGAGGCATTCGGGACGACCCATACGCCCCGGTACGGCCTGCATGACAGGATGGGCCTCGACTACACCGCCCACTGGCTCGCCGCCTGCCGCGCGGCTGGCCTGGAAGTGCTCGCTCTCGACTATGCCGACACGCCCGCGCTCGCCCGCCTCGCCCACGTTCACGCTGCCCGGTGGGACGTGCCCACCTTCGTGACCGACCGCGCCCTTTCCCTGCCCGGAGGCTGCCCCTGATGTTCCGCCCCGTCCTCCTTCTCGCCGCGCTGCTGTGTGGCTGTGCCGCCGCCGACGGCAGTTCCAGCCGCACGGACACCGCTCCCTCCCGTCACGCCCAGCTCGCCGCCGTCCGCACCTGGGGTGTCCAGCTCACCGGGTACGGCGACGCGGGGCTGCGCGGCGTGCGGGACTCCTCCTTTGATCTCGTCGTCGTGGACCCCACCCGCTGGGGGGACGGGGGGGCCTGGACCCCGGCGGAGGTGCGGGAGGCTGCGCGCGGGCGCCTCCTGATCGCCTACCTCAGCCTGGGGGCCGCCGAGAACTTCCGCGCGTACTGGCAGCCGGGGTGGAGGCCGGGCCAGCCCGCGTGGCTGCTGCGCCCCGACCCCGACTGGCCCGGCAACTACGACGTGGCGTACTGGGACCCGGCGTGGCAGGCCCTCGCCCTGCGCGAACTCGACCGGGTGATCGACCAGGGCTTCCACGGCGCGTACCTCGACCTGATCGACGCCTACGAACTCCACCCGGATAGGCCCACCGCCGCCGCCGAGATGGTGGCGTGGGTCTGCCGCGCCGCCGCCCACGCCCGGGCCCGCGACCCCGAGTTCCTGATCATCCCGCAAAACGCCGCGGCCCTTATCCGAGACCCCCGCTACGCCGCCTGTGTGGACGCGACCGGGCAGGAGGAGACGTTCGTGTACGCCACGAATCGGCCCACCGACTCGGAACGTCAGGTGGGCCAGCTCGCGCTCTACCGGTTGTGGCGGGCGGCGGGCAAGCCGGTCCTGACCCTGGACTACGCCTCGGACCCGGCCCTCGTGCGCGCGACGTACGAACGGGCGCGGGCCTCGGGGCTGGTGCCGTACGTGACAGACGTGGGGCTCGACCGGCTGCCGCCGGGACGCTGACCCGGCCAGGGATTATCTGGCCGCTTCCCCCCCGCCTCCCTGCCGCAGATAGGGCGCCAGCCGGGCGCTGAGCGTCCCCTTGGGCAGCGCGCCCACCCACGTCTCCGCCGGGCGACCATGCTCGAAGAGGATCAGGGTGGGGATGCTGCGGACCCCGTAGCGCCCCGACACGTCCGGGTTGCGGTCCACGTCGAGCTTGACCACCTTGAGTTTCCCGGCATGTTCGCGCGCCAGGTCCTCCAACACGGGCGCGACCGCCCGGCAGGGGCCGCACCACTCGGCCCAGAAGTCCACGAGCACCGGGACGGACGCCGTGACCTCGGCCCCGAACGTCGCGTCCGAGGCGCTGAGCAGCCAGGGCAGGGGGTGACCGCAGCGCCCGCACACCGGCACCTGCCCGGCGGGAGGGGTGCCCAGGCGATTTTTCGCCCCGCAGTGGACGCACACCGCAACGTCACTCACGGGCGCTCTCCTGCCGTGTCCCCAGTTCCGCCCCCAGCCACCCCGCCGCGCGGTCGAGCAGCCCAGCCGCAGCGGGCGAGAAGGCCGTCATGTTGGCAAAGCCGTGGATCATGCCGGGGCCGGGGAGGTGGTCGGCGCGGACCCCCGCCGCTTGAAGGGCCTCGGCGTAGGCCGCGCCCTCGTCGCGCAGGGGGTCGAACTCGGCGGTCATGACCAGGGCGGGGGGCAGGTCGTGAAGCCCGGCGGCGTGCAGCGGCGAGACGTGCGGATGCGCCCCATGTTCAGGGTCTTCGAGATACATCTGCGCGAAGAAGCGCATCCGCTCCTCCGTCAGGAAGAACCCCTCGGCGTTCTCGCGGCGGCTGGGGTAACGCCCGGTGTTCACGAAGTCCACGGCGGGGTAGATCAGCAGTTGGGCGCGGATGCGGGGGCCACCCTCGTCGCGGGCGCGCAGGGTGCAGGCGATGGCGAGGCTCGCCCCGGCGCTGTCCCCGGCCACGGCAAGGCGGGAGGAGTCGGCGCCCAGCTCCTCCCCGTGCGCGGCGGCCCAGAGCAGGGCGGCGTAGGCGTCCTCCACCCCGGCGGGAAAGCGGTGTTCGGGCGCGAGGCGGTACTCGACGCTCAGCACCGCTGAGTTCGCCCCCGCACACAGCTCGCGGCACACGCTGTCGTGCGTCTCGATGGAGTACGCGACGAAGCCGCCCCCGTGGAAATAGACGGTGAGCGGGTGCGGCCCCTCCCCTACCGGCGTGTACAGCCGGGCGGGCAGGTCGGAGGCCGGGCCCGGAATGGTGAGGTCGCGCGTCCCGGCGATTTCCACTGGACGCTTCGGGCTGCGGGCGGCGTTGGCGATCACGGCGGCACGCAGCTCCTCCAGTCCATTCGGCTGGGGGGCGGCGGCCATCTGGAGGAGGACTTCCTTGAGGTGGGGATCGAGGGCCATGCGGGTCTCCTTTAGCGCCAGGACGAGAGTTCTTCGGTGAGGTGGGCGGTCTCGTTGAACGAGTCGAGGCTGGCGCGGCCCCCACCGTAGGTCAGCCGGGTGAGGCTGCCGTTGCGAACACGCCAGTTGAGGGTGAGCGCACTCTCATCGGGGGCGCGCAGCACGGCGGCGACGGTGACGCCGATCACGCCGCCCGAGGAAAAGGCGAGGACGGTGCGGCCCGAGGGTCCGGCGAGGAGTTCGCGCAGGAAGGCGTGGACGCGGGCACGGAAGTCGGCCCACGCCTCCACCCCCGCGTGCGCGACCTCGCCCCGCAGGTAGGCGGCGGTGAGGGGTTCGAGCATCCGCTGAAGGTGCCGGTTGCGCTCCGGGCCGTGCTTTTCGCGCTCGTAGGTGCGGACCAGGGCGTCAAACTTCGGGTCACGGGCGGCGAGCAGCGGCGCGAGGGTCCGCGTCAGGCCGTCCCCGTCGTACTCCGCGAGGCGGGGGTCGGTGACGGGCTCGGGCCAGCCGCCCCCCGCCGCCTCGCAGGCCAGGCGGGCACTTTCCCGTTGCCGGACGAGGGAGCCCGAGATCACGTCCGTCGGCTCCAGCCCGGCCTCCGCCAGATAGGTGCCCACCGCCCGCGCCTGCGCCTCCCCGAGTGACGAAAGGCGGTCGGTGTCGGCCTCGAAGGGCGTGGCCTGGCCGTGGCGGACGAGGATCAGGGTACTCATGGGGAGGCGGGCTGGACGGCGTGCCCGGTCCCCCACGGTTGAATTCGGCTGTGGGGCACGTCGCCCAGCGTACTGCACCGGGGAGGCCTGTCAGGCAACAACCCGCCTCATCCGTCCTTGGGCAACCTCGTCACGAACCGGAACCTCCCCCCGCCCTACCCTCCCCGCATGCCGTCCGTCTCCCCTCCCGTCATCCAGGCCGAGCAGCGAGTTCCCGGGGGCACCCGCCTTCGTCTGGAGTGGCGGGTGGAGGGGGACTCCGTGCCCGCCCTCCTCCTGCTGCCGAACAGGGAGCCGGGGGTGAAGGTGCCCGCCGCCCTCCTCCTGCACGGCCTGACCTCGCGCGGGGAGGTGATGACGGACTCGGTGGGGCAGGTGCTGCTGCGACGGGGCGTCGCGTCCCTCGCCCCCGACCTGCCGCTGCACGGCTCGCGCGGCAATCCCCTGGAGCTGAATGGCCTGCGAAACCCGCTGGAGGCGGCCCGGCTGTGGCGCCTCGCCCTGCGGGAGGCGGGGGTCGCCGCAGAGTTCCTGCGGACCCACCCCGCCGTGGACCCGGGGCGGGTGGCCGTGGTGGGGTACTCGCTGGGCTCCTTCCTGGGGGCGGCCCTCGCCGCCCGGGAGCGAGAGGTGAGGGCGCTCGTGCTCGCGGCGGGGGGGGACCTGCCGCTGGGCACCCCGCTCACCACCCTCGCCCGCACGGTCGTGGACCCCCTTCGGGCGGTGCGGGGGCTCGGCTGCCCGCTGCTGATGGTGCATGGCCGCCGCGACCCGGTGATCCGGCCCGACCAGGCCGAGCGACTGTTCGCGGCGGCGCGGGAACCCAAGGAGCTGCGCTGGTGGAACGCCGGGCACAGCCTGCCTGCCGCCGCCATCGAGGACGCGGCGGACTGGCTGACCCGCCAACTGGGGGCGTCCGGCCAGGCGTAATCCCGGTCCCACCACCGGTTTAGAGTGGACCTGGCCTATGACCGAACCCCTGCACCCCCGCCCGCAGCTCACCCGCGCGTCCTGGACCGACCTGTGCGGCACCTGGCAGTTCGCGTACGACGACGAGAACCGCGGCGTGAAGGAACGCTGGTTCTCCCGCAAAGAGCCCTTTGGCCGCGAGATCACCGTGCCCTTTCCGCCCGAGTCGGCGGCGAGTGGGATTGACGACCCCGCCTATCACCCCGTTGTCTGGTATCGCCGCACCTTCACGGTCACGCCGGAGGACCGCGCCGGAAGGTTGTTGCTGCATTTCGGGGCGGTGGACTACCGCGCGCAGGTCTGGGTGAATGGGCAACTCGTCGCGCGGCACGAGGGCGGGCACGCTCCCTTCACCGCCGACCTCACGTCGGTCCTGACGGAGGATGAGGAGCAGGTCGTCACCGTCCGCGCCGAGGACGACCCCCGCGACCTCGCCCAGCCGCGCGGCAAGCAGGGCTGGAAGCCCGGGCCGCACGCGATCTGGTACCACCGCACGACGGGCATCTGGCAGCCGGTGTGGCTGGAGCGGGTGCCGGGGACGTACATCCGGTCGCTGCGGCTGACCCCCGACCTCGACCGCTCGGCGCTGCACGTGCAGGTCACGCTCAACGAGGCGCCGCGGGGGGAGTTGCGGCTGCGGGTCCGCCTCTTCCTGCGGGGCGAGCGGCTGGCCTCGGACCTCTACGAGTTGAACGGGGCGGAGCTGAGCCGGGACATCGCCCTCGACCAGGGGCGGCTGGTGCGCGACCACCGGGAAATTCTCTGGTCGCCGCGCCATCCCAACCTGGTGGACGTGGAGGTCACCCTCCTGCGCGGCGAGGAGGTCCTGGACGACGTGCGCTCGTACACCGGGCTGCGCAGCGCCCTGATCCGCGACGGCCACTTCCTGCTCAACCACTCGCCCTTCTACCCCAAACTTGTGCTCGCGCAGAACTACTGGCCGGAAAGCCACCTCGCCGCGCCTTCTGAGGAGGCCATCCGGCGCGAGGTCGAACTCGTCAAGGAACTCGGCTTCAACGGGGTCCGCATCCACCAGAAGGTCGAGGACCCCCGCTTCCTGTACTGGTGCGACCGGCTCGGCCTGCTCGTCTGGGGCGAGGCGGCCAATGCCTACACCTTCACGCCGGAATCTCAGGAACGCCTGACGCGCGAGTGGCTGGAGGTGCTGCGCCGCGACCACAACCACCCCTGTATCGTGACCTGGGTGCCGCTCAACGAGTCGTGGGGCGTGCCCAACCTGGAGCGCGACCCCGCGCAGCGCGACTTTGTGCGGGCCATGTACCATCTCACGAAAGCCCTAGACCCCTCGCGGCCCGCCATCGGCAACGACGGCTGGCAGCTTGTGGCGGGGGACATCCTGGGCATCCACGACTACACGCCGGAGGGCAAGACCTTGCTGGAACGCTACGGCACCCGCGAGGCGGTCGAGCGCACCCTCACCTCGGTCCAGCCCGGCCACTACCCGCTGCTGCCCGCGTCCCGGGTGCGGGCCGGGGAGCCCGTCATGCTCACCGAGTTCGGCGGCATCAGCTTCGCGCCCTCGCAGGGCGAACGCTGGTGGGGGTACGGCACCGTTCAGGACGAGGAGGCCTTCCTGACCAAGTACGCCGAACTGGTGGGCGCCGTGCTGGACTGCGAGGGCATCGCGGGATTCTGCTACACCCAGCTCACCGACACCGAGCAGGAGAGCAACGGCCTGCTGCACGCCGACCGCCGCCCCAAGATGAACCCCGCCCGGCTGCGGGCCATCAACGGTGGCTACCCCCGCTCCATGCCCGCCGAGTTCCTGATCGAGACGCACCTCGCCGCCGAGAGCCGTGACGACGAGGTGAGGCGGTAGGAAGATCGGGCGGGAGGAGCAGCCCGAGAACCGCAGTCTTGCTCAACGTCGCCTTCAGAAGGACCGGGCCACCCCATCCCCTCACCGGGCGGACGTCACCCTTCCCCCGAAAGAGAACCAACAAATGTAGACTAACAGGGTGAAGACCCTCAACGTTCACGAGGCCAAAACCCACCTCTCCAGCCTTCTGGACGATGTCGAGCAGGGTGAGGAGATCCTCATCGCCCGCTACGGCAAGCCCGTCGCCAAGCTCGTCCCGCTTGGATTGCCGGAGGAGCGCCCGCTCGGCTTCTACCTCATCGCCTTCCAGCATGACCTCGCCGCCCCCTCGGAGGACGACCTCCTGCGCGACTTCGAGGGGGACGCCGGCCTGTGAAGGCCCGCTACCTCCTCGACACCCACACGTTCGCCTGGGCGGTGGGCGCCCCGGAACTGCTCAGTGAGCACGTCCGTGCCCTCCTGCGCGATCCGGGGAACACCGTCCTGATCAGCGCCGCGAGCATCTGGGAGATGAGCATCAAGCATCACCTGGGCAAGTGGCCCGAGGTCGCGCCGTTTCTGGACGAGGCCCACTACCGCCAGTTAACCACGCGGCTCCGCGCGGGGGAATTGCCCATCGGGCACGCCCATGCCCGCCTGGCCGGCCAGTGGAACGTGACGCACCGGGACCCCTTTGACCGTGTTCTGGCGGCCCAGGCCACGTTCGAGGGCGTGCCGATCCTGAGCAAGGACCCCCTGCTGGACCTGTTCCCCACCGTAAGGGTCTGGTAGCCCCTCCCTGGTCCGGCTCTGCCCCCGCAGGAGGCACCGAGCAGGGAGGTCGCCCTTACCTCACCCTATTTGGGGGGCAACCTCCGGCTCCCCCGTTCCCCCGCCCTCCACCTCCCCGATCCGGCGCCACGCCTCGCCGATCAGCCACTGCGCCTGCCCCCCCAGCGGCGCGAAGCGGGGGTCGCTCGTCTGCCCGGCGCGGTAGCGGGCGTAAATCTGAATGACGATCACGGCGAGCTTGAAGTGACCCAGCACCTCGTACCACGCCACGCCCCCCACGTCGCGCCCGGAACGTTGGGCATACCGCGCCAGGAATTCCCCCCGGCTGAGGTAACCCGGCGCGTTCGCCCCCACGTGGTTCGCCTCCCGGCCCGGCTGCTCGGGCATCGTCCAGTACGTCAGGGTCAGCCCCAGGTCCACCAGCGGGTCGCCCACCGTGGTCATCTCCCAGTCGAGCAGGGCCACCACGCGGGAGGGGTCCCCCGGGTCGAGCATCAGGTTGTCGAGCTTGAAGTCGTTGTGGACGAGGGTGTGCGCGGACTCGGCGGGCGTGTGCGCCAGCAGCCAGGCGATCACGTCCTCGTCGTGAAGTTCCTCGGGCGGGGGCAGGTCGTCCGTGCGGGCGCGGCGCCAGCGGGAGGCCCAGCCCTCGACCTGCCGGGTGTTGAAGCCCTCGGGCTTGCCCAGGTCACGTAATCCCGCCGCGTCGATATCGACCGCGTGCAGGTCCGCCAGCGTGTCCACCAGCGCCTCCGACAGTTGCCGGGGAGCATCGGGAAGAGCCGCGTACTCGGGCGGGAGTTTCGTCCGCACGACCGTGCCCCGCCGCCGCTCCATCAGGTAAAAGGGGGCGCCGATCACGTCCGCGTCCTCCACGAGCAGCACGGGCCGGGGCGCGACGGGCAGCACCGGATGCACCCGCTCCAGCAGCCGGTATTCGCGCGGCATGTCGTGCGCCTTCGCCGCCACCGGGCCGAGGGGCGCGCGCCGCAGGACGTACTCCTGATCTCCCAGCCGCACGAGGTAGGTCAGGTTGGAGAAGCCGCCCGGAAACTGCTCGACGGCCAGGCGGTCCACGTCGCCCTCCACCTTGCCGCGCAGCGCCTCCCGCAGGGCGTCCAGCGGCAGTTCCTCGCCCGGGCGGACGGGGGCGGTGTCTGGACGGGTCACGGGTGGCCCTCCGTGCGCGGCGCGTCCCCCCCGAACGCCTGCCCGCCCGCCAGAAGTGCCATCGCCTTTTCACGCAGCCGCCGCATCTTGCCGATCCAGCCGTCGTAGTCGTTCGCCTTGTTCTGGAAGGCCTGGAGGGTGGTGGGGTGCGTGGTGATGAGAAAACCGTCGCGCCGCAGCACCTCGAGCGTCTTTTCCACGAGTTCATCGGTCGTGATCGCCGTCTGCTGGAGGATGGGCGCGTTCTGGATCATGGGCGTCCAGACGCCCTCGGGGCAGAGGCAACTGACCTTGATGCCCCGGTCCGCGTAGGTGATCGCCAGCCATTCGGCGAAGGCGAGCGCCCCGTGCTTCGTGACGGCGTAGGGGGCGGAATGCAATTCTGTCAGCAGCCCCGCCGCCGAGGCTGTGTTCAGGAAGTATCCCTCGCCGCGTTCCAGGTAATGTGGGAGGAGGTGCCGGGCGGCCCAGACGTGGCTCATCACGTTGATCCGGTGGATGAGGTCCCAGTCCTTATCGGGCGTCTCCGGCCCCGCGCCGATGGCGATTCCGGCATTCGAGCAGAAGAGGTCGATGCGGCCCTCCTGCCCCAGCACGTCCGCGATCAGGGCAGAAACACCCTCCTCCCGCGAGACATCCGCCGCGAAGAACCGCGCCCCGATCTCGGCAGCCTTCTGCTCCCCCACCCCCGCGTTGCGGTCGGAGGCGATCACGGCCCCACCCTCCCGGGCGAAGCGCGTGGCGAGCGCGAGGCCGATGCCGGAAGCGGCGCCGGTGACGACGATGATTTTGTTCTGGAATTCCATCTCTGGGCTCCTTACTTGAACGTCAGCACTTCCAACTTGGGAAAAGAGGTGTAATCCGCCGGGTTCAGGGTGAAGAGGGGCAGGCCGCCGACCTCCGCGTGGGCGCCTATGAGGTAGTCGGTCAGGATGCGGCGGGAAAGCCCACCGCCGGAAGCGCGGCGGCGGGTGACGTATTCCGCGTGTGCCTCTCCAACTCGCTTCCAGACGGCGCGGCCAAGGACCCAGTCCACCTCAATGCCGTACTCGCGTAACCAGCCCTCCGCGTCGGGTTGGGAAGGCGTCAGCTCCGCTGCGACGGGTCCACACACCAGGAGTCCACGAGCCCCGCTCAGGAAGTCCAGAACAGCCTCAGCTTTCGGCTCCCCAACGAGTACCGTCAGGAGCACATTGGTGTCGAGGCAAAGGAGCGGCGGCAGGCTCACTCTTCCCCGCGCTCCCACAACAGGTCCTCAACGTAGGTGATTTTCCTGACGCCCGGTCCACTTTGCAGAATCTCCCGGTCGCCCGGGTCATGCCGCATGTCGCTGATGTACTCGTCCACGGTCATGCCGTCCGGCAGAGTGAGCGTCCCCAGCGCCTCGCGCAGGCTGCGGCGACGACGCGCTGCGGGCGTAACGGTCACGTCCTCCCCCCTCTTCACGAACTTCACCTGGCTCCCGGCCTTCAGGTGCAGAGCCTCGCGCAAATCCTTGGGCAGGGTGATCTGGCCCTTGCTCGTTACAGTGGCGTAGTAGACCTCTTCCTCCGTCAGCTTCGTCGCCATTCCTTACCCGCCTCCTTACCAGCAGCGTATCACCGCCGCCCGAGGTCCACCCCCTGCCGCCGCAACTCCTCCTTCGCCACCGTCTCGGTGTGGACGATGTCGGGGCCGTCGGCGAGGCGCAGGGTGCGGGCCTGCGCGTACATGTTGGCGAGCGGCGTGTCCTGGCTGACCCCCGCGCCGCCGAACACCTGGATGGCGCGGTCAATCACCCGCAGGGCGACGTTCGGGGCCACCACCTTGATCGCCGCGATCTGCCCGCGTGCCGCCTTGTTGCCCACCGTGTCCATCATGTGCGCGGCCTGGAGGGTCAGCAGCCGGGCCTGGTCGATCTCCATGCGGCTGTGCGCGATGGCCTCCCGCACGTGCTGATGCGCGGCGAGCGGTTTGCCGAAGGCGACCCGGCTGGCAGCCCGCTCAATCATCAGCTCCAGCGCCCGCTCCGCCTGCCCGATCAGGCGCATGCAGTGGTGGATGCGGCCCGGCCCCAACCTTCCCTGAGCGATCTCGAAGCCCCGGCCCTCGCCGAGCAGGATGCTCCCGGCGGGCACCCGCACGTTCTCGAAGGTCATTTCGGCGTGGCCGTGCGGGGCGTCGTCGTAACCGAAGACCGTGAGCATCCGCTCGATGGTCACGCCCGGCGCGTTCATGGGGACCAGGATCATGGACTGCTGGAGGTGCCGCTCCGCCTGCGGGTCCGTCTTGCCCATGAAGATGCTGACCGCGCAGCGGGGATCGCCCGCCCCGCTCGTCCACCACTTGCGGGCGTTGATGACGTACTCGTCGCCGTCGCGCGCAATGCTCGCCTGGATATTCGTGGCGTCGCTGCTCGCCACCTCCGGCTCGGTCATGGAGAAGGCGGAGCGGATCTCGCCGTTGAGGAGGGGAATGAGCCACTGTTCCTGCTGCTCGGGGGTGCCGTAGCGGGCGAGCACCTCCATATTGCCCGTGTCGGGCGCGTTGCAGTTGAAGACCTCAGGCGCCCACCACACCCGGCCCATGACCTCGCACAGCGGGGCGTACTCCAGGTTGGTCAGGCCCGGCCCGAACTTGCCATTCGGATCGCTGGCGGGCGGCAGGAAGAGGTTCCACAGCCCCTGCTCGCGCGCCCTGGGCTTGAGGTCCTCGATGAGCTGCACATGCTCCCAGCGGTTGCCCTCGTTCACCTGGCGGTGGAACTCGGCCTCGTTGGGGTAGATGTACTCGTCCATAAAGGCGGCCAGGCGGGCGCGCAGATCGGTGGTGCGGGGGGACGTGTCGAATAGGGTCATAGAGGTTCCTCCTCGCCATCAAGGGGCGGAGTCAGGGGGCGAAAGCCCGCGCGGTCGCCCTCGATGCTGATCAGGGCGTCCCGGTACACGCCGCCGCCCACACGGCGCAGCACCAGCCCGAGGGCCAGCAGGCGGTCCAGCACAGCCTCGGCCTGTTCCATCAGCGCCGGGCTGTCGTCGTCGGCCACCCGCTCGGCGAGCGCGGCGTCCTCGTCGAACAGGGCGCGGTAGGGCTCAAACTCGGGCGTCGGCTCGAAATCGCAGTGGACGGCGAACATCTCGCTGTCCGTGACGGTGAGGCGGCCCAGGGTCTCCCCGTCCCGCTCCAGGGTGTACACGGTGCCCGGCCTCATGTCCCGGTCTCCCTGGACGGCCGCCCGCCCACGGGTGTGATGCTCGCCAGGGCCGCCGCAACGAGGGTGTCCTCTCCCCCGCTGCGGGCGTACACCTCGGCGCGGACGACCACCTGGCGGCGCCCCGCCCGCAGCACCTCCCCGCGGGCCCACAGCACCTCACCCCTCGCGGGGGCGAGCAGGTTCAGCTTGTACTCGGAGGTCACCACGTCCCCGGCGAGGGTGGAGGCGGCCCAGGCACTCACCGTGTCGGCCAGGTAACCGACCACCGCCCCGTGCGCGGCGCCGTGGTGCTGGGTCAGGTCGGGCCGCAGGTCGAGTTCGATCTCCGCGAGCCCGGCCTCCAGCCGCTTCAGGCGGGTGCCCATAAAGCGCGTGAAGCCGCTCGTCTCTGCCGCGAGCCGGAGCCGTTCGCGGGCGGCGCTCAGGTCCGGGTCCGTCATGAGCGCACCTGGGAGATGGGCACGCGGGCGAGGGTGTCCCCATGGAGCGAACTCAGGATCAGGTTGTCCCCGACCGGGAGCACCTGGGTGATGTAACCGTAGCTGTCCGGCCCGCTCCCCTGGGCGAAGGCGACGGGGCGGCCCCCGAGGTCGAGCCCGACGAGCATGGACTCCTCGGGGAGGGGGAGGTGGGCACGTTCGGCGATCCGGGCGACCACCCGCCGCAACCAGGGCCGCTGCGCCGTCGCGTCCAGCAGCGGCGAGCGCCTACTGGGCAGCGCGACCCAGAAGGTGCCCGCGCCGTCGTAGCGCACGTTGTCCGGGTAGCCGGGGAGGTTGTCCGCGAAGACCTCCAGCGTTCCGGCCCGCTCGCCCTCACGGCGAGACGGCTCCGGCTCCCGAACCTCCGGAAAGGCACCGGAGGTTCGTCCACCTCCACCGCCCCGCCTCTGTCGCTTCTCGCTCCGCTCGGTTGATTCTGGCGAATCAACGCGATCTTTGTTCAGCCACAGGCGGTGAACCCGCGCGGTGCCCGTCTCGGTCACGAGGAGGTACGCCTCGTCCGGGCCGAGCGTGACCCCGTTCGGGAAGTTCAGGCCCCGCGCCAGCACGGTCGTCTCCCCCGTCCCCAGGTCGTGCCGCAAGACCCGCCCGTGCCCCCCGTGTTCCAGCAGGTCGAGGAGTTCGTGCGGCCAGCCGTATTCGCTCGAAGCGTCGGTGAAATACACGAAGCGGCCCGCCCGGTCCACGTCGAGGTCGTCCGTGAAGCGGAAGGGCACGCCCTCGGCGCTGGTGGTCAGGACCCGGACCTCTCCCCCCTCCGGCCCCACCCGCAGCAGGCCGCGCAGGGCGTCGGCGATCAGGAGGCTGCCGTCCGGGTGAAAGCGCAGGCCGAGGGGACGGCCGCCCGTGTCGGCGAAGACTTCGGGAGCCGTGCCATCCGGCTGAAAACGGACGATGGCGCCCCCCTCAAAGCCGGAGTAGAGGCGGCCCTGGGCGTCCACCGCCACGGATTCGGGTGCCGTTTTGCCCGGCACGGGGGCGAAGAGTTCAGCCGCGTTCAGCCGCCCGTTGTCGGCGTAAGGCCCCCCCGTGCGGGAAGGAACGAGGCCCGGCCCCTCCCAGGCCACCGGGCGAACCCGCGTGGGCGCGAGGAGAAGCCAGCCCACGCCCGCGCCGAGGGTCAGGCCGAGGAGGGTGCGGAGCCTCATGAAGCCCCTCCCGCCGGAGGCACGTCCGCCGTCACGATGGTGCCCAGCGCCGTGGCGACGAGCTTTTCCCCGCCCTCCTGCACAGCGAAGAGGTCACAACGGGTCACCGCCTGCCGTTTCCCGGCGCTGATGACGCTTCCCCGGGCGACGAGCGCCTCACCCACCGCCGGCTTCAAAAAGTTGATCTTGAACTCCGAGGTGAGCACGCTCGGCCCCAGCGCCGCCGCCCCCATAAAGGTGAGGGCGATGTCCGCGAGCGCGGCCTGCACACCGCCGTGCGCGAAGCCGTGGTGCTGGGTGAGGTCGCGGCGGAAGGGCACCCGCACGACCACGCCCGTGGGCGACATCTCCTCCACCCGCGCGCCGACAAGGACGCTGAAGGGCTGCGAGTCGAGCACACGCTGGGCGAAGGCGACGGCCTGGGCTTCACTCCTGGTCCGGGTCATGGGTTCTCCCCCTGCGGGACGAGGGTGGCGTGTTCGGCCAGGAGTTGCCAGCGGCCCCCATCCCGGACGAAATGTGCCGACCAGAGGAACGTGCGGTCGAACGGTCGGCCCGCATGTTCTCCCTGAACGCGCTCGTAGAAGGTGGCGACCGCACTCCCGCCCACCTCGCTGATCGTCAGAGCCGTTGGGGTGACCGAGGTGTAGCGCCGGACCTCCTCCAACGCCCGCCAGCCCTCCAGGTGGGGCTGCCTCCCCTCGCGGCGACCGTCGGCGCCGACGAACACGTAAAGGGGATGGGCCACCCGGCCGAAGAACTCGGCGGCGTGCCCGGCCACGGCAGCGGCGGCGAAGTCCAGGATCAGCCGCTCCGGCTCTTCCGTGCCCGTCATAGGTACACCCGCATCACCGTTTCAGCGGTCGCGGCGGGCTTGGGTGCCCCCTCGATCTCGATGGTGTTGCCCACGGTGAGTTGGGCGTACCCGGCGCCGTCCTCGACGTTAAGCAGCACGGCGCGGTTTCTCAGGCGGCTGCCGACCGGGACGGGGGCGATGAAGCGTACGCGGTTCAGGCCGTAGTTCACGACCATCCGCGCCCCCTCCAGCCGGGGAGCGCCGCCCGCCGTCATGAGGTGCCCCGCCAGCAGCGAGAGCGTCAGGAAGCCGTGCGCGATGGGGCCGCCGAAGGGGGTCTGTGCGGCCCGCTCGGGGTCCACGTGGATGAACTGGTGGTCGCCCGTCGCGTCGGCGAACCCACTCACCATCTCCTGACTGACGGTGACCCACTCGGAGAGGGCGATTTCCTGGCCCACACGGGCGCGGAGGTCTTCAAGGTGCATGGGTCCTCCTGGGGTCAGTGTCCGGGCTTTGGCTGACCACTCCTAAATTGCCGTCACGCCGCCGTCCACCGCGATGTTCTGCCCGGTCATGTACGCCGAGGCGTCGCTGGCGAGCAGCAGGGCGAGGCCCTTGAGGTCTTCGGGACCGCCCAGACGGCCCAGGGGCGTGGCGCCGATGATGGTTTCCTCCCCGTAGGCGATGGTTCCCTTCGTCATCTTGGTGGGGAAGTAGCCGGGGCAGATGGAGTTGACGGTGACGCCGTACTTCGCCCACTCGGAGGCGAGCGCGCGGGTGAGGTTCACGACCGCGCCCTTGGAGGTGTTGTAGGCGACCGTGCCCATCATGCGGGGGCTGTTGCCCTTGAGCCCGGCGACCGAGGCGACGTTCACGATGCGGCCCGCCCGGGCGGGGATCATGCACCGCCTGCCCACCGCCTGGGTGAGCAGGAAGAGGCCATTGACGTTCAGGTTGATGACCTTGAGCCACGCCTCGAAGGGATGCTCCTCGGCGGGTGCGCCCCAGGTGGCCCCGGCGTTGTTGACGAGGATGTGAATGGGGCCGACCTCGCCCACGATGCGCTCGACGAGCGGCTCGATGGTCTCGAACTGCGAGAGGTCGTTCTGGTAGACGTGCGCGGTGATGCCCATTCCGGTGAGGTGGGCTCTGGCCTCGTCCAGCTCGTCCTGCTTGCGGGCGGTCAGGACGACGGTGGCGCCGTACTCGCCCAGCCCCTCGGCGATTTGCAGGCCGAGGCCGCGCGAGCCCCCGGTGATGAGGGCGACTTTGCCGGTCAGGTCGAAGAGTTCCTTGAGTGCCATGAGGATGCCTCCGGGTGAGTTGTGCCGGGCGAAAACGGTCACCCCACCATAGGAAAAATGTACGTGCGCGTCAATTTTGAACGCCCGGGGACATTCGCGGACGTACGATATTAAATGGATATTTATTCGGGATACTTCCCAGGGGGCACCGCACCCGGCAAGCTGGGGCATGCCGCGCCGCCTGCTTCCCCTCGCTGTCTGCGCCATCCTGGGAACCGCCTCTGCCCTTCCCGCCAGCGTGACCCTGAAAAATCTCCCCTACGACCGCCAGGGGCCGGACAACTGCGGGCCCGTCACGGCGCTCACCATCGCGGGCTACTACGGCACGCGGATCACCCAGGCGCAGGCCGCGAACGCCCTCAAGGACTCGGCGCGCGACCCGCAGGTGACGAGCCTGGAACTCGCCGACTACCTGGGCCGCTTCGGGCTGCGGAGCGTGATCCGGTACGCGGGCACGCCGGAACTGCTGCGCGACCTCGTGTCCCGCGGGCTGCCCGTCGTGGTGCAGCAGCGCCTCCAGCCCGGCAGCAACGTGGCGCACTTCCGCACCGTGTACGGCTACGAGCGGGGCCGCTTCCTGACCTCCGACCCCCTGCGCGGCTCCCGGCTGTGGCTGGGCGAGGCCGAGCTGATGGACCTCTGGCACTACTACAACGGCGAATACATGGTCTCTTACCCGCCGAACAAGGAGGGCGAGGTCCGGGCCGCCCTGGGCGAGGACTTCAGCGCGGCGGCCAACTGGCGCAACCTCAAGCAGATCGGCGAGAGCAACGTCAAGGCGCGTCCGGGCGACCCCTACAACTGGTGGGGACTGGGCAAGGCCAACCTGCGCCTGGGTCTGGTGGGCGCCGCCGCCGAGAACTTCGCGCGGGCCGCCGAACTGGGCGTCCCCACCATCTATTACCTGTACCGCCAGGAAGCGTTTGAGGCCTGGTCCCGGTCAGGCGACCACGACAAGACGCTGAAATACGCCCAGCTTGCCCTGAGAATTGACCCGCAGAGCAAGGAACTCCTGAAATTCCGCAACCTGGCCCGGGAGGCACTGGGGGGGTAGGAGTCCCTCGGGTCTCCCAGCTTTCGGCAGATGTGTTGGTTCCCCCCATGAATTCGGCGGTGAACAGCCCCGTTCTGAACGGTGGTCCGGTACGTTTTCCGGGGTATTGAGATTTCGCCCCGCCGGGAGGGCGAGCCCGTTCACCCCCTCCCGGCCTCCCCCCTCAAGGGGGAGGGGCAAAAACTACGTCCTGAAGCAGTTTTCTGGAACTTTGAATTGGGAAAGTGACCAAGACTCACCGGAGCTTTGCGGAAGCGGATGTGCAAGGGTTCCTACAGGTCGCTGAGCCGACCACTCGACGGTTACTCCACACTCCAGCCTCGGCGCTCAGCACCTCCCCTATTCAAGCCGCCGTCGCCGAGCCCAGGAGCCGTTCCGCCACCGACAGCACGTCCCTGGGCGGGAGGACGCCCTTGAACCAGATCAGGCGCTCGTCGAAGTCGCTGGGGTCCACCCCCGCCCGCTCCAGGTTCAGGCGTTCGGAGACGCAGACGATCACGTCCCGGCGCCCCGACTTCCTGAGCAGCTCGAACTTCTTCCGCAGGTACTCCGGGCGCCAGTAGCCCACGATCTCCACCAGCACGCTGCGGCCATCCGGGTGGACCAGGCGGAAGTCGGGGATGATCACCCCGCCGGGCACGGGAACGAGATCAACCTCGCGCTCCAGCCCCCACGGAGTGTCCAGCTTGGCGAAGCGGTCGCTGAAGCCCGCCTCCAGGGCGCTGTCGTGCTCCTCGGGCGGCTTGTAGTGGCTCACGTAGCCGTCCTCGCTGGTGAGCTGGAAGGACCACTCCTCGTCCCCCGGGTCCACCCAGGCGAGGTCCTTGCGGGGCTTGAGAGTGGCCGTCAGGTCCCATTTTGTGACGTGGAGCAGGGCGGGCAGGAACTTCGCCAGCGCCAGGCCGTAGCGCGTCGTGCCCCCGAAGAGGGAGGTCGGGCCGTCCATCGTGAGCGTGAAGCCGTAGTTCGCGTCCCCCTCCACCGTCACCATCAGGCCGAAGAACTTCGTGTACTTGAGCATTTGCTTGTAGCGGGCGGGCTCGTTACGCCGGGCGGTGATGATCAGGCTGTAGGCGCGGTAGAGCATCCCCTGGGCTTGGGCGAGATTGAAGCGCTCCAGCAACTCCCGCGGCTCGGGCGGATCGAAGGCCACGAGCCGCTGCTGGTCCGGCAGGTCGGCGTAGAGCAGTTCGGAAACGTCCTCCGCCCGCAGCCGGGTCTCCCCGGAGAGGGCCGCCGCCGCCTGCTCCAAGATCAGCGTCCGGCGGTGGCGACTGGGCGGATGGGCCTGGGCCAGCTCGAACACCTTCGCCCGCACCGCCCCCGGCTCCACGTCGCCCCCAGTCTCGAAGGTGGCGGCGCCGGTCGCCAACAGGTGGGCCATTCCCCGCAGCACCTTGAAGTCCTGCCGCCCCGCCTCCAGCGCCTTGAGGTCCTCGTCCAGGTCCAGGCGGCGTTTGCCGATGTTCGCCTCGAAGGCAGCGATGGCCTGCTCGGCCAGCCGGAGGTTGTTCGTCGTGGCCTTGAGCCGCCGGGGCTCGACCAGCCCGGCCTTCACGCGGAACATCAGCAGGTCAGTGGGGAGCATTCAGGTCCTCCCAGGTGGGGGTGAAGGCGGCCTGGCCGGGCTGCCACTGGCCGCGGCGCTGCTGGCTGACCCGCTCCTCACTGGTGCCCTCGGTGACGACCTCGTACAGCACGGCGTTCTTGCCCTCCGCCTTCCGCAAAATCCGGCCCAGGCGCTGGATGTGTTCGCGCTCCGTCGCCGTGCCCGAGAGGACGACCGCCACGCTCGCCTCCGGCACGTCCACCCCCTCGTTGAGCACGCGGCTGGTCACGAGGACCCGGTAGGCCCCGCTCCTAAATTTCTCCAGCAGGGCGTGGCGCTCGCGCACCGGGGTCTGGTGGGTGATCGCGGGAATCAGGAAGTCGTGGCTGATCCGGTAGACGGTGGCGTTGTCGTCCGTGAAGATCAGCGTGCGCTCGGAGGGGTGGTTCGCCAGGAGTTCCTCCAGCACGCGCAGCTTACCCTCGGTGCCGTAGGCCATGCTGCGGGCCTCCCGGTGGGCGCGCATGGCGGCCTTGCCCTGCGGGGTGCCGGTGCTCAGGATGAACTGCTGCCACCCCTCCAGATTGCCCAGCCGGATGTTGTCGCGCCGCAGGAAGTCGTTGCGCTGCCGGATCAGGTCGTCGTAGTGGCGCTGCTCGGCGGGGCTCAGCCGCACCTTGATGATGACCTCGCGGTAGTCCGCCAGGGTGTCCCCCGCCAGGTCCTCCGGGGCGCACTGGTACACCACCGGGCCGACGAGGTCTTCCAGGTGGACCTCCCGCCCGTCGCCGCGTTTGGGGGTCGCGGTCAGGGCCAGCCGGTAGGGCGCCAGGCCCAGCTCGGCCACCGAGCGGTGGAAGTCGCTCGGGAGGTGGTGGGCCTCGTCGAAAATCTGGAGGGCGTACCTTCCCGCCAACTGCTCGGCGTGGATGGCGGCGGAGTCGTACGTGCTGATCAGGATGGGCGTCTCGTCCCGGCTGCCGCCGCCGAGCAGGCCGATCTGCGCGTCGGGGAAGGCCGCGAGCAGCCCGGAATACCACTGGTGCAGCAGGTCGAGGGTCGGCACGCAGATCAGGGTGCTGCGCGGCGTGTCCCGCATCGCCAGTTGCGCCACGAGCGTCTTGCCCGCCCCGGTGGGGAGGACGACCACGCCGCGCCGACCCGCCTTTTTCCAGGCGTTCAGCGCGAGTTGCTGGTGGGGGTAGGGGGTGACCTCGCGGGCGTAGCCGAGTTCAAGTTTCTGGAAGGTCGCGGCCTCGTCCCGGACGGGGACACCGGCCTCCCGCAGCCGCTCCATCACGTCCCGGTACGCCTTGCCCGGCGCACGCCAGGACTGGCTGCGGGCGTCCCAGACGAAGAGACCCGCCACAGCCTCGGGGACCTCGTACATCACGAGGGTGCCCCGGTCGAGCCGCAGGGCGTATGCCATTGGAAGGCCATGCTACCGGGGGAAGGTCAGGCTCATCCTTCCCGATATGACGATTGCTGACGGGGCAGTCGGATCAGGCACGGGGGTGAAGCGGGCTTTCCCCGCCTGGCCGCAACTCTGTTCCCCTGAACGACAAAGGTTCTACACCTCGGCCGCCCCCGGTGGGCTCAGAACCAGGCGTCCTGCATGTCGAAGGTCGTGCGGTCGGCACTCGCCAGCAGGTCGGCGTGCGCCCTCACCTTGGGCAGTTCGTGCGTGGCGAAGAAGCGGGCGGCCTGGAGTTTGCCCCGGTAGAAGTCGGCATCGTCGCCGCGCGCCCCGGGCAGTCTTTGCGCCGCCGTGACCGCCTGCCGCAGCCACATCCAGCCGATGACCGTGTGCCCCATCATCTCCAGGGCGCTGTTCGCGTTGGCGAGGAAGAGGTCCGGCCCGAGTTCGGGCGCCTGGCCGAGGATGGTCTGGAGGGCCGCGCCGCTCTGGTTGAGCGCCTTGACGACGGCCACGCGAATCTCGTCCAGTCCTTCTAACCCCTCCGACGCCTCCAGGTCCGCCTGAATCCGTTCGAGGAGGACTTGTAGCCCTCGCCCGCCCGATTGCGTCACCTTGCGGCCCAGCAGGTCGTTGCCCTGAATCCCCTCGGTCCCCTCGTGGATAGGGTTGAGGCGGTTGTCGCGGTAGTACATCTCGACGGGGTAGTCGCGGGTGTACCCGGCACCGCCCATGACCTGGATGGCGTCGCTGAGCGCCTCCTGGCTGTACTTGCTCGGCCAGCTCTTCACGATGGGCGTGAGGAGGTCGAGGAGGAGTTCGTTGTCCCGCCGCGTCTCCCCCGGCCCGGTCTCGATCTCGTCCTCCAGGTGGGCGGCGTAGAGGCCCAGCGCGAGGCCGCCCTCCACGAAGCTCTTCTGCCGCAGCAGCAGGCGGCGCACGTCGGCGTGTTCGATGATGCGGACGGGCGGGCTCGCCGCGTCCTTGTTGCTCGCGTGCCGCCCCTGCCGCCGGTCGCGGGCATACTCCAGGCTGGCGAGGTACCCCGCGTAGCCCAGCATCACCGCGCCCATCCCCACCCCGATGCGGGCGCCGTTCATCATGTGGAACATGTAGCGCAGGCCCTGGCCCGGCTCGCCGATCAGTTCCCCAAGGGTTTCGCCGCCCTCACCGAAGTTCAGCAGCGTGTTTGTCGTGCCCCGGTAGCCCATCTTGTGATTCAGGCCCGCCAGGACGACGTTGTTGGACTCACCGACGCTGCCGTCCGGCTGGACCCGGTATCTCGGCACGATGAAGAGGGAGATGCCCCTCACGCCCGCCGGGGCGCCCTTGATCCGCGCCAGGACGAGGTGGATGATGTTCTCCGACAGCTCGTGCTCGCCCGCCGAGATCCACATCTTCGTGCCGGAGATGGCGTAGGTGCCGTCCCCTCTCGGCGTGGCGCTCGTCGTGATGTCCGCCAGCCCCGACCCCGCGTGCGGCTCGGAGAGGGCCATCGTGCCGAACCAGCGGCCTTCGAGGAGGGGCAGCATGTATTTTTGCTGCTGCTCCGGCGAGGCGAAGACCCGTTGCAGATTCGCGTTTCCGATGGTCAGGAAGGGATAGCTGCTCGTGCCGATGTTCGCGGCCTTGAAGTGCGCGTGCATGGCCTGCGCGACGACGTTGGGCAGTTGCAGCCCGCCCAACTCCTCGTCGGCGTGGGCGCTGAAAAAGCCCGCCTCGCGGAAGGCTTTCATCGCTTGTTCGGCGGCGGGGACGAGCTTGACTTTCCCATCCACCACATGCGGCTCGTTCAGGTCCGCCTCGCGGGCGTGGTTGGCGAAGTAGCGGTCGGCGACGTTGTAAGCGAGGCCGAGAATGTCGTCGTACACCTCACGCGAGTGTTCGGCGAAGCGGGGGCGCCCGGGCAGGGCAGCGGTGTCCAGCACCTCGTAAAGCTGAAATTGCAGGTCACGGCGGGAGAGGAAGGGGGCCATGTGGGGACTCCTTGGGGTGAAATTGCGGTCAGCTTAGGCCGGAGTGTCCGTGAACGTCAATTTTGAACGCGGGCGTTCATCTGGGAGAAGGAGGTCGCAGGATCATGTCGGCCCCGGAGCCCCGCCGTTCCCAAAACACCTCGCCTCCGATTACGGCTCCACGGAAGTCACGTGCAGCACATTAAAAACCCCTCCCCCTTGAGGGGGGAGGCCGGGAGGGGGTGAGCGGGCTCGCCCTGCGGCGCGGCGGGAAGGGGTGGCGGGGCATCTTGTTGCCGTTATTGCCGCTCCCACGCCCCCTCACCCTAGCCCTCTGCAAGCAGCTCTACGAGTCTCCCACGAGGGGAGAGGGAGCAGAAAGATTCACCGTGTCAGCGCGTAGGGGATCACGTGCGGCTTGCCCGTGTCGGGGTCGGCGAGGATGTGGGCCTTGAGGCCGAACACGTCGCGCAGCAGCTCGGCCGTCATGATGTCCTCGGGGCGGCCCTGGGCGTAGACCTGCCCGTCCCTCATGGCGACCAGCTCGTCGCTGTAGCGCACCGCCTGGTTGAGGTCGTGCAGGACCATCACGACCGTCTTGCCCCCCTCGCGGTTGAGGCGCCCGGCGAGGTGCAGCACCTCCAGTTGGTGCGAGAGGTCCAGGTAGGTTGTGGGCTCGTCCAGCAGCAGGATATCGGTCTGCTGGGCGAGGCTCATGGCGATCCAGGCGCGCTGGCGCTGCCCGCCGGAAAGCGCCTCCAGCGGGCGGCCCGCAAAGATCGTCATGCCCGTCTGGGCCAGCGCCCAGGCCACGGCCTCGCGGTCCTCCTCGCGGCGCACGGGAAAGCGGCCCTGGTGGGGGTGGCGCCCGAACCAGACGAGTTCCTCCACGCTCAGGCCCTCGGGGGCCGTGGGACCCTGGGGCAGGATCGCCAGGCGGCGGGCCACCTCGCGGGAGGGCAGGGCGTGGAGCGCCTGGCCGTAGAGCTGAATCTCGCCGCTCCCGGCGGGCAGCAGCCGGGCGAGGGCGCGCAGCAGGGTGCTCTTGCCGCAGCCGTTCGGCCCGATGATGCTGGTGACCTGGCCGCCCGCCACGCGCAGGTCCAGCCCGGGCACGATGACGGTCTGCCCGTAGCCGAGCCGCAGCTTCTCGGTGGAGAGGGGGGAGGGAGTCTGGGTCATACGCTGCGCCTCAACAGATACAGGAAATAGGGTGCCCCCACCAGGGTGGTGAAGATGCCCGCCGGAACCTCGACCGGGGGCAGCAGCGAACGTCCCAGTGTATCGGCGGCGAGGACGAGCAGCGCCCCGACGAGCATGGAGACGGGCAGCAGCCGGGCGTGCCGCGCCCCGACGAGCAGCCGCGCGAGGTGCGGCGCGAGCAGCCCCACGAAGCCCAGGATACCCGCGCCCGTCACGGCGGCGGCGGCGAGGGCGACCCCCACCCCCAGGGCGAGCAGCCGCGCCGGATTCACCCGGGTGCCCAGGGAGGTGGCGAGGTCTTCCCCTAAGTTCAACACGTCCAGCGTGCGCGAGAGCAGCAGTGCGGCGGGCAGCAGGACGAGCGCCCAGGGGAGGACCCGCGCCACCCTCGTCGCGTCCGCGCCGTACACCGTACCCGTCAGGAAACTCAGCGCCGTGCCCAGCCCGTCGGGCGCCCGGACAAGCACGAGTTGCTGAACGGCCCCCAGCGCCGCTGCCACGGCCACGCCGACGAGCGCGAGCCGCACCGGGTGGAGGCTGTTCAACCTCACGCCCCCCCACTCCCGCGCGAGGAGCAGCACCAGCCCGAAGCCGCCCCACGCTCCCGCCAGCGCCGCCCAGGGCAACCCCCCGACCGGCGCCCCCGGCCACGCCAGCAGGAAGAAGGTGACCGCCAGCCCCGCCCCCGCCCCCACCCCGATGAGGTCGGGCGAGGCGAGCGGGTTGCGGATCACCCCCTGCATCACCGCGCCGGATGCGGCGAACATCGCCCCGCACAGCAGCGACACCAGCACGCGCGGCGCCCGCAGCTCCAGCACGAGTTGCCGCGTCAGGTCGTCGCCGCCTCCGGTCAGCACGCGCAGCACATCAGGCGCGGGCGTTCGCACCGCCCCCAGGCCCAACGCCAGCACCCCGACGAGCAGGGTCACGCCCGCCAGCCCCAGCCCGATCAGCAGGGCGCGGCGGGAGGTGTAGGGGCTGACCATCTAGTACCGGAACTCCGCCGGGGGCGCGGCGTCCTGAAGGAATCGGCTCTCGATGGTCTGCGCCACCATCAGCTTCAGGGCGAGGGGGCCGCGTCCGCGCGTCCAGTTGTCGCGGCTGAACTCGTAGACCCGGCCCCGCTGCACGGCGCTGAGCTTCTGCCACAGGGGGTTCGTCTTCCAGCTCGCGGTGATCGGCGTCTCGTCGGGGGCGGTGAACAGCACCAGGGTGGAGGGGTTCAGGGCGAGCAGGCCCTCCAGTGAAATCTCGTACTGGGTCTGCCCGTCCTTGACCGGGAGCAGGTTCTTGCGGCCCAGGTCCTCCAGGAAGCTCCCCACGAAGCTGCCGCTCGTGTGGACGGTCAGGCTCCCCGGCGTGGCGACGGCGGCAACGAAGGGAGGGGCGCCCTTCTTGGCAAACACCCGCGCCTTGTTCAGCAGCGCCTTCTGGTCGGCGAGGAGTTGCCGGGCGGCGGCCTCGCGCCCCACAAGTTTGCCGATGGCGAGGGTCTGCGCGTTCAGGTCGTCCAGGCTGCCCCGGCGGCTCTGGAAGGCGGCGGTCGGCGCCAGGCGCGAGAGCTGCGGGTACACGTTCCCGTGAACAAAGGCGTCCGCCAGGATGAGGTCCGGGCGTAAGGCGGCCATCGTCTCCAGGCTGGGCTGGGCGCGGCTGCCGGTGACGGTCACCCCCTTCACGCGCGGTTGCAGGTAGGGCGGCGTGCCCCGGTCCCCGCCCTGGGTGCCCAGGGTGGCGCCAACGGGCGGAACCCCCAGCGCGACGAGGGTGTCCACGAACGAGTATTCCAGCGCGACCACACGCCGGGCCGGTTTGTCGAGGTTCAGCGTGCCCCGCTCGTGCGCCACGGTGACGGCGGCAGCGGTGGTGGCGAGGGCAAGAGCGGTCAGGGTCAGCAGGTTCTTTGGCATGGAAGAGTTCTCCTTGATTTGGGTGGGGGTGGCTGTTTGCCCCTCCCCCTTGAGGGGGGAGGCTGGGAGGGGGTGAACGCAGACGACCTGCGGCGCGGCAAGTGGAAGAGGCAGGCCATCTTGCAGAAGCTGAGGCTGGTCACACGCCCCCTCACCCCGGCCCTCTCCCACGAGGGGAGAGGGGGAAGGAGCCTTCCTCCCCATCACCGCCGCCCGATCCGCCGCGCGAGCGCCACGAAAAATGGTGCCCCGGCGGCGGCGACCAGGATGCCGACGGGCGTTTCGGCGGGCTTGTCGATCAACCGGGCCAGGATGTCCGCCCCGGTCAGGAAGGCCGCCCCCAGCAGGGCCGCGAGCGGCAGGCTGAAGCGGTGGTCCGGCCCCATCAGCGCGCGGGCCGCGTGGGGAATGATCAGCCCCACGAAACCCACCGGCCCGACCACGCTGACGGACGCGGCGGCGAGCAGCACGCCCAGCGCGGTGACCAGGAACGAATCCCGCTCGGTGCGGGCGCCCAGGCCCCGGGCCACGTCCTCGCCCAGGGCCAGCACGTTCACGCGGGGGGTGAGGAGCAGGGAGAGGGCGAGGCCCAGCCCCATCCAGGGGGCCACCTGCGCGGCCTGCTCCCAGGTGCGGCCCGCCACCGAGCCGGAGAGGGCGAACAGCGCGCCCTGCGCCCGTTCCTCGAAGAGGAGCTGGACGGTCCGGGTGGCCGCCCCCACCAGGCTCGCCACCGCCACGCCCGCCAGCGCCAGCCGCAGCGGCGTGACCCCCACCCGCCGCGCCACCCCGTAGGCGAGCGCCGCCGCGAGCGCCCCGCCCAGGAACGCGGCGGGCACGAACAGCGCCGCCGGGGCCGCCGGGAAGAAGACGACCATGATCAGGATGGCGAGCGCCCCGCCCGCCTCCACCCCCAGGATGCCGGGGTCGGCGAGCGGGTTGCGCGTGACCCCCTGGAGCAGCAGCCCCGACACGCCCAGCCCCGCCCCCGCGAGGGCCGCCACCAGCGTGCGCGGCAGCCGCAGCGTGTGGATGACCAGGCTGTCGGTGCTGTCGTCGGGCCGGAGCAGCAGCCGGGCCACCACGCCGGGCGCGATGTCGCTCGCCCCCAGCGCCAGCGAGGCCAGCAGGGCGAGCAGCAGCACTCCGGCGGCCAGCAGCAGGAAGAGGGGACGCTTCAAAGGCTGACCCGCACCTCCTCGACCCCGTACTGCCGAATGCGGCCCAGGTCGGCCTTGTGGCTGGAGCCGGGCAGGTGGAGGGGCACCCCGTCCCGGACGAGGGCGGTCGCGCGGCCCGCCTGCCCGTTCAGGCGGAAGTCCAGGGTGACCCGGGCGCCCTCCTCGCCCTCCAGGTCCACCCGGGCCGTCCGTTCGGCCTCCAGCCAGTCCCAGCCGTAACGCACGAGCAGTTCCCGGTCGAGCACCTGCGCGAGTGGGGGCAGCCCCGCGAAGCCGCGCAGGTGGCCGCGTACAGCAGCCGGATGAATGGTGCGCCGGGCAACCTGATCCGCCAGCTCCGGCGTCAGGTGCGCCCACAGCAGCCCGCTGGGGAGTTCCACGGCGGTCGCGGCGAAGCGGTGCCCGCCGAAGTGGCCGGTGCGCCAGGCGCGGTGCCCGCCTTCCCGCAGGGCGCGGAACACCGGAACGCCGTACTTGCCGCAGGCGGCGTCCACCGTGCCGTGGGTGCAGACGTGGTGGTCGGGGCCGGGGGGCGCGGGGACCTCCGCCCAGTCGCCCAGTTCCCCGGAGCGCAGCAGGGTGGCGCTCAGGCCGCGCGCCCACTCGGTCTGGGGCAGGGCGGATTGATAGTCACGGCGGGTGAAGCCCCCTTCGCCGCGCACGTAGTGGCGGACCCGCAGCGGCTGGCCGGGCTGCTCGGGGGCCGACATGAGCAGGCCGAAGCCCGCGCCGCTCGCCTCCACCCGGCCCCGCAACGCCTCGAAGACGCCGCGCTGCTCGGCGGTCCAGGCGTCCACGTCGCGGAGCTGCGCCCACACGGGCACGTCCAGTTCCAGCACCGTGACCTCCTGCCAGTGGGGGGCGGTGCCGACCGGGTCCTCCCCGGCGGCGCGCGAGGCGTCCGCGCACAGGGGGAGGCGGGCGGAGGGGGTCACGACCTGGCTCAACGGCCCAGCATCCCCTGACTGATGCCGCGCGCCAGTTCCAGCGCCGAGAGCGGGCCGCCGAAGGTCCAGGTGCGCTCGTCGAGCGCGTAGGCCCGGCCCCCTTGCACGAAGGGCAGCCCCCGCCACAGCGGCGCGGTGGCGGGCGCGGTGAACACGTTGTCCTCCTTCTGGGCGACGTAGAGGAAGTTGCGCGTCTTCAGCGCGGCCAGGCCCTCCAGCCCCAGCTCGGAGAAGCCGTAGGCTCCCGACGGGGCGTTCCAGGCATTTACCAAGCCCACCCGCTCCAGCAGTTCGCTGACCAGGCTGTTTTTCGTGAAGAGGCGCATGGTCGGCGTGCCCCCCCGCGCGGTGAAGGCCTGCGCGAACACGAAGGTCTCGCCGCCCCGCCCGGCAGCTTTCAGGTCACTCCGCACCCGCGCGAGCCGCGCGTCGAGGTTGGTCAGCACCTGGCGCGCGGTGCCGGGCCTTCCCAGCACGCCCGCCATGGTGGTGAAGGTGGAGCGCATCTCGGCGTACTGGGAGCCGCCCGCGTAGCTATCGAAAACCAGCGTGGGGGCGATGGCCGCGAGCTGGGCGTAGTTTTGCCCCGAGCGCAGCTTCGCCGTGAGGATCAGGTCGGGCCTCAGCGCGCGAATCTTCTCCAGGCTGGGCTGCTGCCGGGTGCCCACGTCCTGCACGCCCGCGGCGAGCGGAACAGGAATCCTGACCCACTCCCTGTACCCGGCGATATCCGCCATGCCGACGGGTTGCACACCCAGGGCCAGCAGGTTCTCGGCGTAGGTCCACTCCAGGGCCACCACGCGCTTGGGAATGCCCTTCACGCAGGTCTGGCCCAGGGCGTGCGGGACCAGCTTGCCCGTGCAGGGCGCGGACTGGGCGAGGGCGGACCCCCCCAGGCCGAGCAGCAGGAGGAGGGCGGCGCGCCTCACTTCATCGCCTCCAGGATCAGGCGCGTCACCTCGTTGCTGTTGCGGACCGACACCAGGGGGCCGGACCAGGGACTGTTCGCCTCCAGGTTGTAGACCACGCTCTGCCCCTTGAGGCGCTGGCCGACCGGCGACTTCAGGAAGGCGTCGGCGCCGTTGTACTGCCCGCCGGGCGGCATGACGACCACCAGCGTCTGCCGGTCGAGATTCAGCAGCGCCTCGTCGCTGATCTGGGCGCCGATCCCCAGGGTGGTCGTGCCCGCCTTCAGGCCGTCCCGGAAGCCCAGGGCGCGCAGGTCGTCGATCAGGCGCACCTTCGTGTAGACCCAGGTGCTGCCCCCCGCGAAGGGCGAGATGACGACGGCTTTCGGGTACTTGCGGAACACGCCCGCCGCGAGCAGCCTGCGCGCGTTGGCGCGGTGGGTGTCCGATACCTGTTTAATGACCCGCTCGGCCTGCTCCTGCCGCCCGAAGACGCGGGCGAGGTCGCGCAGCCCCTTCTTCCAGAAGCCGGGCGCGTCCTCGCGGTAACCGATGGTCGGCGCAATTTTGCTGAGGTTGACGTAGTTCCCGTTCCCCTCCCAGGTCAGGCGCACGATCAGGTCGGGCTTGAGCGTCAGGATGGTCTCCAGGTTGGGCGCGGTCCAGCTCCCCACGAAGCGGGGATTGTTCAGCTTGCCGCGCGCCAGGAAGCCGCCCTTCAGCACCTCGGGCTTGATGGCACCGTTCGCCGTGAGCTGGGCCGGGGTGATCGTCGCGCTGCCCAGGCCGACCACGCGGTCCCCCAGGCCCAGGGCGTACATCCAGCCCAGCGCTTCTTCATCCAGCACGACGACCCGTTTGGGATCACGCCCAACCTGAGCGGTCCCCTCGTCGTGCCGAACAGTCAGGGTCTGTGCCGAGGCGGGGGCGAGGGAAAGGACAGCGAGGGCAAGCAGCGAAGCTTTCACGAGGGGATACTGCACTAATCCGAGTAATTTGGTCAAGTTAAAAGGTTGGATTCTGCCGAATGTCCGTCCACGTCCACTTTGAACGTCGGCGTTCACAGCGGGCAGGAAGGCCCGTAAGATGGGGCATTCCTCGTCACTCGACCTTCAGGAGGTTCTTCCATGCGCGCCCTGATCTGCACCGCTTTCGACCAGCCCGAAGCCCTCACCGTCCAGAGTGTCCCCGATCCCACCCCCGGTCCCGGCGAGGTGATCCTGCAGGTGGAGGCGGCGGGCGTGAACTACCCGGACGCGCTGATGGTGATGGGGCAGTATCAGGTGAAGCCCCCTCTGCCCTTCACGCCGGGGGCGGAGGCGGCGGGGGTGATCTCGGCAGTCGGCGAGGGCGTGACGCACCTGCGGGTGGGCCAGCGGGCGGCGGCCTTTACCGGGACGGGCGCTTTTGCCGAGCGGCTCCTCGCCCCCGCCACCAGCGTCATGCCGCTGCCTGACGCCGTCCCCTCGGACGTGGCGGCGGGGCTGCCCCTCGCGTTCGGCACCTCCATGCACGCGCTGGTGGACCGGGCGGGGCTCCGGGCGGGCGAGACCCTGCTCGTCCTTGGCGCGGCGGGGGGCGTGGGCCTCGCGGCGGTGATGATCGGCAAGGCGCTGGGCGCGCGGGTGATCGCGGCGGCGAGCAGCGAGGAGAAGTTGCAGCTCTGCCGAGAGCACGGGGCGGACGAGACGGTGAACTACAGCGAGGGGGACCTGCGCGAGCGCCTCAAGGCCCTCACGAACGGCAGGGGGCCGGACGTGATCTACGACCCGGTGGGCGGCGACCTGGCCGAGCCCGCCCTGCGGTCCATCGGCTGGGGCGGGCGTTACCTGGTGGTGGGCTTCGCGGGGGGCGGGATTCCGAAACTGCCGCTCAACCTCCCGCTCCTCAAGGGCGCCTCGCTCGTCGGCGTCTTCTGGGGCGAGTTCGCCCGGCGGGACCCGCGCGCCAACGCGCGCAACCTCGCCCGGCTGCTGGGCTGGGTGGCGGACGGGACGATCAGGCCGCTCGTGAGTGAGCGCTACCCGCTGGAGCGCACGCCGGAAGCCCTGCGCGCCCTGCTGGAGCGGCGCGTGACCGGGAAGGTGGTGGTGACGCCCTGACCTCCCCCACCCCCGTCACCTTCTACACGACCGCCGAACTCGCGCGGGAGGCGGGGGTGACCCGGCGCACGGTGATGCACTACGCCGAACTCGGCCTGCTGACGCCCGATCAGGTCACCGCCTCGGGCCGGGCGCTGTACGGCCCCTACGCCCTGCGGCTGCTGCGCGACGTGATGGACCTGCGCGCCCTGGGTGTTCCGCTCGACGAGGTGCGCGACATGGTGACGCTGCGCCGCGCCACCCATACCATAGGCGGCACCTACCGCCGCGACTGGACCCGCGAGGACATCCCCCTGACCGACGAGCGGCTGCGGATTATCCATGCCCGGCTGCGCCTGCTGCAAGAGGCGTACGCCCGCCAGGCCGACGGCCTCGCCCGCTTCGACCGCTGGCTGACGAAGCGCTTCACCGGGGGGGACGTGGCACCGCTGGAGGTGGGGGAGGAGGACTGAACGCCTCTGCCCCTTCGCTCCTGTGGGGAGGGGAGGACGGCAGCCATACGGGTAAAACGCCGCATCCTGATCGCGGGGGAGTGACGGGGCACGTCCTCTCGCTGGGCACCGTGTTCGTGGCCGAGTCTCCCGGGCATGATCCCGGCGGCCACGAAAAGAAAGACCCCCGGCCCCACTTGCCTGCTTTCCCGCACCACCCGGCGCGTACACTGGGCAAGCGTGACCAGCGGCGCACACCTCCCCTCTTCCTCCTCCCGCAGGGGGGAACTCGCCGCCCTGCTGCGGCTCGCGGGGCCGGTGACCCTGTCGCAGTTCGCGTCGAACGCCCTGACCCTGGTGAGCACGGCGGTGATCGGGCGGCTGGGCGAGGCGCAGCTCGCGGCGGCGGCGTACGCCAACGCCACCTACTACCTGGTCTTCATCGTGCTGCTGGGCGTGATGCTCTCGGTCGGGCCGCGCGTGGCGCAGGCGCACGGGGCCGGGGACGCCGCAGGCGTGTCACGCGCCCTGAGGGGCGGGCTGTGGCTCGCGCTGGGCCTGTCCGCCCTCGCCCTCCCGCTGATGTGGGGCGTGGCGGCCCTGCTCCCGGCCCTGGCCCCGGAGGGCATCCGGGCCGACCTCTCCGCGACCTACCTGCGGCTCTACGCGCTGGGGATGCTGCCGATGCTGGCGTTCACGGCCCTGCGCGGCACCCTGGAGGGCACCGGGCGGCCCCGCACCGTCACGGCGATCGCGCTGGGCGGCGTGGCGCTGGTGGCGCTGCTCAGCCCGGCGCTCGCCTTCGGCTGGGGGCCGCTGCCCGCGCTGGGGCTGGCGGGGGCGGCGGCGGCGAGCGCGCTGACGGCGTGGGGAACGGCGCTGGCCCTGCTGCCGGTCGCCCTGCGCCGCGCGCCCCGGGTTTCCGGCCTGGGACCCCGGCACCTGCGCGCCGAGGTCCGGGCCCTGCTCGCCCTGGGCTGGCCCATCGGCCTGACCCTGGGGGCCGAGGGGGGCATGTTCAGCGTGACGGCCCTGCTGATGGCCCGCTTCGGGAGCGAGGCTCTGGCGGCGCACAACGTCGCGCTCCAGGTCATCACGGCGGTGTTCATGATTCCCCTCGGGCTGGCGACGGCCACGGGCATCCGGGTCGCGCACGCGGCGGGGGCGGGGGACCGGGCCGGGGCGCGCCGGGCGGGCCTGACCGGCATCGCGGTCGCGGCGGGCGTGATGGTGTGCTTCGCGGGGCTGGAGCTGCTCGCGCCGCGCACGGTGCTGGGCGTGTTCGTGAACGTGGGGGACCCGGGCAACGCCGCGCTGATCGCCACGGCCACCGCCCTGCTCGCCATCGCCGCCCTGTTCCAGACGGTGGACGGGGTGCAGGTCACCGCCAACGCCGCCCTGCGCGGGCTGCACGACACCCGCTGGCCGCTGCTGATCTCGCTCGGGGCGTACTGGGTGGTCGGGCTGGGCACCGGCCTGATCCTCGCCTTCGGGCTGGATGGGGGGCCGCGCGGGCTGTGGTTCGGTCTGACCGCAGGGCTGGTCACGGCGGCGGCGGCGCTGCTGACGCGCTTCCTGCACCGGACGCGGCCCGGACGACCGGAGCTCACCGGGGCCGACTGAGGCGCGCCCCCGGCAGCAGGCGGGGCCTCGTCCCACCATGAAGGTGCTTTAGGCGCCCCGTCATGTTCCCCGCCCTATTACGCCATAACCTTATTTCCACGAGGTAGTTATGGCAATGGATGATCTGCGGAAGAACCACATGATGGCCCACCTCACCGACGCGTTGGACGGGGGCCAGGACATCGGGCACTACGGGCGGCTGGTGTACGCCATCATCGCGCGGCACTTCCTGACCGAGGACGAGCTGGTCGCGCAACTGGCGAAGGACAAGGACTTCAGCGAGGAGGACGCCCGCGGCCTGGTCCAGCAGGTGCAGGAGGCGGACTACAACCCGCCCCGCCGGGAGAAGATCCTGGAGTACATGGAGAAGCAGGACTTCCCGATCCTTCCGAACGCTGACGACCCCGACGAGGGCAACGTCTACCGCGACCTGAACTTCCCCGACCACGTGTACGACAACATCCGCGAGTACCACCAGCAGAAAGCGCAGTAAGCGGCTCGCCCCGACTCCAGAGGGTCGGGGCTTTTTTTTGTCCCGGATCTCTCCCTCCTTCCCCCGCCGGTCGGCCAGCCTCCTCAACTTGCCGCCCTCGCTGCCGGGCAGGACGGGGAAGGGAGCCGCCCGGAGCCTGGCGTCCGGACCGCGGCCTTCGGGGAACTGCTTTAAGCTTCACTCCATGATCCTCAAGCGCGTCCTGTCCGCCCTCGGCTGGGGCGTCTTCACCTTCGGCACGCTGGGAGTAGCCAACACCTACCGGTTCACCACCACCCGCCACGGCCTCGCCCTGACCGGCCTGACCCGGCCCGTGCGGATCGTGCATCTCAGCGACCTGCACTACGGCCTGTTCGTGGGGCGCGGCACCGTGCGGCGCTGGGTGGACGCGGTCCGGCGCGAGCAGCCTGACCTGATCGCCATCACGGGCGATTTTCTGGACAGCGGCGTCGGCGGCCAACGGCACCACAACCTGCTGGAAGAGCTGTCCCGGCTCCGCGCGCCCCTGGGCGTGTATGCCGTGTGGGGCAACCACGACTGGACGAGCCTGAATACGAACGCGACCCGGGTGGCCTTCGCCGAGCAGCTCCGCCTGCACGGCGTCACCCTGATCAACAACGCGGGCGTTCAGGTCCGCGACGACCTGTATATGGCGGGCGTCGACGACTGGTGGTTCGGGATGCAGGACTTGGACGCGGCGCTGCGCGGCTATACGGGTGGGGCGGTCGTGCTGCTCGCCCACAACCCGGACTACCTGACGCAGGTGCCGTCCCGGGTGAACCTCACGCTGAGCGGGCACACTCACGGCGGACAGGTGCGCCTGCCGCTGTTCGGGCCCCTCAAGCGCCGCTCGACGCTGCTGAACGTGCTGCAGGGGTGGGTGCGCGGCGCCCGTATCGTGCAGTCGCCCGCCGAGGGCACGCCGGTTGACGCGCCCGACGGGCACGCGCTCGGGTTCGTGTCGCGCGGCCTGGGCGTGACCGGCGTGCCCATGCGCTGGGCCTGCCCGGCCGAACTCGCCGTGCTGGATCTGGAACCCGGCACCTGACCGGCGGGGAGGCCCGGGGCTGGCCGAAACCTGTTCCCCGGGAACGAGCCAGGGCGGGGGAAACCGGGAAGCCGTCCGGACCTACCCCTCCTCCCCCCGCAGGTCGGTCACGCGCCTGAGCTTGCCACCCTCGCTGCGGGGCAGGGAGCCGGGCACGCACAGTTCGCAGCGCACCGTCACGCCGACCTGCGCCTTGATCAGCCGCTCGATCTCGGCCCGGAGCGCGGGGCTCTCCGTCTCGGTCTCGACCTGCAGGGTGAGGTCGTCGCGGGCGCCGGTGCGCGTCAGGACGATGTGGTAGTGCGGGCTGACCTGGCCCATGCCGACCAGCACGGCCTCCAGTTGGGTGGGATACACGTTCACCCCGCGCAGGATGATGAGGTCATCGGCGCGGCCACGAATCTGGTCCATGCGGCGCATCGTGCGCCCGGTGGTGTTGGGCTCGCGGTCCTCGGGGATCAGGCGGGTGATGTCGCCCGTCCAGTAGCGCAGCACGGGCATGGCGGTGCGGGTCATGGAGGACAGCACGAGCACGCCCCACTCGCCGTCGGGGAGGGGCTCGCCCGTCCCCGCGTCCACGATCTCGGGGTAGAAGTGGTCCTCCCAGAGGTAGCTGCCGCGCTGCTCGGCGGCGTCCTCGTTGGAGACGCCGGGGCCGATGATCTCCGACAGGCCGTAGATGTTGGTGGCGATCACGCCCAGCCGCTCCTCGACCTCCCGGCGGGTCTTCTCGGTCCAGGGCTCGGCGCCCAGCACGGCGTAGCGCAGGGAGAGGTCCTCCGGGCGGATACCCCGCCGGGCGAACTCCCCCGCCAGCACGAGCGCGTAACTCGGCGTGCAGGCGATCACCTCGGGCTCCAGATCGAGGATCAGCCCGACCTGCCGCTCGGTGCCGCCGCCCGACACGGGCACGGTGCACAGGCCCAGCCGCTCGGCCCCCGCGTGGGTGCCCAGCCCCCCCGTGAAGAGGCCGTAGCCGTAGGCATTGTGGAAGGTCATGCCGGGCCGCGCGCCCGCCGCATACAGGGACCGGGCGACGACCTCCGCGAATACATCGAGGTCGTTCGCGTCGTAGGCGACCACCGTGGGCTTGCCGGTTGTGCCGCTGCTCGCGTGCAACCGTCGCAGCTCCCCCCGGGGCACGCACGAGAGGCCCAGCGGGTAGTTGTCCCGCAGGTCCGCCTTGCGCGTCAGGGGAAAGCGGGCCAGGTCGCCCAGCGTTCGCAGATCGTCCGGGGTGACGCCCGCCGCCCCGAACTTCGCCCGGTAGGCGGGCACGCGCTCGTATTGCCGGGCGACCATCTCCCGGAGCCGCGCGAGTTGCAGGGCGCGCAGCTCGGGCACGGGGAGCGCCTCAAGGCCAGGTTGGAACATCATGACCCTATTAAAGCGGGTGGCCGGGCAAGCGGGGCCGGGGAGCAGGGCGCCTGCCCTGAACGCGGCGGGTGGAGCGGACTCATCATCCACCTGGCCCCACGCCCGCGACCGCGCGGCCACCCGCCGTCCACCCCGGTCTCAGACTCTTCGGCCACCGCCTTCCCCGGAGTCAACGAATGAGCAGCGGACCCCCACAGGGACGGCGGGAACCCGGGCGGGCTGCCCCGCCGCCGCGTCGCCGTGGTCGGCGCCACCGCGCTCAAGGAGGCGCGGGAGGAGACGTTGCGGGACTACAAGGGCGCCGGGGCCTCTCCGGCTGCGGTGGCCGCGCCTGGGCTGGGGGCGAGGGCGCGGCCCCTCCGTGGCGCTGCCCCAACCGCCGGCCGACCTGGAGGGCCGGGGCCTTCCCGGGTCGGCGACCCCGCACGTGACGAACTCGGGGCTGTGCGGCAAGGCCCGGGCCAGCGCGGGGCTGAAGGCGCCCCAGCAACAAAAACCCTGTCCGGGGACGGGGGGTCAGGGCTTCAGTCGGCCGCTTCCGTGGCCTGGAATCCGGTGTCCATCCCCGCCCGGGCGGAGGTGGAGATGTAGCCGATGGAGCGCCAGGGAATCAGCAGATCGGCCTCTCCCGCCGTGATCTCGAAGGGAGCGTTGGGGAGAAGAGTCTGGTTGAGCGTCTTGCTCACCCGGTCCCGCTGAGCGCGGGTCATGGTGGTGGTGATGACGTCGCCGTTGATGAGGTGAATGTTGACCGTGAGCATTCCTGAGGGGGAAGATACCTCATTCTTTCTTTAGCGTCTGTTTAGATTTGCACGCCGGTCGCCCCGTTCAGCCCACGGCCCCCAGGCGTTCTCCGGGCTGCTCCTCCAGCCAGGAGGGCTCACCCCCCGTGAGGAGGCGCCGAACGGCCGCCGGGTCCACGGGCTTGGGGAGGAAGTCCGAGGCCCCCGTCTGCCGCGCCGCCCACATCTCGACCTCGGCGGGCGAGCTGATCAGCGCCACGACGAACAGCTCACGGAGCGCCTCGTCCGCGCGCACGTGGGCCAGCACCTCCAGCCCATCCATCCGCGGCAGGTTGAGGTCGAGCAGCACCAGGGCGGGCCGGGGGGCGCAGCCGTACACGCCCTCGCGGCGCAGGAACGCCAGCGCCTCCTCCCCGTTCCCCACCACGTGCAGGTGCAGGTCGGGGTCCACCTCCTCGAACATCACGTGGGTGTACAGCACGTCCGCGGGGTTGTCTTCCACCAGAAGCACGTCCAGGGGGGCGCGGCGCATCCGTGGGAGGGAGGCAGGGTCGCGGGTGGTCTGGGGCATGAGGCCACGCTACGCCTGTCGCTCTTTCTGCAACCTTTCGCCGGGGGCACGAGGGGGAGCGGCCATCCGCCCGGGAATGGTGGAGGACCCCGTGATGCCCACCGGCTGTTCTGGCATCAGGGCAAGCCGGTATGCCTCACGGCATTCGTCGCCGCACCCCCAGCGCAAGAAGTGGTCCTCCCCAGTCTCCTGGTGCGCGGGCTTTCCGGCCCCGCTGGGGCACGCCAGAGCCCGGCTGGGGGTTGCCGGGACCCGCGCCCCCGCTCCCTACACCGGCACGCCGAGCAGGGCCGTGAACGCCGTAAAGGTTCCCAGCGCGTGGGGATGCCGCTCGACCAGCAGCTCGGGGTGCCACTGCACGCCGATCAGGCCGTCGCCCTCCACCCCCTCGATCACCCCGTCCGGGGCCGTCGCCGTGACCGTCAGGGTGGGCGCGACCTCGTCCACCGCCTGGTGGTGGTGGGAGTTGAGCAGGGCGGCAGGGCCATGGGCGCGGCCCAGCGCGCTTCCTGAAATGAAGGTGACCTCGTGGCCCAGCGTGGCGCCCCGTCCGAGTTGGGCATGGTCCGCCCAGACGCCGGGCACGTCGGGCAGGTGCTGGTGGAGGGTGCCGCCCTCCAGCACGTTCATCATCTGCATCCCCCGGCAGATGCCCAGCACGGGTTTGCCGAGTTCGCGCGCCGCCCGGTACAGCGCGATCTCAAAGGCGTCCCGCTCCTCGTCCACCTCGCCCAATCCGCGCTTCGGGGCCTGGCCGTAGTGGCGGGGATGCACGTCCACGCCCCCCGTCAGGAGAACGGCGTCCACCCGCGCGGCGTAGTCGGCGGCCAGCTCGGGCAGGCTCGGGAGCAGGATGGGCGTGCCTCCCACCCGCTCGACCGCCCGGGCATAGTGTCGCGGCACGCTGCTGAGTTGCCGCGAGCCGCCCTCGCCCGAGTTCGACGTGCTGAGGCCAATCAGGGGACGGGCGTTCATACGGGCAGGATACAGACGCGAGGGGACGGGGAGGCGGAAGAAAACCCCCGGCGAGGGGGGCTTTGACGGGATAGAGGGGTGTCGGGCTTCTGCCGCGCAGGGGGCCATGCCTGTTCACCCCCACCCAGCCTCCCCCCTCAAGGGGGAGAAGCCAAAACCTGGCGCTTGAAGCGGTTCGATGGGGACTGAAGGGTGAGGCCTACACACCAGGCTGTTCCTCAGCCGGACGACCCTACCCGCGCCCCACCAGCTTCATCCGCAGTTCGTTGCCGCCCGGAAGGCGTTCGGTGACCGTGACGCGGAAGCGGGCGCCGTCGTGCATCTCCAGCACGCCCTCGGTGCCCTCGCCCGCCTCCGGCAGGGGCTGGGTCAGGGAGACGCGCATGAAGCCGCGCCCCCCCTCCAGCGCCTCGATTCGCCCGGGAATGGCGGCATCCCCGAAGTGCGCCACCACGCTGTTGAACTCGCGCGTCACCTCAGGCGTCTCCCATCATCAGGCCCTCGATGGTGTGGCCCTGCATGATGGGTTCGAGCTGGTCCACCACCCGGCAGATCAGGTGATCTTTGACGTTCTGGGGGAGCTTCTCGTAATACTCCTTCGTGAATTGCAGGTCGTGCCACTCGTCGTGGCCCGCGCCGGGGGCGTCCACGCCGAGGACGAGCACCGGGCGCGGCTTGTTGCTGGTGTTCGCCGTGCCGCGGTGGATGGTGAGGGCGCTGCGCACCGAGATGTCGCCCATCTTGGGGTACTTGCGCTGCGCGAGCGCGTGGTAGCGGGGGTAGAGCGACACCGGCGGGAACATGCCGTGGTCGTACTCGCTGGGGTCGTCCCACTGGGTGCCCGGGGCGATCTCGAAGGGGCCCATGTCCTCCTCGACATCCACCGTCGTGAGGTTGAAGGCGAGCGAGTTCAGGCGGCGGTCCACCAGCGTCTCGCTCGTCGCGCGGAAGTCGCGGTGCCAGGGCTGATCCTTGGCGCCGGGATTGGGCACGTCGAAGCCGATCTCCACGATCTTGTAGTTGGGCCCCAGCACGCTCTCGCAGACCGTCTGCACCCAGGGGTGGGTGACGAGGTCGTAGAAGCCGCTGATGTCCTCGGGGTGAATCTCGACGTAGTGGCGGTTGGTGCCGCGACCGACGGCGCCGCCGGGGCGGGCCAGGGCCTGCTGGTACAGCACGGCGAGTTCCTCCCCGAGCCGGGCGACCCACTCGCGGGAGAAGGCCCCCTTGAGGCCGATGATGCCGTCACCGTAGAGCCCGGCCATGATGGCGGGCACGCTGTAGCGCGGGTCGGCGTAGGGCGTGGCGTTGATCGGGGCCTGATTGTCGGTGGCGGCCGGGGCCTCGGCGCTCATGCTCATGGAGGGGGCGGGCTTGGCGTTATCCGCGGTGGTCATGGGGTCCTCCTGGGAGGGGGCGAGAGGGCGGAGGGGCGGGGGCGGATCGGGCTTATTCTGCGCCTCTTCACCCGGAAGAGAGTGAAATTCCGGGCACCCGGGGGCTCAGGTCCGGCGCCCCTTGCGCTGCGTCAGTTGGTTTTGCAGCACGACCACCAGCAGCAGGAAGGCGCCGCGAATCACGCTCTGCCAGTAGGCGCTGAGGCTGATTGTGCCGCGCCCGTTCTCGAAGTTGAGGATGTTGAAGATGATGCCCAGGAGCAGGACGCCCACGAGGGTGCTGCCGACGGAGCCGAGGCCCCCGGTCAGCAGCGTGCCGCCGACGACCACGGACGCGATGGCGGTCAGCTCCCATCCCAGTCCCTCGGTCGGCTGCCCGGCCCCGAACTGCGAGGCGAGGATCACGCCCGCCAGCCCGGCCATCGCGCCGGACAGGGTGTAGACGAGCACCTTCACCCGCTCGACGTTCAGGCCCATCAACCGGGCGGCCTCCTCGTTGCCGCCGACCGCGAGGACGTGGCGACCGAAGGGGGTGGAGCGCAGCACGAGAGCGCCGACGATGTAGGCCACGCCGAGCAGGATCGCCGTGTATGGCACCCCGCCCAGGTTCCCCTGGCCGAGCGCCGTGAAGCCGTGGTCGTAGTCCACGCTGACGGACTGGTTGCCCGCGAACAGCAGGGCCAGCCCCCGCGCCGCGAGCAGCATGGCGAGCGTCGTGATGAAGGGCAGGATGCGCGCGTACGCGATGAGCAGGCCGTTGATCAGGCCGAGCAGCGTGGCCGCCGCCACCGCCCCTAGCAGGGCGGGCCACAGGCCGTGCGGGCTGAGCAGCGCGCCGATCACGCTGGCGAACGCCGCGACGCTCCCCACCGAGAGGTCGATGCCGCCCGTGATGATCACGAAGGTCATGCCCAGCGCGATCAGGCCGAACATGGAGTTGTAGCCGAGCACCGTGAACACGTTGTAGGCACCCAGGAAGCCCGGGTAACGCAGCGCGCCGAACAGCAGCAGCAGCGCGAGCGCCACGAGAACGCCGTAGCGTTGCAGCACGCTCGCCACGCGGGCGCGGCGGTCCTGGGCGAGGTCAGCGGGGGAATTGAGCAGGGACATAACTTCCTTTGGGACAAATCGCAGAAAGGTTGCCGGGGCCCGGCGACCTTTCCGAGCGGAGCGAGTGGCGAAGGAAGGGCGGCGCGGAATGGAGTTGGCGCCTGAGACATGCAGCAACGGAGTGGAGCGCCGCCCTAGTGCTGCTGCCGCTGCACGTAGACGGCGAGGAGGATGATCGCGGCCTTCACCACGAGGGCCGCCGCGTCCGGCACCCCCTTGGCGAGCAGCGTGAAGCGGATCAGTTGGATGATGAGCGCCCCGAGCAGCGTCCCGATGATCGTCGCCCTCCCGCCCGTGAGCGCCGTGCCCCCCACCGCGACGGCGGCGATGGCGTCGAGTTCCATGTTCAACCCGACCTGATTGGCGTCCGAGGAGGAGTTGATGGCGATCACGATCAGCCCCGCGATCCCCGCCAGCAGGCCGCTGATGCCGTACACGAGGAGTTTGACCCGACGCACGGGCACCCCCGCCAGCCCCGCCGCCCGCTCGTTGCCGCCCACCGCGAGGACGTAGCGCCCGAACACGGTACGCGCCATGATCCAGGCGAACAGCGCGACGATGACCAGCATCAGGATCACCTGAAAGGGAATCCCGAAGGGGCGCCCCAGCCCGATGTACTGGAAGGTGGTGTTGGAAAAGGTCTGGAGCTGGCCGTTCGTCATGACCTGCGCGATGCCGCGCCCCGCAATGAAGAGGATCAGCGTGGCGATGAAGGGCTGGATGCCGAAGCGCGTGACGAGCGTGCCGTTGAAGAGGCCGAAGACCCCGGCGACGAGGACCGGCACCGTGAAGGCGAGCAGGATGCCCAGAGCCGGGCTCCCGAACGGCGGGTGGAGAAACAGCATGGGCGCGAGCGCCCCGCTGATCGCCATGAGGGCCCCCACGCTGAGGTCGATCCCGCCCGAGGCGATCACCAGCGTCATCCCGACCGCGACGATCACGATGGTGGCGACCTGGGTGAGGTTCACATTGAGGGTCTGCACGCTCAGGAAGTGCGGCGTGAAGAGGGCGTTGAACAGGAAGAGCAGGACGAGCGCCCCGAGCGCCGCGAGAATCTGCGCGTTGCCCCGCAGCCAGGAGACGCGGGGCCGGGGGGGGCTCTTCACCGGGGGGGCGGTCACCGTGTTGGGGTTGGAGTCAGGCATGGGCGCCTCCGTCCGCCTCAATCGGGGCCGAGCCGTGCGCCATCGCCGTCATGATCGCGTCCTGGGTCAGGCCCTCGCGGGGGAGTTCGGCGACACTGCGCCCGTCGCGCAGGACGACCACCCGGTTGGAGCCCTCCGCCAGCTCCTCCAGCTCGCTGCTGATCATCAGCACGCCCATCCCCTCGCGGGCGAGTTCGCTCAGCAGGCCCTGAATTTCCGCCTTGGCCCCCACGTCGATGCCGCGGGTGGGCTCGTCGAGGAGCAGGAGCTTGGGGTTGAGGCACAGCCAGCGGGCAAGGAGGACCTTCTGCTGGTTCCCACCCGAGAGTTCGCGGATTTTCTGGTCCGGCCCGGCGGTCTTGATCCCCAGCCGGGTAATGAAGCGGTCCACGACCTCCGCCTGCCGCGCCGGGTCCACGATCCCCGCGCGGGACAGGGCGGGGAGCAGCGCGAGCGTCAGGTTCTCGCGCACCGTCATGTGCGGGATGATGCCCTCCGTCTTGCGGTCCTCGGAGCAGAAGCCGATGCCGCGCGAGATCGCGTCGGCGGGGGAATGGAAGTCGGCGGGCTTCCCGTTCACCCGCAGCTCGCCCCCCGTCAGCTCGTCGGCGCCGAAGATCGCCCGGGCCGTCTCGCTGCGCCCGGAGCCCAGCAGTCCTGCCAGGCCCACGATTTCGCCCGCGCGGACGTTCACGCTGGCCCCCCGCAGAGCCGTCCCCGAGCGCAGGTCCCGCGCGTCAAGGACCGTCTCGCCGGGCGGCCCGGTGCGCTCGAAGGCCGTCTCGCCCTCGCGGCGCACCTCGCCGATCTCCTTGCCGAGCATCTTCGCCACGAGTTCGAGCTTGCTGATCTCGCCCATCGCGCGCTCGTCCACCGTGCGCCCGTCGCGCATGATGGTGACCCGGTCGCACACGGCGTACAGCTCGTCCAGGCGGTGCGAGACGAAGACGACGCTCACGCCCTCGGCCTTGAGTTGCCGAATGACCCCGAACAGCGTCTCGACCTCGCGGTCGTCGAGGGAGGAGGTGGGCTCGTCCATGATGACGAGGCGGCTCTGGTACGACACCGCGCGGGCGATGGCGACCATCTGCTGCACGGCGACGCTGTAGGACGCGAGGGGGCGCGTCACGTCCACCCGCACGTCGAAGCGTTCCAACACTCGCTTCGCCTCCGCGTTCATGGCGCGCCAGTCGATCAGGAGGCTGCGCCTTGGCTCACGTCCCAAAAAGACATTCTCCGCCACCGAGCGGAAGCCGACGAGGTTCACCTCCTGGTAGATCGTGCTGATCCCGCCGCGCTGGGCCGCCTGCGGCGAGTGGAAGTCCACCTCCTGCCCGGCGAGGCGGATGGTGCCGCGGTCGCGGCGGTAGGCGCCCGTCAGGATCTTGATCAGGGTGCTCTTGCCCGCCCCGTTCTGCCCGATCAGGGCGTGGACCTCGCCCGGCCCGACGCGCAGCGAGGCGTCCTGGAGGGCAAGGACGCCGGGGAAGGTCTTGGTGATGCCCTCCATCACGAGGAGGGGTTGCGCTGGGTTCACGTTGCTCCCTTGGATAGACCCTGTTGAAGATGGAAGGGAGGCTCACGGACGGGGTGCTCTCCGTGAACCTCCCCTGCTCCCGGCTCTCTCAGTACGAGGTGCTGAGGCTGGCCTTGGCGTTGCTCGCGTCGAAGAAGCGGTCGGGGTTGATGATCTTGGCGGGAATCTTCTCGCCCCTGGCGTACCGTTGCAGCGTCTCGAACGCCTTGGGGCCGAAGCGCGGGTTGCACTCCACGGTGGCGCCCAGCTTGCCGTCGATGATCGCCTGCAGGGCGTCCTTCTCGCCGTCGATGGAGACCAGGATCACGTCCTTGCCGGGCTTCTTGCCCGCCGCCTCCAGCGCGGCGATGGCGCCCAGGGCCATCTCGTCGTTGTGGGCGTACACGGCCGTCACGTCGGGGTGGGCCTGGAGCAGCGTCTCCATAACCTGGCGGCCCTTGTCGCGGGCGAAGTCGCCGGTCTGCGAGGCGACGATCTTCATGCCCGGGTACTTCTTGATGTAGTTGGCAAAGCCCGCCTTGCGGTCGTTCGCGGGGCTGGAGCCGGTCGTGCCCTGCAGCTCGATGATGGTGGCCTTGCCGTTCATCTTCTTCGTGAGCCACTCGGCGGCGCGCTGGCCTTCCTTCACGAAGTCCGAGCCGATAAAGGTCACGTAGTCCACGCCCGGCTTCGCCAGCGACTGGTCCACGTTGCGGTCGAGGAGGATGACGGGGATGCCCGCGGCCCGCGCCTTTTTCACCGCGGCGGCGAGCGGCTTTTCCTCACGCGGGGCGAGGAAGATCGCGTCCACCCGCTGGGCGATCATGGAGTCCACGTCGCTGACCTGCTTGGCGGCGGACCCGGCGGCGTCGGTGTACACGAGCTGCCAGCCCAGCTTCTTGGCCTCGTCCTGCATGGACTTGGTTTGCGCCAGGCGCCAGGGGTTGTTGCTCTCGGTCTGCGCGAAGCCGACCTTGTAGGTCTTCTTCACGGCGAGCTTGGGCAGCCCCTGGGCGAGGGCGAAGACCGAGAGTCCGGCGGCGGCGAGCGTGACCGTGGTGGCGAGGATTCGCTTCATGGTGCTTCCTCCTGGGTCCCCATGCGGGAGACGGCGGGCCTGCGGCGGGCATTGGGCAGCCTGGACGGCGGATCAGGAACTCAGCGCATGTCCTCCCTTTCGCTCGGGGGCAGGAGCCTTAGATTTGTGAAGACTTCCCCAAGAGTGCGCCTCGGTGCGAAAACTGTCAACCCCAGCCGCGAAAAAACCAGCGTTGACCTGCCACGCCACAGGGGCCTACTGTGGGCCACACCGTTCAAAAGCGTCTTCTCCTTTCCAGGTTCAGGAGGCCCCATGCCCAGGAAAAGCTATTGCCGACGCGCCGGAGCCCCGTGCGCGCCCTGATGTTCGAGGCCCCCTGGCAGATGCCGCTGCGCGAGGTGGAGGCGCCCCAGCCCGGGCCGGGCGAGGTGCTGATCCGCGTTCGCGCGGCGGGCGTCTGCGGCTCGGACGTGCACGGCTTCACCGGCTCGACCGGGCGGCGCAGGCCGGGGGTCATCATGGGCCACGAGTTCTGCGGCACGGTGGAGGCGCTCGGGGAGGGCGTGAGCGGGCACGCGGTGGGCGAGCGGGTGGTCGTGCAGCCCATCATCTCGGACGGGACCTGCCCCGAGTGCCGGGCCGGGCGGCCCAACCTCTGCCTGAACCGCCGCGGCATCGGCTGGTCGGTGAACGGGGGGTACGCCGAGTTCGTCAGCGTGCCGGGGCAGAACGCCCTCCCCCTTCCCGACGAGGTGGGTTGGCAGGAGGGCGCCCTGGTCGAACCGCTCGCCGTCGCGCTGCACGCGGCCAACCTCACGCCACTGAGCGTGGGGGATACGGCGGTCGTGCTGGGGGCGGGGCCGGTCGGGCTGCTGACCGTGCTGGCGCTGCGGCTCCGCGGGGCGGGCCGGGTGATCGTGAGCGACCTCAGCGGGCACCGCCTCGACCTCGCGCGGCGGATGGGCGCGGACGAGGTGATCCACGCGGGCGAGGTGGACCCGGTGGAGACGGTGCGGGCGAGGACGGGGGGACGGGGGGCGGACGCCGTGCTGGAGGTCGTGGGCATCACCGCCACCGCCCGGCAGTCGGTCCTGATGGTCCGCAACGGTGGGAACGTGACGTGGGTGGGCAACTCGGCGCCCGCCGTGGAGGTTCCCATGCAGGAGGTCGTCACGCGCGAGGTGACGGTGCGGGGGGCCTACGCCTTCGTGGAGGAGTTTCCGCGGGCGGTGGAGCTGCTGCGCTCCGAGCGGGTAGACGTGACGCCCCTGATCGAACTGGTAGCGCCGCTGGCGGACGGCCCGGTGCTCGTGCATGACCTCGCCCGGGGCACCCTGGACGCGGTGAAGGTGGTGCTCGAACCCTGAGCGCGCTCGGCTTCCTGATCGTCGGGCCGGGGAAGGTCGCGCATACTCACGCGCAGGCGCTTATGAACCTGCCGGGCGCCCGCCTCGCCGCCGTGTGTGGCCGGAACGAGGCGCGCACCGCTGCCTTCGCCGCCGAGTACGGCGCGCGGCCCTACACGGACCTCGCTGCCGCCCTGAACAACCCGGAAGTGCAGGCGGTCATCCTCTGCACTCCTCACCCGCTGCACGCCCAGGACGCGGTGCAGGCCGCGCGGGCCGGAAAACATATCCTGGTCGAGAAGCCGCTCGCGGTGAGCCTGGGGGACGCCGACCGCATGATTGCGGCGGCCCGGGAAGCGGGGGTCAAGCTCGGCGTGGTGAGCCAGCGCCGCCTGTACGAGCCCGTCCAGCGGGTCAAGGCGGCCATCCTCGCCGGAAAGGTCGGGCGGCCCATGCTGGGGACCCTCAGCCTGCTGGGGTGGCGCGGGCCGGAGTATTACGCGATGGACGCCTGGCGCGGCACCTGGGCGGGCGAGGGGGGCGGCGTGCTGGTCAACCAGGCGGTGCACGGCCTGGACCTGTTGCAATGGTTCATGGGGCCGCTGGTGGAGGTCTCGGGCGCGTGGGCGAACCTGAACCACCCCGGGATCGAGGTGGAGGATACGGCGGTCGCCACCCTGCGCTTCGCGGGCGGGGCGCTCGGCAGCGTCGTGGTGAGCAACAGCCAGAATCCCGGGCTGTGGGGCCGGATTCACGTCCACGGGGAGAACGGGGCGAGCGTAGGCGTGCAGACGGACGGGGGCTCCTCCTTCGTGGCGGGCGTGACCCAGGCGGTCGAGCCGCCCGTCAACGACCTCTGGACGGTGCCCGGCGAGGCACATCTGCTCCCCATCTGGCAGGCCGAGGACCGCGAGCGCGCCACGCGCCTCGACGTGATGACGCACTACCACCGCCTCCAGATCGAGGATTTCGCCGCCGCCATCCGGGGGGACCGCGAGCCGCTCGTCCCCGGCGAGGAGGGGCGCAGGACCGTCGAGCTGATCGAGGCGATCTACCGGGCGGGCCGGGAGCATAGAGTCGTCCCGCTCCCGCTGGGGGGCTGAGGACCCTCAGGTCAGTTGCCTCCACCTCCACGGCTGAACCACCCCCGCAGGGCCTCATAGGCCGCCGAGAAGCGCCCAGCCACGTCCGACCAGTCGGCATCCCTGCGGGGTTCGACCGTCTCCTGAGTTCCGGGAGGCTCCACCTCGGGCGTCTGTCCCGTCTCTGCCGCGCGGGCGAGCAGCGCTGCCCCGTACACGGAGGCCCCCGGCACCTCCACGACCTCCAGCGGGCGACCCAGGATATCCGCGAGCAGTTGCCGCCACCAGGGATGGACCGAGCCGCCCCCCGCGAGCCGGAGTCCGGGCCGTTCAGTCTCCGGCAGGAGGAGCAGCGCCTCGCGGATGGAGAGCGCCACACCCTCGAAGGCGGCGCGGGCGAGGTGTTCCGGCCCGTGTTCCAGCCCCGCGCCGAGCCACCCTCCCCGGGCGTGCGGGTCGAGGTGGGGGGTGCGGTCGCCCGTCAGGTAGGGCAGGAACAGCAGGCCGCGTGAGCCCGGTTCCGCCGCCTGTGCGAGGGCGTAGAACTCCTCCCAGCCGCAGCGAAGGGTTCGCCTCGCCCACTCCAGGGCCAGCCCGGCGTTCTGGACGGCACCCAACGTGTACCAGCCCCGGTCCTCCGCAGTCCGAAAGACGTGCAGCCCCTCCCGGGCCTCCGGCAAGGCCACACTCCGAACCACGAGCTGCGCCCCCGTCCCCACCGTGAGCTGGACCTGCCCGGCGGGGAGCGCCGTGCCCAGGAGCGCCGCCGCCGTGTCCGCCGCCCCCGCCGCGACGGGCAGCCCGGGGGGGAGGCCCAGGTGCGCCGCCGCAGCGGGGGTGAGCGTGCCCGCGACCGCCCGCGACCTGGTGAGCGGCGCGAGCAGGTCAGCACGCAACCCCAACGCTTCGATGACCGGTGTGTTCCACCCGTCGCCCTCCAGGTCGTACAGCAGCGTCCCCGAGGCGTCGGAGGGCTCGGCCCGCGCTTCCCCCGTGAGGCGCAGGCGCAGCCAGTCCTTGGGTTGCAAGGCCCAGCGGGCGCGGGCGTATACCTCCGCCCCGTGCTCGCGCAGCCACAGCAGGGTGGGACCGGTCATGCCCGCCGTCAGGGGGTTCCTCAGCGTGAGGCGCAAGTCCTCCGGCAGCGCGCGGTAAATGCTCAGAACGGAGGCGGCCCGCCCGTCCGCCCACAGCACCGCCGGGCGCAGGGGCGTCCCGTCCTCGCCACACAGCACCACCCCGTGCATCTGACCGGAGAGGCCCAGGGCGCGGACCCGCCCGCCGTCCTCCCCGACCACCTCGCGGGTGACGTGGCCGAGGGCCGCCCACCACTCCCCCGGGTCGCTCTCGGCCCAGCCGGGGTGGGGGGCCGTGACCGCGTAGGCCACGCTCGCCTCGCGGACGCGCTCGCCCCCCTCCCCGTACAGGGCGACCTTGGCACTTCCGGTGCCCAGATCAAGGCCCAGGTACATGAACCCTCCGCCCGCGTCGGTCCGGCGCTCCGGCGCCCGTTTCGTGGGGCCCACCTCCCCGCCTGGCGTCAATCCTCCGCAACGGCCTCCTCCTGCCCCTGGGCGCGGAGCTGGGCGAGGCGGCGCTCGTCGGCGAGGGCGTGGATTTCCTGAAGCACGTCGTGCTGCACGGCCCGGGAGACGCGGGAGGTGACCTCGCGCACCCGCTCCGGGTCGAGCTTGGGGGTGCGGTCCCCCCGCAGCAGGCCGTTCGTCTCCTGCTCGGTGTCGGTGAGCTGGGTGTAGCAGAAGCCCGCGATCACGGGGCTGTCGAGGACGGCGGAGACCAGGTCCTCGTAGCGGGCGAGCAGCGCGTCGGTGTCGGGCAGGGTGCCGTAGCCCCACCAGCGTTCGGACTCGGAGGGCGCGTGGCTGAGCCCGCCGAACTCGGTGAGCATGACGGGTTCGCCCCGGCGGTGGTGCCCGGCCAGGTAGAAGTTGCGCCGCGAGGGCTGCACGGTCTTCAGGGTCTGTTCCAGCGCCTCCGCCGAGTGGTAGCGCTCGCGCAGGGTGTCGCCGTCCAGGGCGTAGTCGTGGACGCCCAGGATGTCCCCCTCCACGAGTTCCCAGCCGTCGTTGCCGATGGCCGGGCGGGTGGGGTCGAGGGCCTTGGTCAGCTCGTACAACCCGCGCACAAAGGCCCGCTGCGCCGGGTCCCCCTCCAGGTCGGGCACCCCCCAGCTCTCGTTGACGGGCACCCAGGTCACGATGCAGGGGTGGTTGTAGTCGCGCTCCAGCACCTCCAGCCACTCGCGGGTCAATCGGCGCTGCGCCTCGGTGGTGAAGACGTAGGCGTTCGCCATCTCGCCCCACACGAGCAGGCCGAGCCGGTCACACCAGTACAGGAAGCGCGGGTCCTCGACCTTCTGGTGGATACGGACCCCGTTGAAGCCGAGCGACTTGACGAGTTCGACCTCCCGGCGCAGGGCGTCTTCGGAGGGGGCCGCGAGGTGCGACTCGGGCCAGTAGTTCTGCGCGAGCACCAGGCGCAGGTAGTACGCCGAGCCGTTGAGCTGGAACCGCCCGTCGCGCACCCCGACGCTCCGCAGGGCCGTGTAGCTTCCCACCTCGTCCAGCACGTTGTCGTCGTCGTCGAGGAGGGTGATGCGCGCGTCGATCAGGTTGGGGCGTCTCGGCCCCCACAGCAGGTCCTTGCGCCCCGCCCGGTAGCGCACCGGGTCGAGTTCGACCTCGCGGCGGACCTCCTGCCCCTCCAGCGCGTAGGTGTCGTCGGCGAGGCGGGTGCCGCGAATGCTCAGCCGCACGCGGACGCGCAGGGGCTGGCGGGACGCTTTATTCAGGCGCACCACCAGGCTCAGCCGTCCCCGGTCCACGTCCGGCGTCCAGCGCAGGGTCTGGATGTGGGTGCGCGGCACGATCTCCAGCCACACCGGCTGCCAGATGCCGGTCGTGCGGTGATACCAGATCGCGTGCGGCGTTTCCTCCCAGTCCTGCTTGCCACGCGGCTGGGCGAGGTCGTGGGGGTCGTCCTCGGCGCGTACCACGATCACCTGCGTCTCGCCCGGCACCAGGACCGAAGTGAGGTCGGCGGTGAACGGCGTGTGCCCCCCCTCGTGCTCGGCGACGAGGCGGCCATTGACCCAGACCTGCGCGCGGTAGTCCACGGCGCCGAAGTGCAGCAGAACACGCCCGGTGTGGTCCTCGGGGGAAACCTCCACCGTGCGGCGGTACCACACGACGGGGTGATAGCCGGTCGCCCGCAGCCCGCTCGCCCGGCTCTCGGGCGGGAACGGCACGGTGATGCTCTGATCGAACACGTCCTCGCGCTCGAACCAGCGTTCATCCAGGCCGCGGTCGTCGTCGTCGTGGGCAAAGCCCCACACGCCGCACAGGTCGTCCCACCGCTCGCGGGTCAGTTGCGGGCGGGGGTGCAGGCGGGTGCCAGTGGCCGGGGAAGTGAGTTCACTCATTCGCGCTCCTTGAGAGGTTGCGGCACGGCGGGTCTATCCTCCCCTATTCGGAGGAACGGCCCGGGAGACATGTCCAGGGCAGAGGTTATTCCAACCCGTCAACCCTTCACGCCCGTCACGGTCAGGAAGCCCTCGGTGACGCGGCGCTGGAAGATCAGGTAGGCGAGAACGACCGGCAGGCCGCCCAGCACGGCGGTCGCCATCGTGCGGGCGAAGCGCAGGCCGTAGGCGTCCTGCACCTGGGTGAGACCCAGCGGAATCGTCATCATCTCCGGCGAGGTCGTGATGATGAAGGGCCACAGGAAGTTGTTCCACGCCGCGATAAAGGTCACGATGCCGATGGCCCACAGCACCGTGCCGCTCAGGGGCACGAACACGTTCCACAGGATGCGCCACTCGCTCGCCCCGTCCACCACGGCGGCCTCGCGCAGTTCTTTCGGCACCTGGTCGAAAAAGCCCTTGAACACGTACACCGCGACCGGCGAGACGATCTGCGGCAGGATGATCCCCGCGTAGGTGTTCACGCTGCCCAGGTCGTTCATCAGGCGGAAGAGGGGGATGAGGAGCGCCTCGAAGGGCACCATGATGCCCGCCAGGAACACCCAGAACAAGAGGTTCTTGCCGCGGAACTGGAGCTGCGAGAAGGCGTACGCCGCGAGCGCGGCCAGCACTACCGTGGCGAGGGTGATCACCAGCGAGGTCAGCGCGGAGTTGAGAAACCAGCGTGGCAGGTCCCCGAGGGTGAGCACGTCGCGGAAGGCGGTGAAGGTCGGCGTGGTGGGGAGCCACTGGACGGGCTGGGCGACGGCCTGCTCCTCGGTCTTGAGCGCGGTCAGCACCGCCCACAGCAGCGGGAACGCCCACAGCGCGCCCAGCAGCAGGGTCGAGCCGGTGGCGACGGCGGCCCACGCGCGGTTGCCGGGCCCGGTCATGACCGCCCCCTCAGCAGCGCGGCCTGCACCAGCGACACCAGCAGGATGATCAGGAAGAACGCCACCGCGATGGCCGAGGCGTAGCCCGCGTCGAGGTTTTGGAAGGCCGTGTTGTACATGTACTGCAGCACCACCTGCGTCGAGTTGAAGGGTCCCCCGCCCGTCAGGATGTACACCTGCGCGAAGATCTTCAGGGACGCGATCAGTTGCAGGGTGAACACCAGCGTCGTGACCGGCCACAGCAGCGGCCAGGTGATGGTGCGAAACGCGGTCCACCCCTGGGCCCCGTCGAGCTGGGCCGCCTCGTACACCTCGCGCGAGATGTTCTGAAGCCCGGCCAGAAAGAGCAGCATGTTGAAGCCCACCGTCCACCACACCGTCACCAGGGCGACCATGGGCATGGCGGTCGCCGGCTCCCCGAACCACGCGATGTCGGTGCCGAACAGGTTGTGGACCAGCCCGAACGACGAGTTGAGAATCCATTGCCACAGCAGCGTCACGACGCTGACGGGCAGCACGAAGGGCAGGAAGAACAGCGCCTGCGCGAAGTTCCGCGCCCGCACGAGGCGGTTGACCGCCAGCGCCATCAGCATCCCGAGCAGCGTGACGGGAATGACCGTGTACAGGGCGAATTGGCCGGTGTGCAGCACCGACGCCCAGAAGTCGGGGTCCCCCGCAAGCTGCACGTAATTGCTGAGCCCCACGAAAGGCCCGGTCTCGGTCAGGCTGGACTGGGTGAGGCTGAGCTGCACCGCCCGCCCGATGGGAAAGACGAAGAACAGCAGGTAGGCGATCAGGAAGGGCGCCAGCATCAGGAGGGCGATGGGGCCCCCCGGGGTGCGCCTCCGGGTGCCCCGCGGAATGCCGGTCTGGGCGCGGGCCTGGGGCGGAATGGTGTCTCGCACGGGCAGAGCCCTCCTGGCGGGGAAACAAGGGAAGCGGCCCCGCGCACACCTGGCGCGCGGGGCCGCCCCGGGCTCAGGGCTTGGGCCGGCCGGCCATCAGCCTGTTGGCCTCGTTCTCGAACAGGCTCATGGCCTTGTCCACGCTGAGCTGCCCCGCCATCGCCGCCGGGAAGTACTTGATGGACACGGCCTCCAGCGGGCCCGCCGCGCCGCTGTACCAGCCGGGCGGGTCGTAGGTGACGTTGGCCGCCGACACCTTGGCGTAGTCCGAGTTGGGCTTGAGGGCGGTGTACTTGGCCGAGTTCACCACCGGCAGGTAGGCCGGGATGTGGCCGCCCTGCGCCCAGGTCAGGGCGTTCTTCTGCACGTAGGCGATGAAGTCCATCACGCCCGCGAGGCGGTCCGCCGGGATGGGCTTGCGGGCGTTGTTGGGGATGGCGAAGCCGTGCGAGTCCCCCCAGGTGTCCTGGTTGCCGAAGAACTTGGGCAGGGGCGCCACCCCGTAGTCGAAGGGCAGCTTGCCGGTCTTCCGACCGTCCACCATCGTAGGCACCTCCCACACGCCGTTGATCATGAAGGCCGTCTTGCCCGTGGTGAACTGCGCGACCGAGCTGGGGTAATCGGAGTTCTTGGGCATGTACCCCTGCTTCATCCAGTCGGCCATGATCGTCAGCGCCTTCTTGCCCGCCTCACCCGCGCTGATCTTGTTGTTCGTGACGATGCTGCCGCCCTGCTGCTCGACCATCGTGAGCCACAGCCGCCAGGGCATGTAGGCCGTCGAGTGGTTCTCCATGGCCAGGCCCGCGAGGCCGGTCTTGTCCTTGACGGCCTTGAGGGCGGCGGTGAACTGGGCCACCGAATTCATGGGCTTGAGGTTGCCGTTGGCGTCGAGCAGCCCCGCCTTGCGCGCAACGTCCTTGTTGTAGTACAGCACCAGCGGGTGAGTGTCGAGCGGCACGGCGTAGGTCTTGCCCTGGTAGGACGCGGCATTCCACAGCCGGGGGAAGAAATCCGCCTGCTTCAGCCCGACGCTGCTCAGTTCCTGCGTGGTGATGGGCCGCAGCAGGTTGGCGGGTGCCCAGCCGCTGATGCGCGAGAGGTGGAAGGAGATCAGGTCCGGCGCCTGCCCGACCGAGGTGGAGGTGCGGACCTTGGTGTAGAAGGGAATGCCCCACTGGAGGACCGTCTGCTGCACCTGGTACTTCTTCTGGCTGGCGTTGTAACCGTCGATGAGGGTCTTCATGCGCGCGCCGTCGCCGCCCCCCAGGAAGTTCCAGAAGGTGATCTTGGTGGGCTGCTGGGCGAGGGCGCTGCCCGTGAGCAGGGCGCCGAGGGTCAGAAGTCGGGTGATCCGGGTCATGGGGCTCCTTAGGCGGAAGGTCGGGAGGCTTTGGACGGCGATCAGCGGACTGCGGGGCTCCTCTCTGGGGCGAAGGGGCGGCGTGCGGCACAGGGAACCGTGGCCTCGGAACAACGCACGGCAGGGGACAGCGAAACGGCGAGGTTCAAGCCGAGTGAAGGGCGGCACGCGGGGCGGAGTTCCAGAATCAGCGTCTGACAGGTTGTTTTGTTGGAGGGATGGTACGCTCCCCCCTTTCTTTTTGTCAAGTTCAGTCGATAGAATAAACTCAGTTCTCCCATCACCCGAGGTGTTTCAGGAACCCATTTCGCAAGAAAGGCTGATCTAGTCGTCTTTTCGAATATCTATCAACCTTTGCATTAAAGTTGAGAGAAAGGAGATTCCATGCCTATTTCCGGCACGCGCACCCTGACCATCGACAGCGAGGCGGCCCTGCCCGTCCTGGTTGCCCTCGCCAACGACACGCGGCTGCTGATCCTGAGCCTGCTCTCGCACAACGTGATGAACGTCTCCGAACTCACGAGCACCCTGGGTCTGCCCTACGCGACGGTGTTTTTCCACCTCAAGAAGCTGGAGAGCGCCGGGCTGCTGCACGTCGAGTACACGCCCGGCACGCGCGGCTCGCAGAAGCTGGTGTCCAAGCGGTACGACGAGCTGCTCTTCAAGCTGCCCGGCGTCAAGGTCGAGGCGGGCGAGGACGTGGTGGAGGTCAGCATGCCGGTCGGGGCGTACCGGCAGGTGGACGCCCGGCCCAACTGCGGCCTGATGTCCGACACCCGCATGATCGGGCGGGTGGACGACCCGCGCTCCTTTTTCGAGCCCGACCACGTGTTCGCGCAGGTGCTGTGGTTTCGCTGCGGGTTCGTGGACTACGCCTTTCCCAACAACCTGCCCTTCGGCGCCCACGCGACCGAACTCGAACTCTCGGTGGAGCTGTGCTCGGAGGCGCCGCAGTACAACCCCGACTGGCCTTCGGACATCACCCTGTGGGTCAACGACGTGGAGGTCGGCAACTGGACCTCGCCGGGCGACTTCGGCGGCGAGCGGGGCCGCCTCACCCCCGCGTGGTGGTCGGACGACCAGAGCATGTACGGGCTGCTCAAACACTGGCGGGTCACGCCGGAGGGCACCTTTATCGACGGCGAGCGGCTGTCGGACGTGCGGCTTTCCGACCTGCGGCTGGAGGACAACAACCACATCGCCGTGCGGCTGGGCGTGAAGGAGGACGCCCGGCATGTCGGCGGCCTCAACCTGTTCGGGCGCCACTGCGGCAACCACCCCCAGGACCTCGTGATGCGGACGCGCTACGCCTTTGGCGCCAACGAGAAACCGTACCGCCTGCGCTGAGGCCGGGGCCTCTCAAGCCTGGGCGCGCACGAAAGCCAGGATGCTCCCAAAGCCCGGATTCAGCCCGCTCGCCGTGTCCACCCGCAGGGTCGGGACGCCGAGGGCGTGGAAGAGCAGCCTTCGCGCTTTGAGGACGAAGGTGGGAGATACGTCTCCCCCGACTTCACGACCCGCTGCCGGGTTTGGGATTGTCCTTTTTCCACGCCCGAACGAGGTCCTGCGCCTGGGTCTGCCCCAGCACCGCGAGCATCTTCGCCACCGGCTTTCCCGTGCGCGCCTCGGAGTGGATGTCGCTCCATGAGGACGCGAACTGGATGGCGGTGTTCTTCGCCGTCGCTGCCGCCGGGCTCCCCTCGGCGGGGCCGACCTGGAGGCTGAGGGTGTACGAGTAGGCGGGGTCGCCGAAGCCCACGTAGTTCCGGGGGTTCAGGTAGCGCACGTTGACCAGGATGAGCGTGAAGGCCGGGCTCTTCCGGCAGGAGGACTGGACCTGATACGGCACGCCTGCGGCCTTGAGCGTATTCACCATCACCCGGCTGACGGTCTGCCCGATGCCCCGGATGGGGCCGAGCCGCGCGGCGGGCGTGTCCTCGAAACTCAGCCGCACCGAGGTGGGGTCGAGGCACAGCACCGCCCCCTTCAGATTGACGACCGGGCTTTCCCCGTGCGCCAGGGCACAGGAGCCGAGCAGCCCCGCCGTCAGGGCGAGGGGGCGGGCGGCGAAGCGGGCGTTCATGTCCCCCAACTATGGCAGGAAACGGGGATCAGGACAGTCTCCCCGGGAACCCGTCCGGGTCGCCCACCACCTTGCCGGGGTTGAGGAGGCCGTGCGGGTCGAAGAGGGCCTTGAGGTCCCGCATCATGTCCAGCGCGTCCCCGTGCTCGGCGCGCAGGTACGCGCGCTTGCGCAGGCCGACGCCGTGCTCGCCCGTGCAGGTGCCGCCGACGGCGATGGCGTGGGCGGCCAGCTCGTGCAGCACGTGGTCGATGCGAGCCCAGGCGTCCGCATCCCCGGGCGGGGCGTGCATGAGCAGGTGCAGGTTCCCGTCCCCGATATGGCCGACGAGGGGGGCGGTCAGGCCCTGTTCCTCCAGCAGCCGCAGGGCGAGGGCCGCCGTGCCCGCCAGGGCGGAGAGCGGCACGCACACGTCCCCGATGCGGGTGGCATGGCCCGGCCAGGCGGCGCGCAGGGCATCGTAGACCCCGTGGCGGGCGGCCCACAGTTCCCCCTGCGCCTCAGGGGTGCGGGCCTCGCCCACGACCACGCCGCCGTGGAGTTCCGCCGCCTCCCGCAGCCCCGCCAGGCCCGAGGCCACGTCCGCCGCGTCCCGCCCCGCCACCTCGGCCCAGAGGGTCGGCGCCTCGGGGTCGCGGCGGCTCCGGTGCCGGTTCACCGCCCGCACCGTCGCCGCGTCCACGAATTCCAGCCGCTCGGGGGTGACCCCCAGCCCCCGCGCGGTCACGCTGGCCAGCACGGCGTCAGCCACGTCCGGGAAGGCGAGCTGCACGCTGGCCGTGGCGGGCGGCAGGGGATGCAGCCGCAGGGTGAGCGAGGTGATCACGCCCAGGGTGCCCTCCGATCCGATGAAGAGTTGTTTGAGGGCGTACCCGCTGCTGCTCTTGCGGGCCCCGCTCCCCAGGGTGAGGACGCGGCCGTCCATCAGCGCCACGCGCAAGACGGCGACGTTCTCCCGCATCCCGCCGTAACGAACGGTGGTCGTGCCGCTCGCGTTCGTGGCGGCCATCCCGCCCAGACTGGCATCCGCGCCGGGGTCCACCGGGAAGAAGAGGCCGTGCGGGCGCAGGCGGCGGTTCAGCGCCACGCGCCGCACCCCCGGCCCGGCCGTGACGGTGAGGCCCACCGCGTCCGCCTCCCCGACCGTGTCCAGGCCGCTCAGGTCGAGTGAGAGGCCCCCCGGCATGGGAAGTGCGGCCCCCTCCAGGCTGGTCCCCGCACCCCAGGGCGTGACGGGCACCCGTTCCTCCCGCGCGACGGCCAGTGTTGCCAGCACGTCCGCCTCCGACCCGGCGAAGACCACCGCGCCCGGCGTGAACGTGTACGGCGTGCCCTCATCGTGCGCGTGGGCGTTCAGGTCGCCCGGGGACACGCTGACCCGCTCGCCCAGCCGCTCCCGCAGGCGGTCCAGCCAGCCGCTCGCCACTTCCGTCAACGCCCCACCCCTTTCACGGGAGGAGGCCGGGTCATGCTCACCCGGCCCCTCTCCCCTCCCCTGCCCTACTTCAGCAGTTGCCAGGTGCCGTTCACGACCTGCACCATCACGCGGCTGCGGGCGTCGAGGCCCAGGTGGTCCTGCGCGCTCAGGTTGAAGATGCCGTGGGCGCCGATGACGTTCTTGGTGCCTTCCAGGGCGTCGCGCAGCGCGGAGCGGAACTCGGGGGTGCCGGGCTTGGCCCTTTTCAGGGCGACCGGAATCGCCTTCTGCATCAGCAGGCCCGCGTCCCACATGTGCGCGCCGAAGGTGGAGACCGAGTTCTGGCCGTACTTGCTCTCGTACGCCTGGGTGTACCTCAGCCCCATCGCGCGCATGGGGTTGGTAGTGGGGAGCTGATCGGCCACGAGCACCGGCCCGGCGGGCAGGATGGCGCCCTCCACGTCCTTGCCGCCCACCCGCAGGAAGTCGGCGTTGGCGACCCCGTGCGTCTGGTAAATCTTGCCGGTATAGCCCCGGTCCTTCAGCGTCTTCTGCGGCAGCACGGCGGGCACCCCCGACGCGCCGATGAGCACGGCGTCGGGCCGGGCGGCCAGGATCTTCAGAATCTGGCCGGTCACGCTCGTGTCGCTGCGCCCGTAGCGCTCGGTGGCGACGACCTTGATCCCGCGTGCCGCCGCGTTCTTCTGGAGTTCGTTCAGCCAGCCCTCGCCGTAGGCGTCGTTGAAGCCGATGTAGCCCACCGTCTTGATCTTGTTCTGCTGCATGTTCTGCGCGATGGCGGCGGCCATGATCGCGTCCGTCTGCGGCGTCTTGAAGACCCAGGCGCGGCGGGTGTCCACCGGCTTGATGATCGCCTCGGACGCGGCGAGGCTGATCATGGGGACCTTCGCCTCCGACACCACGTCGATCATCGCCAGCGAGGCGGGCGTGGTCGTCGTCCCGATGATCAGGTCCACTTTGTTGTCCTGAATGAGCTTGCGCGCGGCGGTGACGGCGGCGGTCGTGTCCGAGGCGTCGTCGAGGATCATGTACACGACCTTCTGCCCGCCGAGGGTCTGGGGCAGCAGCGCCACGGTGTTCTTCTCAGGAATGCCCAGGCTGGCCGCCGGGCCGGTCGAGGAGACGACCACGCCCACCCGCACGTCGGCCAGGGCGAGCGAGGAGGAGGCGAGCACGGCGGTCAGGAGCAGTCGGGCGGGTCGCTTCATAGGTGAACCTCCACGGGAGAGCCGCACCGGCAACGCGCGGACGGCGGGCGAATTCAGCTTGTGCTTGCGGGGATGGTAGCAGATCAGGCCGGGGGGCAAACGGACGTTTGGTGCTGGACGCTCACTGCGTGTACTCCCGGCCCTTCCAGGCCACCCGGCGGCGCAGGGCGAGCCGGTAGGCGGGCAGGGCGAACAGGGGGGTCAGCGGTCCCAGCAGCCCCTCGGCGAGGTCGGCGGGCGTGCGGCGCCCCGTTACCAGGTTGACGAGGGCACGTTCGAGGAGCCCGGCGAGCCGGAGAACCTGCCAGGCGGACGAGCGGGCCGGAATCAGCCACGGCAGGGTGTACACCGCCCCGTGCCACAGACCCAGGGTGACCATCAGGGCGCGCGAATTCAGGTGGACTCCGACTGCATTCTTGCCGAAACCCGCCACCGACTCGCGGTAGCCGCCGTACATGCGGACCCCGACGCACGCCTGCCCCAGCGCCTGCGTCACCCGGCCTCCCCGGGCCTTCAGCCGACGGGCGAATACGGTGTCCTCCAGCATCTCGGCGCGGACACAGGCATGGCCGCCCCGCGCCGCGTAAGCCTCCCTTCTGAACGCCATCACTTGCCCGTTCGCCGTCGTGGCGAGGGGCCACCGGGTCTGGAGGAGCGGGTAGGGCAGGAGGCACAGCACCACGGCGTCCACCAGCGGGGTGAGGAGGCGGGCGCCAGGCGTGAGGTCTTCAGGCCGGGGAAGGACGGTGAGCAGGTCGGCCTCTCTTGCAGCCAACTCGTGAAGGACGGCCCCAAGCGCACCCGGGTACCAGCGCACATCCGCGTCGGTAAAGATCAGCACGTCACCGTTCGCCGCCTCGCCGAGTTGCTGGCAGGCCCAGGGTTTGCCGAACCAGCCGGGGGGGAGGGGCCGCCCCATCAGCACCCGCGCGCCCAGATTCCGCGCAACTTCCCCCGTGCCATCACAGCTCCCGTCGTCGAGGACCAGGACCTCGTCGGCCCCCTGCGCGAGAACGCCGGGGAGGGTGAGGGGGAGGTTGTGCGCCTCGTCGCGGGCGGGAATCAGGATCGAGACGCGGGGAGAGTGCGGGGGGACGGCTTGGGGTCGCAGGCGGGGAAAGACCCCGGCGTTGAGCAGCAGCGTGGCGCCCTTGAGGGCCAGGAAGCCCAGGGCGGCGCCGAGGTACACGTCGGCCAGAGAGGAGCTGCGGCCCCGCCTGTTCCTCATAACCTCAGGATCAGCCCGCCGACACTCAGCCCCGCCCCCGTGCCGACGAGGAGCAGCGTCTCCCCCACTCGCGCCCGCCCTTCCGTCATCGCCTGGTGCAGCGTCAGCGGCAGGCTGGCGGCGATCACGTTGCCCAGGGTGGGGAGGGTCACCTCCACCCGCTCTGCGGGCCAGCCGTAGCGGCGCATCAGGTCGAGGCCCGCCTGGCTCGCCTGGTGGGGAATGACGCGGTCGATGCCGGGAAGACCGACACTCAGCCCGGGCCGCAGCCGTTCCAGAAAGCCCGGCACGACCTGCGAGGCGAGTTTCAGGACGCGCAGCCCCCGCATGTCGAAGGTGAAGTCCAGCGGCGTCACGTCGGGGTGGCCGGGGGGAAGCAGGCTGCCGCCCCCGCGAATCCGGGTGTAGTCCGCCCCCTCGGGATAGGTTTCGAGCCGCATGGCCTCCACGCCCTGGTCAGGCCGCTCGGCCTCACCGACGAGGACCGCCGCCGCCCCGTCCCCGATCAGCAGGGCGCTTTCCGCCTGGGCCGGGTTGAGGCCCACGCTCCCGGCCTCGCTGCTCACGATCAGGACGCGCCGGGCCTGACCCGTGTGGACGAGCAGCGCCGCGTGGTGCAGGGCGAGCAGGAAACTCAGGCAGGTGCCGTGCAGGCTGTAGGTCGCCGCCCCGCGCAGGCCGAGTTCGCAGGCGAGCAGCGCCGCCCCGTCCGGGATGGGCTGGAGCTGGCTGCCGCTGGCGTTGAGGAGCACGTCCACATCGTTCGGGGCGAGCCCGGCCACCTGAAGAGCTTCCCTCGCTGCCCGTGCCCCCAGCGTCAGCGCCGTCTCCCCCTCCGACAGCCAGCGCCGTTCCCGCACGCCCGTCCGGCGCTCGGCGATGTGGGGGTCGATCCCGCACCACGCGGCAGCCTCGGCGGTACTCACCACGCGCCGGGGAAGGGCCTGGGCGGTCGCCAGGATGCGGATGTTCAGGGGGCCGGTCATGGGCGTTCCCCCTTATGATGCGCCCTTCCAGAGCCGGGTGACGCGCCTGCGTTTGACCCCCGCCGGGGGGGGCGGCAGGGGGAGGCAGGCCAGCCGCACGGCCTCCGGGTCCACGCCGCCGCGTTCCAGGGCCAGCCGGACCTCCCGCACGGCTCCTGCCTGAATCTCCGCGCCCAACGGCTCCAGCCGCAGGTCAAGCTCGCCCGGCCCCACCTGTTCGACCCGGTATTCCCGCAGGCCCGGCACCCGGACCAGGGCGCCCCGCAGGAAGTCGGGCCAGACGGTCACCCGTCCCGTTCCCCCGGGCAGGTCGAGGGCGTCGTCCTGCCTCCCCGCCACGCGCACCACCCGGCGGGACGCCAGGCCGCACGCGCAACCCTCCCCCAGCACGAGCAGGTCGTCCAGGCGGTGGCGGATGATGGGCTGCGCCCGGCGGCGCAGGTCGGTCACCACGGGCCGCAGGTGGCCGTCCCCCAGCGGTTCGAGGTCGAAATGCACGTGCGCCTCGTTCAGGTGCAGTTCGCCGTGCGGGCAGGGCAGCCCCAGCAGACCCTCAGTCGCCTGATATACCTGCACGACCGGCCCAAAGCCCCGTGCTAGGGCCTCGCGGTCGTCGTCCTCCAGCACCTCGGCCACGCTGACGACGCGTTCGGGCCGTGCCACCGCTCCCGCCTCCAGCAACGCGCGAAGGACGCTGGGCGGCCCGACCGAAAGCGTCGGCCTATACATGGTGAGGTCGGCGGCCAACTCGTCCAGTGGGCGCAGCAGGTCGAGAAAATGGAAGTCCAGCCGCCGCCCCCCCACGCTGCGGTACAGGTGCCCCTCGGCCCGCAGCAGGAAGGCGACCCGGTGCCGGGCGAGCAGCCCGCGCGGCCAGTCCGGCAGGAGGTGACGCAGCACCACCCCCGCCCAGTGCAGCCGCTCGGCCCGGCTCACGATAAAGGCCCCCTGGTGCCCGCTCGTGCCCGTGGAAAGGCCCACTGTGACCTCCCCGTGCCTGCCGCGCAGCGTGGGCGTGAAGTCGCGGCTGTCCTCGGCGTGGCGGGCCACGCGGAGAACGTCCTCCAGCCGCACCTCCGCCGTGTTCAGCGCGTCGAAGTGGGTCATCATGTCGGCCTTCGTCGTGACGGGGAGGTGCCGCCAGTCGTTCGGGGAGAGTCCCGCCCGCCGGAACCGCTCGGCGGTATAGGGGCTGTGGGCGACGACCCAGCGCAGGTGCCGGGCCGCCAGCCGCTCCGCGTGGGTTTCCAGCGCCGCGCGGTCACGAAACATCAGCCGCCCCTCCCCCAGCGCGTGCCGCAGGACGATGAGGCTATCCATCCTCCGGCTCCGGCTCGTCGTGGCTGACAATCACCCGCGCCCGTGGGTGAGTCCGCAACCACTCACCCAACCTCCTGCGGCTGAGGCGTTCCCGCGCGGGGTCGAAGAAGACGAGGCGCGTCAGGGGGTGGACCTCCCGCCCCTCCCGCAGCCCGCGGACGCTGTAGGCCGCGTCGCTGGCGAGCAGGGTGAGGCCGCTGCCGTCCCCCTCCATTCGGGCACCCGCCCGCGTGCGGACAACCAGGGCGACCATGCCGGGGGCGTGGCCGGGCACCGGGAGGGCATACACGCTGCCGTCCCCGAACACGTCGGCGGCCCGCTCGAAGGGGGCGAGGCCGGGGGGCGCCGGTCGGAAGTCCAGCGGTTGGATTCTCGCCCCAAAGTCGGGCGGAAGGAGGTCCGGCAGGAAGGCCCGCCGCACGGCCCGGACTCCTTGCAAGCGCCTCAACGGTGCATAGGCGCCCGGGTCGAGGTGAAAGCGGGCCTGGGGCAGGTCCCGCAGCGCCCCAACGTGATCGGCGTGCAGGTGCGACACGATCACGTCCCGGATGTCCCCCGGCGTGAGGCCGTGCCGGGCGAGGTGGGCGGGCACCGTTTCCTCGGCGGACAACCTTACCGGCGTGACCAGCCCGTACAGCACGCCAGGCCAGCGCCGCATCGCCCGCAGCACCCCAGGACCGTAGCCAGTGTCGAACAACATGGGGCCGCGTTCGGGATGCCGCAGCAGGGCGAAGCCCGCCGGGTAGGCCCGGACCCGCCAGGAGGCCCCCCGTTCCGTCAGCGCCGCGATGTTCAGGCACTCGCCCGCGACGAGCGGCACGACCCGCACGGCCACGTCTGTCACGGCACCGCCCGCAGCACTTCGTCCAGCCCCTCGTCGGGGTGAACGACCGGGGCATACCCCAGCCGCTCGCGGACGCGGGTCAGGTCGAGCGTCATGGCCCGGGTGAGTAACCGCACGCCGCTCGCGGTGAGGACCGGCTCGGGCTTCGCCGGATGCAGCTGCGCGAGCCCTTCGAGCAGCGCGGCGGCCCCCTCCACCAGCGGCGCGGGGACATAGGGGTGGGGGCGGGGCACCCCCAGCCGATCGGCCAGGCGGTCGAGCAGTGCCCAGATCGGGACCGTCTCCCCGTCCGTCACGTTGAAGACCCCGGGCGCGGGCTGTTCCAGGGCGAGTCTCGCCGCGTGGGCGGCGTTGCGGACATGGGTGAGTTCGGTGTGGACCTCCGTGCGGGTCAATCGGGGCAGGCGCCGCGAGCGCAGCGCCCGGACGAGCCGGGGCAGGATGCTGGTGTCGCCGGGGCCGTAGACACCGCGCGGGCGCAAAATTGCCGCCTCCGGGTGGGCGAGGCGCACGGCCTCCTCCGCCAGGAACTTGCTGCGGGCATACAGGCTGTCGAAGCGGGGGCCGACGGGCGTGGTCTCGGGCACCCTCACGCGCCGCCCGGTGGCGTTGTACACGCTGGGCGTGCTGATGTGGACGAGCCGCACCCCCCGCTCGGCGCAGGCGTGGGCCAGCCGGGCGCTCACGGTCACGTTGTCGGCCACGAAGTCCTCCCAGCGGCCCCACAGGCTGGAACGGGCGGCGGCGTGGATCACCCCGTCCATCCCGTCCAGCAACCGCTCCCGGGGTTCAGGCGAGCGCAGGTCGAGGGGGATAAAGCGCACGCCCGCCTCCTCCAGCGCCGCGCCCCTTTCAAGGTTGCGCCCCACACCCGTGACCTCATGCCCATCCCGCACCAGGTCCCGCGCGACCACCCCCCCGAGAAAGCCGGTCGCCCCGGTGACAAGCACGCGCATGGGGGCAGGATAGGGTGCGAGTCAGCGGATGCCCAAGGGATCGCCCCACGTCCGGGCCTCCCCTACACCCCCGGGGCCGGGGGCGCCGTCGTGTCCCGCACGAGGAGCTGCGGCTGAAAGACATGGTGCGACGCGCCCAGCCGCTGCCCCTGAATCCGGCGGATCAGTTCCTCCAGGCTCTTGCGCCCGAGCTGCGCGAAATTCTGCTGAACGGTGGTGAGCGGCGGCTGGTAGAAGGCCGACTCGGGCGTGCCGTCGAAGCCGACGACCGAGACCTCCCCGGGCACCCGCCGCCCCGCCCGCACCAGGGCGGACATCACGCCCAGCGCCATCTGGTCGTTCCCGGCGAAGACCGCCGTGAAGTCCAGCCCGCCCGAGAGCGCCGCTTCCAGGGCCTGGGAGCCACTCTGCGCGCTCCAGTCCCCGTTCAGCCGGGGCAGTTCGGGCAGGCCGTGGGCGGCCAGAACGTCACGGTACCCGCGGTAACGCAGGTCGGCGTCGCTCCACTCGGGCGGACCCCCGACGTGGAGAATCCGGCGGTGGCCCAGGGCAACCAGGTGTTCGGTCGCCATCCGGCCGCCCTCGAACTGGTCCACGCTCACGCTGGGGCCGTCCACCTCAGTCGTGGCGTCGATCAGGATGAAGGGGACGCTCGCGCCGATCACGGGCACGATCTCGTGGGCGTCGTAGGGGGTCAGCAGCACCACGCCGTCCACCCCGAACTGCTGCAATCGGGCGACGGCCTGCACGATCTCCGCCGCCTCGAAGCGGCGCAGGGTGGTGAGCAGGCTCTCGTACCCCGAGCGGCGGGCCGACTGCTCGACCTGCTGCACGATCTGCGCCGGGCCGTACTGGTCGGTGGCGTAGGCGACGATGCCGATCAGTTGCGAGCGGCGCGTGACCAGCCCCTTGGCGATCAGGCTGGGCTTGTAGTTCAGCTCCCCAATCGCGTGCAGGACCCGCTCGCGGGTGGCGGGCGCCACGTTGACATGGTTGTTGATGACCCGGGAGACCGTCTGGTAGGAAACGCCCGCCCGCCGAGCAACATCGTGAATGGTGGCGCCCCGCGCCGCGACCTTCGGCATACCTTCCTTTCCCACGTCCGGCTGATCCGTCTGTTTCCCGTCAAAGCCGTCTCGCGCCGCGCAGTTTACCGTTCAAACGTCTCCGCCCGGGAGGAAAACCTTCGCTGCCCGCCGGGATGAAGGTGGGGGGGACGGGACACACCCTGGCCCCGTCCCCCCCACCCCCAGCCTCACTTCAGTCCGGCCGTCGCCATGACCCCCTCGGTCACCCGCCGCTGGAAGATCAGGTAGGCGAGCGCGGTGGGCAGGGCCGCCGTCACGGCCGTCGCCATCGTCTTGGCGTAGGCCACCCCGTACGCCGACTGCACCTGGGTGATGCCCACCGGGATGGTCAACTTGGGCGGGTCGTTCAGCACGATGAAGGGCCACAGGAAGTTGTTCCAGGCCGCGATAAAGGTCACGATGGCGAGCGCCACGGTGATGCTCCAGTTCAGCGGCAGGAAGATGCTGAACAGCACCCGCCACTCCCCCGCCCCGTCGATGCGCGCGGCGTCGCCCAGCTCGGGGGGGATCTGGTCGAAGAACTGTTTGTAGATCACGACCGCCAGGGGCGCGGCGAGCTGCGGCAGGATCAGCCCGGCGAAGTTGTTCACCAGCCCCATCTTGTTGATCAGGATGAACAGGGGAATCAGGCTCGCCTGGAAGGGGATCATGAAGCCCACCAGGAGCAGCCAGTACAGCCACCTCCGGCCCCGGAAGTCGATCTGCGAGAGGGCGTAGGCGCACAGCATCGAGAGCAGCAGCACGAACACCGTGACCGCCAGCGACGTGAAGATGGAGTTGAGATACCAGCGCACCAGCGGGCTGTTCTGGAGGATGTAGGTGTAGCTGCTGAAGTCGAGGGGGCGCGGCCAGAAGGTGGGCGGGTTGGCGATGGTGTCGTTGTCGGCCTTCAGGGACGTGACGGCGGCCCAGTACAGCGGGAAGACCCACACCGCGGCCAGCAGGACGGTCAGCGCGGTCACGACCCCGCCCCACAGCCGGGCGAGCCGGACCGAGGGGGAAACGGTGCGGGCAGGACGGGCGGTCGAGATCGTGGTCATGCGCGTTCCCCCCGGTTCAGCACCCTCACCTGGAGCAGCGAGGCGGCCAGGATCACCACCATCAGCACCACGCCGATGGTCGAGGCGTAGCCGCCGTGCTGCTGCTGAAAGCCCTCGCGGTAGGAGTAGAGCAGCAGCACGAGCGTCTTGTCGAAGGGGCCGCCGCTCGTGAGCAGGTAGACCTGGTCGAAGATCTTGAACTGGGCGATCAGTTGCAGCAGCAGGATCAGGCTGGTCACTGGCCAGAGGTTGGGCCAAGTGATCGAGCGGAACAGCCGGAAGCCCGACGCCCCGTCGAGCGCGGCGGCCTCGTAGATTTCCGGGGGAATGTTCTGGAGGCCCGCGATGAACAGCAGGATGTTGAAGCCCACCGTCCACCACACCGTCACGAACGCGACGGCGGGCATCGCCCACACGGGGTCCTGGAACCACGCGAGGGTGCTGTGGGTCAGGGTGTTCACGATGCCGAAGTTCGAGTCCAGCACCCAGTTCCAGATGTTGGTGACCACGCTGACCGGCAGGACGTAGGGCAGGAAGAAGCAGGCGAGCACCAGCCCCTTGAGCCGCTTAAGCCGCACCACCAGCAGCGCCAGCCCCAGCCCGACCAGGGTGTTGGGGATGACCGTCAGCAGGATGAAGTACAGCGTGTTCAGCAGCGCGGTCCAGAAGGTGGGCTCGCGCAGCAGCCGAGCGTAGTTGCTCAGCCCGACGTACTGCCCCTGCCCGGTGAGGTCGGCATTGGTGAGGCTCAGTTGCAGCACCCGCAGCGAGGGGTAGATCAGGAACACCAGGTAGATCAGCAGGAAGGGCGCGACCATCAAGAGGGCCGTGATTCCCCGCCTGCGAAGCTGCATCTGCTTTTCCTGGCTGACCAGACGCCCCGGTTTGGAAACGGTTTCGAGCATGACGCCGGGTTCTCCTTTCTCGGGCCCGGGGAAACGGCAAAAGGGGAAGGCCTTGTCCGCCTTCCCCCTCCCCCCCTTACTTGTTGAAGTTCTGGAGAGCCGTCTTGAACTTGCCCATGCCCTGGTCCACCGTCAGTTGCCCCAGCACCACCGGCGTGAAGTTGTTGCCCACCGCGTCGTACACCGGGCCGCCGACGCCGAAGATGGGCAGGGTGGGTTCCAGGGTGGCGTCCCGGGCCGAGGTCGCGCTGTACTGCACGTTGGGTTGCAGCGCCTTGAAGGCCGCGCTGCGCTGGGTGGGCAGGTAGGCGGGGATGTGGCCGCCGCCCGCCCAGGTCAGGCCGCCCTGCTTCTGCACGTAGCCGATAAAGGTCATCACGGCCCTCAGCTTTTCCGGGCTGAGCTGGCCCTTGGCGTTGGCGGGGATCGCCAGCATGTGCGAGTCGGCCCAGGTCCTGTTGTTGGCGTACAGCTTGGGAAAGCTCGCCACGCCGTAGTCGAACTTCAGCGTCCCCTTGGTCTTGGCGTCCACCATCGTGGGCACCTCCCAGTTGCCGTTCGCCATGATGGCGGTGCGCCCGGCGGTGAACAGGGCGACGTTCGCGGGGTACGCCGTGTTCTTGGTGACCAGGCCCTCCTTGGTCCAGTCGGCGATGGTTTGCAGCGCGGCCTTGCCCTTGGTGTCGAGGTCGGTCAGGTCGAGCTTGCCGCCCTTCACCATCGTCCCGCCCTGTTGCAGGAACAGGGTGTACCACAGCCGCCAGAGGGAGGCGGGGTCCTGGTTGGTGCTCAGGCCCAGGGGCGTCACGCCGGTCTTGGCCTTGATCTGGCGCAGCACGCTCGTCATGCCCGCGATGCTGTTCGCGCCGGTGAGCTGGCCGTTCGCGCCCAGCACGCCCGCCTTCTTCAGCAGGTCCTTGTTGAGGTACAGCACGAAGGTGTGGGTGTCGAGCGGAACGGCGTACCAGCTCGCCTGCCCGGTCTGCGCCTTGGCGTCCCCGGTCATGGTATTCACCAGGTTGGCCTGGAAGTCAGTCGGCTTCAGGCCCGCCTGGGCCAGTTCCGCGGGGGTGAGGGGCCGCAAATCCTTGCCCTGAAGTCCGGCGGGCAGGTGCGAGAGGTGGTAGGTCATTACGTCGGGCACCTGGCCCGAGACCACGCCGGTGTGGACCTTCGTGTAGAAGGGGTTGCCCCATGTCTGAGTGGTCCGCTGCACCACGATGTCCTTCTGCGAGCTGTTGAAGGTGTCCACGATCTGCTTCATGCGGATGCCGTCACCGCCACCGAAAAAGTCCCAGAACACGATCTTGGTCTGCGCGTGGGCAGCGCTTGCGAGGGCGGCGGACACCGTGAGGCCGAGGGCAATGATCCTGTGACGCATACATTCCTCCAGGGGAAGCGACGTGCAAGGGGGCCGGGCAGAGCAGGGCGGCGTGGAGCGCGGGAAGCAGCAAACGCGGCCGAAAAACGCGGCAGACAGGGGCGGAACGCGGGATGAACCGTCGGGGCTGGGTTGTTGATGTGAACGATCACAGCTTAAGCAGCCCATGAAGTTCTGTCAAGCCACCGGGGGAACCGTCAGCCCTGAGCGTGCTGGGTCAGCAGGGCGGTGAAGGACAGGGGCGGCAGCTCCAGCGTGACCGCGCGGCCCTCCAGGCGAGGCGGCGTGAACTCGTAGGGCACCACGTTGTCCGGCTGCTCGAAGGAATTGCCCGCGAAGGGGTCCTCGCCGGACATCTGCCAGGCCCGCGTCACGCTCTGCGGCGCCTCATCCTCCCAGCAGAGGTGCGTGACGAGCGGCTGGGTCTGTGACCGATTCACCAGGAACACGGCCCCCTTGCCCGTCGCCGGGTCGAAGCTCGCGGAGGCGTCGAGCTGCGGCACGGGGCCGTGGCGGTTGGTCTCGCGCAGCGGCGCCCTCACCAGCGCGTCCAGCGCATACCCGCTCGCGTGGTTGCTGAAGAGCGTCAGCGGGTAGAAGATGGTCTGCTTGAACAGCCCGTCTTTGCGGGTCATGATCGGCGCGATCACGTTCACGATCTGCGCGAGGCAGGCGATCTTCACGATGTCGGCCTTGCGGAGGAAGGTGTTCAGCCAGGTCGCCACGACCAGCGCGTCCTCCAGGTTGTACTCCTCCTCCAGGATGTGCGGCGCCTCGCTCCACTCGCCGTCGCCGCCCTTGGCGCGGTACCAGACGTTCCACTCGTCCCAGCAGAGGTGCACGTCCTTCTTTGAGCGCCGCTTCGCCTTCGACACGCGGATGGCGGCGGCCAGCGTGTCGGCGTGTTCCTCGAAGTGGACGCTGCTCGCCAGGTAGGAGTCGGTGTCAATCGGCAGCCGCTCGGTGTTGGAGATCGTCGGGTAGGGGTTGGCCGCGTAGTGGTGCATGGAGAAGTAGTCGATGTGGTCGTAGGCGTGGCCCAGCACCGTCAGGTCCCAGTCGGGGTAGCCGGGCATGGCGGTCGCCGACGAGCCGCAGGCGATGGTCTGGATCGTGGGGTCCATCCAGCGCATCAGCTTGGCCGCCTGCACGGCCTTTTCGGCGTAGGTCGCCGCGTCCATCTGGCCGATCTGCCAGGGACCGTCCATCTCGTTGCCCAGGCACCAGTATTTGACCCCGTAGGGCTCGGGGTGGCCGTTCTTCGCGCGCAGGTCGCTGTAGAGCGTCCCGGTGGGAAGGTTCATATACTCCACCAGGTCGGCGGCCTCCTGGATGGTGCCCGTCCCCAGGTTGACCGCCCACATGGGCTCGGTCTTGATCTCCCGGGCGAACTCCATGAACTCGTGCGGGCCGAACTGGTTGGTCTCGATGGAGCGCCAGGCCAGGGCGCGGCGGCGGGGGCGCTGCTCCTTCGGGCCGATGCCGTCGGTCCAGCGGTAGCCGGAGACGAAGTTCCCGCCGGGGTAGCGCATGATGCGGAAATTGATCTCCTTCAGCGCGGCCACCACGTCCTGCCGGATGCCGTTCTCGTCGGCCAGCGGCGAGCCCGGGTCGTAGATGCCCTCGTAGATGCAGCGGCCCATATGCTCGGCAAAGCCCCCGAAGATCAGCGGGGAGATCTCCGCGACGGTGCGCTGGGTGTTGAGGGAGACGGTCGCACGGTTCTGGTCCATCGGGCGTCCTTTCGGGCGGGGGAGGGCGTAAACTCCGCGGGGTCGCACAGGAGCGTGCGGCGGAACTCTTCGCCGGGGCGAGCGTTGACAGGCTGACCCCCCCAGCATACGATGTGATCGTTCACAGTCAAGCCCGTTCCCCGCTTCCTTCCCCGCCACCTCCTCCCCGGCGTCCCCGAGGTGGCGCCCCCGCCCGGACGCCACGGAGGCATTCCTTGTCATCTGCTTTTTCCCTCCCAGAGGCCCCCCATGCCTGAACGCTACGCGGTCGGGGTGGACTTCGGCAGCGAGTCCGGCCGCGCCGTGGTCGTCCGCGTCTCCGACGGCGCGGTGCTGGGCGAGGGCGTGACCCCCTACGCCCACGCCGTGATGGACCGCACCCTGCCCACCGGAGAGAAATTGGGCAAAGAATGGGCCTTGCAGCACCCCCAGGACTACCTGGACGTGTTCCAGCAGGCCGTCCCGGCTGCCCTGAAGATTTCCGGCGTCTCCCCCGACGACGTGATCGGCCTCGGCATCGACTTCACCGCCTGCACGATGCTGCCGACCACGGCGGACGGCACGCCGCTGTGCTTCCTCCCGGAGTACGCGCGCCGCCCACATGCCTGGGTGAAGCTCTGGAAGCACCACGCCTCGCAGCCGCAGGCGGACCGCATCAACGCGCTGGCCGAGGGGCGGGGCGAGTTCTGGCTGCCCCGCTACGGCGGCAAGCAGTCCTCGGAGTGGTTCTTCGCCAAGGCACACCAGATTCTGGAGGAGGACCCGGAGCTTTACGGGGCGAGCGAGCGCCTGATCGAGGCCGCCGACTGGGTGGTGTGGCAACTGACGGGCGTGGAGACCCGCAACGCCTGCACGGCGGGGTACAAGGCCATTCACCAGGACGGGCATTTCCCGGATCAGGGCTACTTCGCGGCATTGCACCCGGACTTCGCGGACGTGGTGCAGACGCGAATGAAGGAGGACCTGGCGCCTCTCGGAGGCAAGGCCGGGGAGTTGACGCCTCAAGCGGCTTCCTGGACCGGACTCAAGCCGGGCACCGCCGTCGCCGTCGCCAACGTGGACGCGCACGTGACGCTGCCCGCTGCCGGGGTGACCGAGCCGGGGCGGCTGGTGGCGATCATGGGCACGAGCACGTGTCACGTCCTCCTCGGGGACGAGTTGCGCGAGGTGCCCGGCATGTGCGGGGTGGTGCCGGGGGGCGTCGTGCCCGGCCTGTACGGCTACGAGGCGGGGCAGAGCGGCGTGGGCGACATCTTCGCCTGGTTCGTGAAGAACGGCGTTCCGCCCGAGTATCACGAGCAGGCGCGGCGGGAGGGGATCAGCCTGCACGCCCTGTTGGAGCGGGAGGCGTCCACCCAGGCCCCCGGCGAACACGGCCTGGTCGCCCTCGACTGGATCAACGGCAACCGCAGCGTGCTGGTGGACGCCAACCTCAGCGGCATGATCCTGGGCCTGACGCTGGGGACACGGGCGCCGGACATCTACCGCGCCCTGATCGAGGCGACGGCTTACGGCACGCGGGTCATCGTCGAGAACTTCGAGCAAAGCGGCGTGCCCGTCAACGAGATCGTCATCTCCGGCGGGCTCAAGCGCAACCGGATGCTGATGCAGATTTACGCGGACGTGACGGGCCGCCCGCTGAGTGTCCTCGACGTGGAGCAGGGTCCAGCGGTGGGGAGCGCGATGCACGCCGCTGTCGCAGCGGGCGAATACCCCGACATCTTCGCCGCCGCCAAATGCATGGGGAAGGCGCGGCGGGACGCCTTCGTGCCCGACGCAAAAAATCAGCGGACCTACGACAAGCTCTACGGCGAATACGTCACCCTGCACGACTACTTCGGGCGCGGCGCGAATGAGGTCATGCACCGACTGAAGGCGATGAGGAGGGCCGACTGATGTACGAGGACCTGCGAGCGGACCTCACCCGGCTGCACCTGGAACTGCCGAAAAACGGCCTGGTCACCTGGACCAGTGGCAACATCAGCGCCCGTGCCAGGGAGCACATGGTCATCAAGCCCAGCGGCGTCACCTTTGAGGACCTGACGCCGGAGAGCATGGTCGTCACCGATCTGGAGGCGAACGTAGTGGAGGGCAAGTTCAGCCCCTCCTCCGACACCGCCACGCACGCCTACATCTACCGCCATCTGCCGGAGGTCGGCGGCATCGTCCACACCCACAGCCCCTACGCGACGGCCTGGGCCGCCAATGCCCGCGAGATTCCCTGCGTCCTGACCGCGATGGCCGACGAGTTCGGCGGGCCGATCCCCTGCGGCGGCTTCGCCCTCATCGGCGGGGAGGAGATCGGTGCGGAGGTGGTGCGGGTGCTGCGCGGCCACCGCTCGCCCGCGATCATCCTGCAAAACCACGGGGTCTTCACGGTCGGCCCCACCCCGAAAGCCGCCCTCAAGGCCGCCGTGATGTGCGAGGACGTGGCGCGGACCGTCTTCCTCGCCTTCCAGCTCGGGGCCGTCCAACTCATCGCGCAGGAGCATATCGACAGGCTCTACGACCGCTACACCAACGTGTACGGGCAGAGGTCCGGCACACCCGCGAAAGGACCCGCATGACGACCCTCGCCCAGACCGTCCCCCAGGCCCAGGCCCCCGTCCACCTCGCCCCCGCCGAGGTGTGGTTCGTCTGCGGCTCGCAGCACCTGTACGGCCCGGAGGCTCTTGAGCAGGTCGCCGAACACGCCGCCATCATCGGCCAGGCGCTGAACGAAAGCCCCTCCATCCCGCTCGAAGTCGTCACCAAGGGCGTGCTGACTACCCCGGAGGACATCCGCCGCCTGTGCCGGGAGGCGGACAGCGACCCCAAGTGCGCCGGGCTGGTCCTCTGGATGCACACCTTCTCGCCGTCGAAGATGTGGATCGGCGGGCTGAGTACGCTGAAAAAGCCCTTCGCCCACCTGCACACCCAGTTCGACCGGGAACTCCCCTGGGACAGCCTGGACATGGACTACATGAACCTCAACCAGTCCGCGCACGGCGACCGGGAGGCGGGCTTCCTGCACACCCGGCTGCGGCTGGAACGCAAGGTGGTCGTGGGCCACTGGTCGGACCCCGAGGTTCACGCGCGGCTGGGAAGCTGGGCAAGGGCCGCCTGGGCCTGGCATGACCTCCAGGGCGCCAAGTTCGCCCGCTTCGGCGACAACATGCGCGACGTGGCCGTGACGGAAGGGGACAAGGTGAGCGCCGAAATGCGCTTCGGCTTCGCGGTGAACGCCTTTCCCGTGGGCGACCTGGCCGAGCGGGTGAACGCGGCGACCGAAGGAGAGGTGGACGCCCTGATCCAGACTTACCTCAGCGAGTACGAGGTGGCGACCGAGTTGCAACCTGGCGGCGAGCGCCACTCGTCACTGCGCGACGGGGCCCGCATCGAACTCGGCCTGCGCGCCTTTTTAGAGGAGGGCGGCTTCAAGGGCTTTACCGACAACTTTCAAGACCTGCACGGCCTGAAGCAGCTTCCCGGCCTCGCCACGCAAAGGCTGATGGCCGATGGTTACGGCTTCGGCGGCGAGGGCGACTGGAAGACGGCGGCCCTGGTCCGCGCGATGAAGGTGATGGCGCAGGGGTTAGAGGGCGGCACCTCCTTCATGGAGGACTACACCTACCACCTGGAACCGGGCAACCATCAGGTGCTGGGCGCCCACATGCTGGAGGTCTGCCCCACCATCGCGGCCTCGAAACCCCGCCTGGAAGTCCATCCCCTCGGTATCGGCGGGAAGGAGGACCCGGTGCGGCTGGTGTTCGACGCTTCAGTTGGGCGGGCGATCAACGTCTCCCTGATGGACCTGGGCAATCGCTTCCGCTTCCTCGTGAACGAGGTGGAGGCGGTGGACCACCCGGAACTGCCGAAACTGCCGGTGGCCCGCGCGGTCTGGGAATGCCAGCCGGACTTCAAGACGGCCTGCGCGGCGTGGATTTATGCGGGCGGGGCGCATCACACCGGGTACAGCTCCGCGGTGACGACGGAGATGATCGAGGACTTCGCGGCCATCGCCGGGGTCGAGCTGGTGGTGATCGACGCCCACACCCGGCTGCGCGAGTTCCGGCAGAACCTGCGGCTGAACGACCTGTACTACGTTCTCGCCCAGGGGCTACGGGCATGAGGGGGAAGCCGGGGATGAGACGGACCGCCCCTCTTCTCCTGCTCACGCTGGGCTCCGCCGCATTAGGCGGGGGTGACCGGCCCACCCAGCCCATCCTGAAGGGCGACCTGCAAATCCACGATCCCACCCTGCTGCGCGTCGGCCACGCCTACGTGGCGATGGGCACGGGCTACGAGAACGTGGACGGCGGCACCCTGCGGATCAAGACCTCGCGCGACGGCATCACCTGGACGGACGCGGGCACGCTGGGGGACACGCAACCCGCCTGGGTGGAAAAGCAGCTCGGGACCACGCCGCCCAACCTGTGGGCGCCGCACCTCTTCGCGCGGGGGGGCACGACCTACCTGTACTTCGCCGCGTCCCTCTTCGGGAAGAACACCAGCGCCATCGGCCTGATGACCAACGCGCACCTCGACCCGAACAATCCGGCGAAAGGCTGGGTGGATCAGGGCGTGGTGATGACCAGCAAGGCGGGCGACACCTTCAACGCCATCGATCCGGCCCGTATCGACACGCCGGACGGGCGGGCGTGGCTGGCCTTCGGGTCCTACTGGGACGGGATCAAGCTGCGCGAACTCGACCCGGTGAGCGGCAAGCTGAGGGCGGGCAATCCGAAGCTCTACAGCCTCGCCTCGCGCGCGGGCGACGCCATCGAGGCGGCCTCGGTCCTGCGACACGGCGGCTATTACTACCTGTTCGTGTCCTTCGACCGCTGCTGCGCCGGGCTGGACAGCACCTACCGCATCATGGTGGGCCGGGCGAAGAACGTGACCGGGCCGTACGTCGATCAGGAAGGTGTGCCCATGCTGCAAGGCGGGGGGAGCCAGCTTCAGGCCACCTCTGGGCGCTTCATCGGGCCGGGCGGGCAGGAAGCCATCCACGACGGCTCGCGCGACCTGCTCGTGTACCACTACTACGACGGGGACCAGGGGGGCACGCCGCAGCTTCAGGTTTCGCCGTTGCGCTGGGGCGAGGGCGGCTGGCCCACGCTCGATCCCCTGCCCCAGGGAGGCCAGCCATGAGTCACGCCGCCGCCGTCCTGACCGGCCCGGGCCAGATCGCCCTGACCGAACGCGAGCTGCCCGCCGCCGCTCCCGGTGAGGTCGTGGTCGAGGTTCGCACCGTCGGCGTGTGCGGCTCGGACATCCACATGTTCGCGGACGGGCGCATTGGCAACATCGAGATCGAGCGGCCCCTCGTCCTCGGTCATGAATTCATGGGCGTGGTGGTGCAGGCGCCGGAGGGGACCCTGGACGGGGATGACCGGCCTTTGAAGGTAGGGAACCGGGTGGCCGTCGAGCCGCACGTGGCCTGCGGACATTGCCGGGAGTGCCGCGAGGGGAACCCCAACCTCTGCACCCGCCACACCTTTATGGGCGTGTACCCGCGCGACGGGGCGCTCCAGCAGTACCTCACCGTGCCCGCCCACAACTGCTTCGTCCTGCCGGGGGGCGTGACGGACAACGGCGGCGCGATGCTCGAACCGCTGGGGGTGGCCCTCCACGCGCTGCGGCTGGGGCACGTGAACGTGGGGGACCGGGCCGCCGTCGTGGGGGCGGGACCCATCGGATTACTGCTCGTTCAACTGCTGAAACTCGCGGGGGTCACCGCCCTGCACGTCATCGAGCCGCTGGCCTGGCGCCGGGACTTCGCCGCCCGCAGCGGCGCGACCTCGGTGGCCGCCACCTACGACCCCGCCGAGGACTCCCGCTCCGACGTGGTGTTCGAGGCGGGCTGGGCGGACGACTCCGTGCAGACTTCGGCGCTGCTGGCCCGTCCGGGCGCGAGGGTCGTCCTCGTCGGGATTCCGGGGGACGACCGCTGTACGGTGCAACACTCGCTCGCCCGGCGCAAGGGCCTCTCGCTGATCTTTTCCCGGCGGATGGCACACACCTACCCGGAAGCGATTGCCCTCGTCGAGCGCGGCATGGTGGATGTGGACGCTCTCGTCAGCGACGTGTTCCCGCTCTCGCAGGTCCAGCGCGCCTTCGAGCGCCACTCACGCTACGAGGACGGCGTGATCAAGGTGATCGTGCAGGTGGGGTAGCTTACGCCGCCAGGTTTCCGGGAACGGGTGCGGTGAAGACCTCCCGGCAGTCCACCACCGCTGCCACCCCCCGAGCTGGCTGAACCGCGAGTGGGGGCTCAGGGGAAGGGGCCTCTCATCCCGACTTGCCCTGATTCCAGAACATCCGGCACTTTCCCGGATGTTCTTCCGCCAGCCGGTATTTTTTGCCTCTCGCCCTGCTTCGCAGCTTTGCAAGTCCGCCCGGGTTCGTCTGCGACTCACCGCAATTTCGTATCACTCCACCACGCCGCCGGGTGCCCCCGCCTCCTCCTCTCGCCGCCCCTCGGCCTCGAAGGCGAGGTACAGGCGGGCCAGCAGCGCCGGGTCGTGCAGGCTCCCGCCCAGGGCCTCCTCGGCGCGGCGCAGGCGGTAGCGCAGCGTGTTGACGTGGATGTTCAGCCGCCGGGCGAGGTCGGGCAGGGGACCGGGAAAGCCCAGGTAGGCCCGCAGGGTCGCCTCCACCCGGCCCCCGTCGCCAAGAAGGGCGAGGCGGGCACGCACCTGATCGCGCAGGGTCGAGAGGGCGCCGCCCGCCAGCAAGGCGTACAGCGGGTCCATCGCGTGGTAGGTCGTGAAGGCCCGCTCCTGCCGGGTCGCGGCGAGGGCGTGGCGGGCCTCGCGCTCGGCGGTGCGCGTGTGCCGGATGCCCGGGTGTTTTCCGCTGACCCCCAGCCGCACGTCCCGGGCGGTGCTGGCGGTCAGGGCCGCGTGCAGACCCTGCGCCTCGCGCTCCAGGTCGGCGGGGTGCCACAGCCACACCGCCCGCTCCCCGCGCACGGTCGAGTGGGCCGCGAGGCCGCGTTCCAGGAAGTACCCCTCGCCCACGGCGGCCAGCACGTCGAGCGCGTGGGCCTGGGCGTGCCGGGCCACGGCTCCCGGTGCGGGCGGACGGGCGAGAGCCGCCACCGCCACCGCCACCGGCTCGGGGTCCTCCAGGCGGTCCTCGGGCGCCGTGCCCGAGAGCAGCGCGTCCAGGGTGCGCTCCCCCACCCGGCGCCGCGCCGCCCCCGCCGCCGCCGACTGGAGCCGGGCGAGCAGGGCGTATTCCGCCGCCACGGGCGCCAGGGCCGCCCACGCCCCCGGCACCGCCAGCGTCAGCGTCCCCACGTGCCGCTCCCCACTTGCGTCCCCGTGCGAGAGCCGCAGCGTGACGGGGGGTCCCGCCGCCCGCCCCGCCGAGGCGACCACATCGCCCCAGCTCGCGCGAATCTCGGCGAAGCCCCCGGTCAGCCGGGCGAGCAACGCCGTCAATTCACGCTCGGGCTGCGCGCTCGCCACCGCCCCCCGCAGGGCGGAGAGCAGCGCGGCGACACCTGGCAGCGCCAGCAGGGCGGCGTCGGGAAGCTCGGGGGCAGACGGGGCGGGCATTTGTCCAAAAATACAGGGGATGGTCCCCGGATTCAGCTTTTCACCATTCCCCGCGCCACCGGGGCGGCCTATGCTGAACAACCGACAGTCCAACTTTCCCCTCCACCCCGGAGGTCCCATGAACGGAGTTCACCCTTGAAACTCGCCCGCTTTATCGCCGGGGGCCGCCTCCTGAACGGTCACCTGCAAGACGGCCAATTGATCGACCCCGCCGGAGTTGCCCACGATCCGGGGGCAGTCCAGTTCCGCCTGCCTGTCGATCCCCCCAAGGTCATCGCCCTCGCCCTGAATTACCACGACCACGCGGGCGAGCTGGGCCTGACGCAGCCCAGGGAACCCGCCCTCTTCTGGAAGCCGAACACCACGCTGCTGCCGCACCGGGGCACCGTGATCTACCCGCGCGGCGCCCAGTTCATGCACTACGAGGTCGAACTCGGCGTCATCATCGGGCGCGACGCCCGGCGGGTGAAGGCGGGTGAAGCGCTGGAGTACGTCGGCGGCTACACCATCGGCAACGACCTCGTGGTGCGCGACTACGTGACGAACACCTTCCGCCCGCCCCTGCGCGGCAAGGGCTGGGACACCTTCGGGCCGCTGGGGCCGTACTACGTCACCGCCGACGAGATCACGGACCCGCACGACCTCCGGCTCACCGCGCACGTGAACGGCGAGCTGCGGCAGGAAGGCTCCACGCGCGACATGATCTTCTCCATCCCCGAGCTGATCGAGCACATCTCGCGCTTCATGACGCTTCAGAAGGACGACGTGATCCTGACGGGCACCCCGAAGGGCATCTCCCACGTCCACCCCGGCGACGTGATGCGGCTGGAGGTCGAGGGCCTGGGGGTGCTGGAAAACGACATTCAGGAGGAGGACGACCTCGCCGAGCCCATCACCGGCCAGGAGGCGAGGGAAGGGGAGTGGGACGGGCGGTGAGGGGGATGGGGGCGCCGGAAGCGGGGCTCACCCGCCGAGCTCATGCTGTCGGCATGGCCCGGAACCTCGCCCTGACGCTCGGCCTCGCCCTGTCCGCGCTGGCCGCCGCCGCCCCCCAACACTTCACACAGTCCACCTTCGTCCTCGACGGGCAGGGCTGGCAGCCCGCCGCCGTCCTGTGCGACGCCCCCGACCGGGTGATCACCCTCTCCAACAGCGGCGCGGCCAGCATCGCCGTGTATCGCCGGTTTTTCAAGGCGAACCCGGCGCGCGTCACGCGGACGATGTACAGCGTGGGCGCCCCCGACGGCGCGGCGGGGAGCATCTACCGGCCCCTCTACCCGCTGCGGGACGGGGTGGACACGAGCAAGTACACTTACTTCTTCCGCACCAGCGACGTGCAGGGCACCGCGAGCGGCGAGACGATGGACCGGGTGAGCCTGAATACGCCGCTCGACGGGCGCGTGACCTGCCGGTGGGCGAGCGGCGTGGTCTTCCTGGGGGTGACGGGCAGGCGCACGGTGATCGTCCGCGCGCATGGGGACCGGGTGACGTACACCAGCCGTGACTTCGGCGGGCAAGGGGGGGTGACGGTGACGGGGGGCCAGCACACCCCCGGCGGCCAGGAGGAGTACGCCTGGACTACACCGGACGGCTACACCTACGGGCTGGAGGTCGGCAGTCCCAGCGGCGGCCCCGGCGCCACCCTCACCGTGTCGCGGAACGGACAGACGCTGCGGCGGGAGGGCTTCCTCGCCTACTCGGTCAGCCGCCCGGCAAGAGGGCAGCCGTGAGGATAGAGGCCCTCACGTTGCCCGCCCGCGACCTGGCCGCGCAGAGAACGTTTTACGGCGACGTGCTGGGCCTGCCCGTCGAGACAGACGAGGTGGACGCCCTGAGCCTGCGGGCAGGTTCGACGCTCCTGCGCTTCCTCGCGGGAGAACCGGGCGGCCCCTGCCACTTCGCCTTCAATGTGCCGCAGGACCGCTTCGCCGGGGCGCGGGCATGGTTGGAGGAACGGGCCCCCCTGCTGGCGGACCCGGCGGGCGAGACGAGCTTCCACTCGGAGTCCTGGAACGCCGACATGGTCTATTTCCGCGACGCGGACGGGAACATCCTCGAACTCATCGCCCGGCACACCCTGCCCACTCCCCCGGGCACCGGTTTCGGCGTGGCCGATCTCCTGTGCGTGAGTGAGCTGGGCCTGGTCGTTCCCGATGTGCCCCGGGCCGTACGCGAGCTGCAACACCATCTCGGGCTCCCCGTCTACCGCGAGGGGTCCCCCACCTTCACCCCGCTGGGAGATGAGGAAGGGCTGCTGATCGTGGTTCAGGTCGGTCGCGGCTGGTTCCCGGTGGGGGACCCTGCCCGGCCCCTCTCCTTTCACCTTCAGGGTCGCAACGGAGACCACTCTTTCGACCTCAAGGAGCACCCATGACCCAGACTCTGCATCCCAACCACGACCTCGCCGCCCGGCTGCGCGAGAGCAAGCTTGCGGGCGGCCTGCGCCACTTCATCGGCGGCGAATGGGTGGATTCCCTGGGCGGCGAGACCTTCCAGACGCACACGCCCACCGACAATTCCCCCCTGGCGACGGTGGCGAGCGGCAATGCGGCGGACATCGACCGCGCCGCCCGCGCCGCCCACGACGCCTTTGGGCAGTGGCGCGAGGTGAGCGGGGCCGAGCGCCGCAAAATCCTGCACCGCATCGCCGACCTGATCGAGGCGCGGGCGCAGGAGATCGCCGTATTGGAGAGCGTGGACACCGGGCAGGCCACCCGCTTCATGAAGTCGGCGGCGGCGCGCGGGGCGGAGAACTTCCGCTTCTACGCGGACCGGGCCCCCGGCGCGGCGGACGGGGAGAGCCTGCCCGCCCCCGGCTTCCTGAACTACACCATCCGGCAGCCCATCGGCCCGGTCGGGGTCATCACGCCCTGGAACACCCCTTTCATGCTGTCCACCTGGAAGATCGCCCCGGCCCTCGCGGCGGGCTGCACGGTCGTCCACAAGCCCGCCGAGTGGAGCCCGGTGACGGCGACCCTCCTCGCCGAGATCATGGATGAGGCGGGGCTGCCGAAGGGCGTGCATAACCTCGTCCACGGCTTCGGGGAGAGCGCGGGCAAGGCGCTCACCGAGCATCCCCTCATCAAGGCCATCGCCTTCGTGGGCGAGACGACCACGGGCAGCCACATCATGCGGCAGGGGGCGGACACGCTCAAGCGCGTGCATTTCGAGCTGGGCGGCAAAAATCCGGTCGTGGTCTTCGACGACGCGGACCTCGACCGGGCCCTCGACGCGGTCGTGTTCATGATCTACAGCCTGAACGGCGAACGCTGCACCTCCTCCAGCCGGGTGCTGATCCAGGAAGGCATCTATGACGAGTTCACCGCCCGGATTGCCGAGCGGGCCCGCAATATCCGGGTCGGCGATCCCCTCGACCCCGCCACCGAGGTCGGCCCCCTGGTCCACCCCCGCCACTTCGAGAAGGTCATGGGGTACTTCGACCGGGCGCGGGAGGAGGGCGCCACCATCGCGGCGGGCGGGGAGCGCGTGGGCGGGGAGGGCAACTACGTCTCCCCTACCCTCTTCACCGGGGCGCGCAACGACATGCGGATCAGCCAGGAGGAAATCTTCGGCCCCGTCCTGACCGCCATCCCCTTCACCGACGAGGCGGAAGCGTTGAGCCTCGCCAACGACGTGAAGTACGGGCTGGCCGGGTACCTGTGGACGAACGACCTCACCCGCGCCCACCGCTTCGCGCATGGCCTGGAAGCCGGGATGATCTGGGTGAACTCCGAGAACGTCCGCCACCTGCCCACCCCCTTCGGCGGAGTCAAGAACAGCGGTATCGGGCGGGATGGCGGTGACTACTCCTTCGACTTCTACATGGAGACGAAGAACATCGCCATCTCGCTGGGAACGCACAGGGCGGCGAAGCTGGGGGTGGGGCAGGCGCCCGTGGTGGGGAAGGAGGTGGCGGAGGGGTGAACGGAACGCAGCAACAACCGAAAGCACGAGTTGTAATTCGTAGAAACACAGAGACGGCACGCAGCAGTCATTACGTTTGCTTCAACTGTAGAAAACAGTTTAGAAAACCTTTCGCAACCATCTCTAAGGTTGATCTCTCCGAAAGAGAGATTTCAAAATTCCAGGGCGTTGATGCCGAGGGATTCTCCTACCCTTGCCCGCAATGCGGTCAGGAACTGCAATTGATCGGGAAGAATTTCCGTGCTCCCAAGCAGGGGGACCTGAAGGGCTGGGCAATCGCGCGACAACTTGTGCAAGCTGGCTTCGGTTATGGTGCTGGATGGGCCAAAGGTTCCCCTACGGGGCCGCATCCAACTCGCCTCAAGGATGTACCGGCATTTATCGAGAGAAATCGCCGAAAGACTGCCGGAGAGCAGATTTTGGATCGGTGGCAGGAGAAGCCATGAGAGGGCAAGCTGCGCTTGCCACCCCCCTCCCAGCCTCCCCCGCAGGGGGGGAGGAGTTACAACGCCTCAGCTATACGCGCCAGCACCCCGTCCAGGTTGTCGCGGACCTCGTTGTTCCAGAAGCGGAGGACACGAAAGCTCCGGGCGGTGAGTTCAGCGTCTCGCACAATGTCGTACTCACTTCCGGCGTGGTGGCCACCGTCCAGTTCAATCACCAGCTTCTTCTCGAAGCACACAAAGTCGGCAAGGTAAAAGCCCAACGGTTGCTGCTTGCGAAACGCCACACCCAACTGACCAGCCCGCAAGCGACTCCACAACAACTGCTCTTCGGACGTCATGCCGCGCCGCAACTCCCGCGCCCGCCGATTCTGCTCCGTTCGAGAAAACCGTTCTATACAAGCAGCCTAAAGCCCTCCCCCCTTGCGGGGGAGGGTTGGGAGGGGGGTGGCAAGCGCAGCTTGCCCTCCAAAGGGAGACGCCCATGACCCTCTCCCCCCACACCGTCCTCCTCACCGGGGCCGCCGGGCAAGTCGGCTCCGCCCTCCGCGAGGGCCTGCGCGGCCACTTCCCTATCCTGCGCCTGACCGACAACCGCGACCTGGGAGAGGCCAGGGAAGGCGAGGAAATCGTCTCCGCCGACCTGACCAAGTTCGACGAGGTCCGCGCCGCGATGGAGGGCGTGGACGCGGTCATCCACCTGGGCGGCATCCCGGACGAACACACCTACGAGCGTATCCGCGACGTGAACATGGACGGCACGTATCACGTGTTGGAGGCCGCGCGGGAGGCAGGCGTGCGCCGGGTCGCCTTCGCCTCCTCCATCCACGCGGTCGGCTTCTACCCCCGCTCGGAGAAGGTCGGGCCGGACATGCCCGTGCGCCCGGACACGTACTACGGCGTGAGCAAGGTCTTCGGCGAGGCGCTGGGCCGCATGTACTGGGAGCGGTACGGGATCGAGTTCGTCGCCGTCCGCATCTGCTCTTTTCAGCCCAGGCCGAAGGACGCCCGCCACCTCAGCACCTGGCTCAGCCCCCGGGACGCCGCACAACTGTTCGAGCGGGCCGTGACTGCGCCCGACGTGGGCTTTCTGATCGTCGCGGGCATCAGCGGCAACACCCGGCGCTGGATGACGGAGGAGGGCTGGGACGTGTTGGGCTACGCGCCGCAGGACGACGCGGAAGCCTACGCCGCCGAGGTCGAGCACATCCACGGCGACCCCTCGGACATCACCGAGCAGCGGCAGGGCGGCATTTTTGTGGATTCGGGCTATACGGGCCTGGCGGGAAAGGAGGCGTGAGGTGGCCCTCCTCGAACACGTCGCCTTCAAGGCGCTCGACCTTGACCGCACGCAGGCGTTTTACAAGACGCTGGGCGCGGAGACCTCTCGACACGCCGGTGGTAAGCGGCTCTTCGCCACCTTCGGGAGCGGAACGCGCCTGATCTTCGACCACACGACCTCTCCCCCGGACGTGAGCGCCCTGACGTACCTGGGGCTCGAACTGGAGTCGTTCGGCGAGGTGGACGCCCTGTTCGCCCGGCTTTCCGAACTCGGCCCCATCCGGCGCGACATGCGCGAGCACTACCGCCACGCCACCGGTCCCTACGGCTTCCTCGTGGCCGACCCCGATGGCTACGTCCTCAAGGTCTTCAGGTACCACACCGCCGAGCAGGTTTAAGGAGGCACCCCCTATGGCAGCCATCACCGGACAGCAGTTCCTCAACCGCCTGCGGAAGAACCCGCCCACCCTCTACATTGACGGGGCGCGCGTGGAGGACCCCACCACGCATCCCGCGACGCGCAACATGGCGCACTCGCTCGCGGGGCTGTACGACCTCCAGAACCGGCCCGACCTGCGCGACAAGCTCACCTTCGAGGAGAACGGCCAGCGGTATCCCATGAGCCTGCTCGTGCCGCGCACGAGGGAGGACCTGGCCCGCATCGGCGAGGCGCACCGCATCCGGGCCGACTACTCGCTGGGCTTCCTGGGCCGCGCGCCCGACTACATGAACGCCAATGTGATGGCGGCGGGGGCGGGCGCCAACTACTTCAACCGCTGCGAGGCGAGCCGACCGGGTGACCCGAGGCGCGACTTTGCCGCCAACATGCGCCGCTACTCCGAGTTCGTGCGCGACCACGACCTCTGCCTGACGCACGCGCTGACCAACCCGCAGGTCAACCGGGCGAAGATGGCCTCCGAGCTGCCCGATCCCTACATTGCCCTTGGCGTGGTGGAGGAGCGGGAGGAGGGCATCATCGTGCGCGGCGCCCGGATGATGGCGACGCTGCCCATCGCGGACGAGATTCTGATCTTCCCCTCCACCGTCCTCAAGGAGAACGCCGACAAGAGCCGCTACGCGATGGGCTTCGCCGTGCCCACGAACACGCCCGGCCTGAGCTTCCAGTGCCGCGAGCCCTTCGACGTGGGCCGCGACCCGGAGGACCATCCCCTGGGCAGCCGCTTCGACGAGCAGGACGCCTTCGTGATCTTCGACGACGTGCTCGTGCCCTGGGAGCGCGTGTTCCTGCTGTACGACGTGGAGCTGGCGAACAAGGCGTATGCCGCGACGGACGCCGTGCTGCACATGGCCTATCAGGTCGTGAACCTCAAGATCGCCAAGACGGAGGCCTTCCTGGGCACCGCGCAGAGCATCGTGAACGCCATCGGGAGCGGGGGGTTCCAGCACGTGCAGAGCAAGGTCGCCGAGATCATCATCATGCTGGAGATCATGCGGGCGCTGGAGGTGGCCGCACGCGAGGGGGCGACCGTGAACGAGTACGGCGTGATGACCCCGGCGCGGGGACCGCTGGACGCCGCGCGCAACTACTATCCCGCCGAGTACGCCCGGCTCCCCGAACTGCTGCAACTCCTGGGCGCCTCGGGCATCATCATGATGCCGGGCAAGGCCGACCGCGAGGGGCCGCTGGGGCCGCAGATCAGCAAGTACCTCCAGGCTGGGAACGCCAGCGCCGAGGAGCGCCTGAAGCTCTTCCGTCTCGCCTGGGACATGTCGATGAGCAGTTTCGGCGGGCGCCAGAGCCTCTACGAGAAGTTCTTCTTCGGCGACCCGGTGCGGATGCACTCGGCGCTGTACGAGGTCTACAACAAGGGGCCGTATCTGGAGCGGATCAGCGCGTTCCTGAAGCGGGCCGAGAAGCCGGAGGGGGTGGCCGCCGATGACTGAGCCCCGGCCCGACGTGATCCGCATCGCGCACTCGGTCTTCACCGTCACCGACCTGGAAGCCTCGCGCGACTTTTACGTGGGACTCCTCGGCCTGAATGTCCTGCACGAGGAGGGGAACGCCCTCTACCTGCGCGGGGTGGAGGACCGCGAGTGGACGCTCAAGCTGGAGCAGGCCCCGCAGGCGGGGGTGCGCCACCTCGCCTACCGGGTGCGGGGGGACGCGGACCTCGACGCCCTGGTCGCCCTCGCCGAGCGTGAGGGTCTCCCCTACCGCTGGGAGGAAGACCTCGACCGGCCCCGGATGCTGCGGATGCAGGACCCCTTCGGCGTGCCCGTCGCCTTTTTCCGCGAGAGCCGCACCCACCGCTGGTTATTGCAGGACTACCATCTGCACCGGGGGCCGGGGTTGCAACGGGTGGACCACGTGAACGTGCTGACGCCCGACGTGGAAGGCATGATGACCTGGTACGGCGAGCGGCTGGGCTTCCGCCTCTCGGAGTACACCGAGGACGAGAACGCGCGGGTCTGGGCCGCGTGGATGCAGCGCCGGGGCGGTGTCCACGACCTCGCCATGACGAACGGGGCCGGGCCGCGGCTGCACCACTGGGCCTACTGGATGCCCGACGCCATGAGTATCATCCGGGCCTGCGACATCCTGGCGGGGGCGCGGCAGCCCGAGCGGATTGAGCGGGGGCCGGGGCGGCACGGCATCTCCAACGCCTTTTTCCTGTACGTGCGCGACCCGGACGGCCACCGCATCGAGCTGTACACCAGCGACTACCTCACGGTGGACCCCGACTTCCAGCCCATCCGCTGGATGAGGGACGACCCCCGGCGCCAGACCCTGTGGGGCGCCCGGACGCCGCGCAGTTGGTTCGAGGAGGGTTCGCTGGTGGAAGCCTTCGGGGGCGGCTGGGTCGAGCCGGTCGAGGGGGAGCTGAAGGGGATTCCGGCGCATGTTATTTGAGGTGAAGACGCGGGGGCGGAGAACCGCGCGCTTTTCGCCCCTTCCGCTCGGCGGGGAGGCCTCATGACCCCAGCCCCCGGGGACCCAGCTCCCGCGCCCGGCCTGATCCCCCGCGACTCGCTCCTGCCCAACCTGGAATTCCCCTTTCGTGACCTGAACTCCCGGGTCACGCCGACCGAATGCTTCTACGTCCGCAACCACTTTCCCACCCCGGCCCTGACCGCCGGGGGCTGGAGCCTGACGGTGGGCGGGGCCGTCCTGCATCCCCTGCGGCTGGGGCTGGAGGAGCTGCGGTCCCTGCCCAGCCGCACGGTCACGGCGACGATGGAATGCGCGGGCAACGGGCGCACCTTCCTGTCCCCCCGACCTCGCGGGGTGCCCTGGGAGCTGGGCGCGGTGGGCACCGCCCGCTGGACCGGCGTGCCGCTCTCGGCGGTCCTCGAACGCGCCGGGCTGCCCGAGGTGGTGGCCGCGTGGGAGGTCGTGCTGGAGGGGGCCGACCGCGGGGTCATGACCGAGCCGGTGCCGTCACCCGGCGAGATCAGCTACGCGCGTTCCGTGCCGCTCGCCAAGGCCCTGGACGACGTGCTGCTCGCCCACGAGATGAACGGCGAGGCGCTGACGCCCGATCACGGGTTCCCGGTGCGCGCGGTCGTGCCGGGGTGGTACGGCATGGCGTCGGTCAAGTGGCTCACGGCAGTGAGGGTCGTCCCCGGGCCGTTTCTGGGGTACTTCCAGACGGTGGACTACGCCTACTGGGAGGAGAAAGACGGCCTGCCGCCCCAGCTCCGGCCCATCGGACCCTTGCAACTCAAGGCCGCCATCGCCCGCCCCGCCCCGCGCGAGGTGGTGCCCTGTGGAGTGACATACGAGGTCACGGGCGCGGCCTGGTCCGGTGAGGCCGATGTGGCGCGGGTCGAGGTCAGCGTGGACGGTGGCTGCACCTGGGCAGACGCCGAGTTCCTCGATCCGCCCATGCCTCACGTCTGGCGACGCTGGCGTTTCCGGTGGCAGACGCCGGAGGGACCCGGCTCCCGCACGCTCCTCGCCCGCGCGACGGATACCCGCGGCCGGACTCAGCCGACCTGCCACGACCCGGCGCGCGGCAGCTACATGATCACCCACCCCCTGCCCATCGAGGTGGACGTGCGAGAAAGTTCCCCATGACCGAGAGTACCGAGCGCATCCTTCCGGACACCGAGCTTCCCGACCTGGCCGCCGAGCTGGACGGGGCCGAGGCGAGCGGCGTTCAACTCGCCCCCTTCTCCGAGCGGTTCCCGGGGATGACGATCCCGGACGCCTACGCGGTCCAGAGAGCCTGGGTGGCGCGCAAACTGGCGGGCGGGCGCCGGATTCTGGGGCACAAGATCGGCCTCACCTCCCGCGCGATGCAGGTGGCCTCGCGGATCGACGAGCCGGACTACGGGGCGCTGCTGGACGACATGTTCTTCGAGCCGGGCGGGGACATTCCCCTGTCGCGCTTCGTGGCGCCGAAGGTGGAGGTGGAACTCGCCTTCCTGCTCAGGGCGGACCTGCGCGGGCCCGGCGTGACCCTCTTCGACGTGCTGCGCGCCACCGAGTACGTCACGCCCGCCGCCGAGATCATCGACGCGCGGATTCAGCGGGTGAGCGCGGCGACCGGCAAGCCCCGCCGGGTGACGGACACCATCAGCGACAATGCGGCCAATGCGGGGGTGATTCTGGGGGGGCGGGCGGTTCGCCCGGACGACCTCGACCTGCGCTGGGCCGCCGCCCTCTGCATCCGCAACGGCGTGATCGAGGAAACCGGCGTGGCGGCGGGCGTGCTGGGCCACCCGGCGACCGGCATCGCCTGGCTCGCCAACCGCCTCGCCCCCCATGGCGAGGGCCTGCGGGCGGGCGAGGTCGTGCTGGCCGGGTCCTTCACCCGCCCGGTGGACATCGCCTCCGGGGACGTGTTCACCTTCGACTACGGGCCGCTGGGCACCTTCTCGTGCCGCTTCGCGGGAGAATCGCGCCGTGGCTGAGAACCCCTTCAAAACGGCCCTGACCCGCGGCGACCGCCTCTTCGGCTTCTGGCTGGCCCTGGCCGACGCCTACAGCGCCGAGGTCTGCGCCGGGGCGGGGTTCGACTGGCTGGTGATCGACGGCGAACACGCCCCCAACGACGTGCCCAGCGTCCTGAGGCAGCTTCAGGCGGTCGCGCCCTATCCATCCGCCCCCGTCGTCCGCCCGCCCGTGGGCGACCCCGTGCTGATCAAGCAACTCCTCGACATCGGGGCCAGGAACCTGCTCATCCCGATGGTCGAGTCGGCGGAGCAGGCACGGGAGATGGTCGCGGCCACCCGCTACCCGCCGCAGGGCATTCGCGGCGTGGCGAGCGCCCTCGTGCGGGCAAGCAACTTCTCGCGGGACGCGGACTATCTGCGCCACGCGAATGACGGGGTGTGCCTGCTGCTTCAGGTAGAAACCGCCACGGCCCTGAAAGCATTGGACGACATCGCGCGGACAGACGGGGTGGACGGCGTGTTCGTCGGCCCCGCCGACCTCGCCGCGAGCATGGGGCATCTGGGGAACCCGGGGCACCCGGACGTGCAATCGGCCATCCGGGACGCGGCGGCGCGGGTTCGCGCGGCGGGCAGGGCGGCGGGCATCCTGGCGACCGACGAGGCGGTGGCCCGGACCTACCTGGAGTGGGGCTACACCTTCGTCGCGGTGGGCGTGGACGTGCTGCTGCTGGCCCGCATGACGGGCGAGCTGGCGGCGAGGTTCAGGAGCTAGGCGGTTTGCTCGTCACATGACGAGCAAAGGGAGGCGCGTGGACCTGAAGGCTTCTGGACCCGGTTCCACGCCCTTCCACACGAGTTCCGCTTGAACCGTTCGGCGAAAGCGGTGGCCCCTGACCGGAGCAGGACCTCGTGAGGATTCCAGACAGGACCCGGCCCTCGGCGCTCGCCCGGAGGACGGCGGAGTGGCCGCCATCCGCATCGCAATTTCCGCACCGCGGACCCGCCCCTGTGCGGGGAGGGGCACCGGTCCCCACACCTGATCCACGCCCACGGGGCGCAAAACCCGCCGGGAGGGATTACCCCGGCCAGCCTCCCCTGTGCCGCAAGAAGTCCTCGACGGCCCGGTTGAACAGCTCGGGCTGGGTCCGCATGGGCAGGTGGCCGACGCCCGGCAACACGGTCAGCTCCGCGTCGGGCAGGAGGGCCGCCATGTATTTTCCCACGGCCTCGGGCACGGCGGCATCCGAGGCCGTCTGCACGATCAACACCGGATGCAGGGCGCGTTCGAGGAGATGACGGTAATCCGAGCCGAAGACCGCGCGGGCCACGGTGCGGGCCACCTCGGGGCGCACGCCGCGCACGGCCTGGGCGATGTCGAGCAGGGCCAGGGGCAGCGGCCCGTTCAGCAGCAGGCCCGTCACCGCGTCCGTCCATCCCTCGTTGCTATCCAGCAGGGCGTAGAAGCGCTCGACGGCCTCCCGCTCGAACCCGCCCCGGTAGTGCCGGGCGTTCAGGTACCGCGGCGACCCACCCACAAAGACTAGGGCGTCAAACCGCTCGGGCCGGGCGAGCGAGGCCATGAGGCCAGTCATGGCGCTGAGAGACCCGCCGACAAACGTGACCCGGCGCAGGTCGAGTTCGTCAATGAGCCCCACGATGTCGTGGGCGTACCCCTCCAGCGTCGCGTAGCGCCGGGGGTCCCACAGGTCAGGGTCGGCGTCCCCAAAGCCGGCGAGATCGTAGGTGACGGTGCGGTGCGAGCGCGAGAAATGCGTGACCTGCCGCGCGTAGACCTGCTTGTTGGAGCAAAAGCCGTGCGCGAGCAGCAGGGTCCGCGGCCCGGTCCCGAAAACGCGGGCGTTCGAGCGGGAGGCGAGGGAGGCGGTGGGGAGATGGGTCATGCGGTGACCTCGGCGGGCCACGGCCCGTCACGGCGCGGGCCGTTCACGACCCTCAGAAAGACCCGGACGATGGACGGGTCGAGGAGCACTCCGGCCTCCCGCTCCAGCTGGGCGGCGGCCTCCTCGTGCGTCCAGGCCTGCTTGTAGGGCCGCTCGCTCGTCAGCGCGTCGTACACGTCCACGACGGCGAAGATCCGTGCCGGGAGGGGGATGTCGGTCCCGCTCAGGCCGTGGGGGTAGCCGCTGCCATTCCAGCGCTCGTGGTGGTGCAGGACCACGGCGAGCGTCTCGGGGGGGAGCGAGGGAATCTGGCGCAACATCTCGTACCCGACCTGGGCGTGGCGCTTCATGACCTCCCACTCGTCCGGGTCCAGCCTCCCGGCCTTGAGCAGGATCGCGTCGGGCGTCGCCACCTTTCCGGCGTCGTGCAGGTACGCGCCCCAGCGCAGGGCGTCGCGGTCGCGCTCCTCGCAGCCCAGCGCCCGGGCCAGCCGCTCCGTCAGCTCCACGACGCGGTCGGTGTGGCCCTTCGTCTCGTGATCGCGGTATTCCAGCGCCAGGCCGACGGCCCTGAGCGTCTCCTCGCGCGAGGCGTCCAGCCGCTGGACGTGCCAGCTCCGCTCCAGCAGCACGTTCACCTGGTCGGCCAGCCGCCGCATCAGGCGCCTCGTATTCACCTCGGCCAGGGCCTCACCCGAGCTGACGAACACGAACACCCCCCGGAGTTCACCGGCAATGACGACGGGGATGGCGCAAAACGATCGCCACGCCCGGCGCGGAAGCGGCTCGGGCGGGGTCATGACGGGCACCCCCACCTCCGCGAAGAACAGGTCGTGGCGCAAAACGGCGGCGCCCGCCTTGCCCAGATCGCGCAGGTGGCGAAAGGGCGGGAGCAGCGCGAGCGCCTCCGCCGCGCCCTCACCCCGCGCGAAGCGGAGCGAGACGGCGCCGTCCTCCACGTCGTAGTAGTACGCCTGGTCGTATTCCGTGACCGCGAGGCCGTGGTCGAGCGCGGCGCGGATCAGCTCGCCGGGGTTCTCCTCCGAGTGCAGGGCCGTCATGAGGTCCAGCAGGCGCTGGTAGCGCTGGGCGTGCGCGTGCTGCTCCCGCTCGCTCTCGCGCAGGGCCTGCATGGCCCGCATGTTCTGCGTCACGTCGCGCGCGTTGCAGACAAAGCCCCGGACGGCCGGGTCCGCGAGGAGATTGCGCCCGACCACCTCCAGCCACACCCACCCGCCCTGCTGATGCCGCACGCGGAGGGTCGAGCGCAGGGGCTGATTCGGCGCCGCGATGGCCCGGGCGAACTGTGCCCGAAGCTCCGGGAGGTCCTCCGGGTGCAGAACGTCGCGCAGCCGCGTCTCCCGGAGGTCGGCCTCCGTGTACCCGAGGGTGAGGCCCACGCTGGAACTGAGAGAGGTGACCGCCGCGTCCCGGTCAAGAACGATCAGGATGTCACTGCTGTACTCCAGGAGCTTGCGGTCGCGCGCCGCGCGGCTCTGGCGCTCGCCGTGGAGCCGGATGCGGTCGAGGGTCTGCGCGCACTGGCTGGCGACGCCCTCCAGAAAGGCCCACTCGACCCCGGACAGGGCGCGCTCCCCATCCCAACTGAGGGTGACCGCACCCAGGACGGAACCGCCGGAGATCAGCGGGAGGGCGGCGACGGCCCGCATGACCGGCAGCCGGACTGCCGCCAGATGTGGATACTGCTCGTCCCACTCGGCCCCGCTCAGGAACACGGGCTGGCGGGTGAGGACGGCGTCCGTGACCGGGGTGCCGGGGGTCACCGGCAGGGCCTGCCAGCGTTCGAGCGCCTCCGGCGTGTACCCGCTGGCCCCCGCCGGACAGAGGGTGTTCGCGGCCGGGTCAAGGACGCTGACACTCGAAGAGTGGGCGCCCAGGGTCCGGGCGACCTGCTGGAGGATCAGGTCGATGACCTCCTGCGACGCCCGGGTCGCCACCAGCGTCCGCGTCACGATCTGCTGGGCGAGGATCAATGTCTCGGGGTGGGTCTGGCCGGGTATGTCTGTCGTCACGGGCACCCCTCAGCCCAACCCGCCGGCGACGCGGCGTCCAGTGGCCGAAAAGGGGCCACCAACCATCGCTGTGAAATAACTGTTGCTTTCAGGCACAAATGGGTCCAGCATTCGAATTCTCCTCCGCCCGGACAGATTAAGAGGAGATGAATAACAAGAGTCTGACCCTGTGCCCCCGCGGTGACAGCCACGCGGGCCGAACTCCTCCCGGTGCGTCGCCCCGCCGGGAGCAAATCCGGGGGCGAGGGGCGATGAGGGGCGATGGCGCCCCCTGCTCGTCACGTGACGAGCAAAGGCCGGGGGGGAAAGCCGCTTCCGACTCTCCCCCCCCGGCCTGGTCACTCAGCGCCTGCGGCCCCGCGCCTTTTGCGGCCCAACCCGGCCTGCTCCCGTGCCCGTGTCGAGCCCCTGGGCGTTGTGGGGATGCGGTTTGGCGGCTCGTTTCTGGCCCTGCTGGGCGCGACTATGACTGGCTGTCCCCGTGTCGCGTGGGGGGCGTCCCGGCCCGGGCTGGGGTGAGCCGGGGTTCCCCGGGCGCCCACCTCCACCCCCCCGGCCCTGGCCCTGCTTCTCCTGGATGGCCTTGTCGATCTGGCCCTCCTCGCGGGTGAGGGGCGGCTGCACGGCGGCGGGCAGGCCGCGGCGCACGTTGCGCCACAGCTCGCGCTGCTCGGGAATCAGGAGGACGAGGTTCACGCCGGGGCGACCCGCGCGGGCGGTGCGCCCGGAGCGGTGGACGTGGTCCTCGGCGGTGGAGGCCACGTCCATGTGGATGACGAGCCGCACCTCCGGCAGATCGATGCCGCGCCCGGCGATGTCCGTCGCCACGAGGACGCGCGACTGGCCCTCCCGCAACAGGTCCATGGTCCGCTCGCGCTTCTTCTGGTCCATGTTGCCCTGGAGGGCGCTGACCTCCTCGCCGGGGAGCAGGACGGCCAGCCGCTCGGCGCGGCGTTTGACGAGGGCCTTGGTGCGGCAGAAGATCACCACGCAGCCGCCCGGGGCGCGCAGGGCCTCACGCGCGTGTTCGGCGGCCACCTCCAGCACCGCCTCGCGGGTGGTGTGGACGAGGAGGTGGGTGGCACCCGTCGCCCCGCCCAGGATGTCGTCACTCTGCGCCGCCTCGGCGGAGCGTTCCGGCGCGATGTCGATGCGCTCGGGGGCGTGCATGAAGCGCTCGGCCACCTCGCGGATGGCGGCGGGGAAGGTGGCGGAGGCCATGGCGATCTGGAGATTCCGCCCGGCGGCGGACTGGGCTGCCCGCAGGATGTCGCCCACGTCCTTGAGAAAGCCCAGGCTCAGCAGCTCGTCGGCCTCGTCCAGCACGACGTAGCGCAGCCCGGCGAGAGAGAGTTCGCCCCGCGTGATCAGGTCCTTGAGCCGCCCCGGGGTTCCGGCGATCACGCCCTTGCCGCTCGCCTCACTGCGCGTCTGGTTCGGCGTGATGCCGCCCGTGATGCGCCCGGCGGGCATCCCGAGTTCGCGGGCCACGTCGCGGATCTGCACGGCCAGCTCGCGGGTCGGCGTGACGACCAGCACCTCGGGCCGCATGCCGCGCGGCGTACTCATGCCGATGCCGCGCGCGGCGGCGGGAATCAGGAAGGCGAGCGTCTTGCCGCTGCCCGTGCGGGCGGTCGTGATCACGTCGCGCCCGGCGAGGAGGGCGGGGATGGCTCCGGCCTGCACCGGGGTGGGGGTGCGGTTCCCGAGGAACCTCTGCCAGTCGGTGGCCGGGGAAGAGACGGGAGCAGGCTGCCCGGAACGGGCCTGGTCCTGGCCCTCCCGGGGACGGCGGGGACGCGCGGCGTTGTCGGTGGCCTGAGCCGAAGTGCGTTCAGGTTGGTCTTTGGTTCGGGTGGGAGTCATGGCAGGTCCTGTCGGCAGAACACACCGCGGGAGGGCTGAGGGGCCACTCCCGGTGGAGGCGCAGCGCTGGAGAGGGCGCTGGGGAAGGAAAGGAACGCCTCAGGCGGGTCTCGCCTGGCTCTCCGCGCTGCTGGGTCGTCTGCCTGCTGGGGAGGTCTGTTCTGCCGGAGGTTCGACTTCACAGACAAACGAACACAGTATGCCGCAAAACTGCGCCCCCGACTGTGGGGGCCGGGGGTGGGAAGTCAGGAGGGTTCTTTGGGGGTTGGGGAAGGGTCCGGCTCAGGCTCGGCCTTCCCCTTCCACCGCCCGGCCTGACGCACGCTCTGGGTCAGGAGGTACTCGATCTGGGCGTTGACGCTCCGCAGGTCGTCGGCAGCCCAGCGTTCGAGCGCGGCGTACAGCTCGGGGCTGATGCGGAGCGGGTAGTTCTTGCGGGCCACGCCTCACCTCGCCTTCCGGTCGCCCGCCCACGGGCCTGCGCTCAATACAGGCTCCCGGCATTCACCACGGGCTGGGTGCCGCGCTCGCTCGTCAGCACGACGAGGAGGTTGCTCACCATCTGCGCCTTGCGCTCCTCGTCGAGCTGCACGATGCCCTGCTCGGACAGCTCGCGCAGCGCCATCTCGACCATGCCGACCGCGCCCTGCACGATCTGCTGGCGGGCGGCGATGATCGCGCTCGCCTGCTGGCGCTGGAGCATCGCCCCGGCGATCTCGGGCGAGTAGGCCAGGTGCGAGAGCCGGGCTTCGAGCACCTCCACCCCCGCGTGCCGCAGCCGGGTGGCGAGTTCGCGGCCCAGCGCCTCGGCGACCTCGTCGGGGTTGCCCCGCAGCGAGAAGCCGCGCCCCTCGTACTCGTCGTAGGGATACTGGGCGGCGAGGTGGCGCAGGGCCGTCTCGGACTGAATCTCGACGAACTCCTCGTAGTCCTCCACGTCGAAGACGGCGCGGGCGGTGTCCACCACGCGCCACACGATCACGGCGGCGATCTCGATGGGGTTGCCCATCTGGTCGTTCACCTTCAGCCGCTCGGAGTTGAAGTTGCGGATTCGCAGGGACACGTTGCGCCGCACCGTGAAGGGGTTGGTCCAGTAAAAGCCGTTGCGCCGCTCGGTGCCCACGTACCGCCCGAAGAGGGTCAGCACCTTGGCCTGGTTGGGCTGCACGATGAAAAAGCCGCCCAGCGCGAACAGGGCCAGGATGCCCGCCAGAATGCCCCAGACGACCTGCCCGGCGACGAGCAGCCCGAGCGCGGCGACCGCCAGCACCAGCCACAGCAGCACGGCGGGCACGCCGGGCAGCCCGAAGGCGCGGCGCTCGACACTCGCCACCCCGGTGGCGGGCGAGACGCCACCTTGCGGGCCAACGGTGAGGGGCGCCTTCTCCAGTTCGTTCATACCAACCTCCTATCAGGATGATATCACTTTGACTCTGTCTCGGGAAGAGATGGATGGTTTGGTCACCGCGTTGTGAGAAGCCTGGCACCCCAGTCTGGCGGTTGTCTCCCTCCCGAAAAGCACGTATGGTGCGGCAAACACAATCCGTATCGGGGCGCGGGGTGGTGCGGCCCACCTCCCGCCCCTGCCCTTCCCCGAGCCGCTGGAGCCCCCATGCAGATTTTCGACCCCACCATCTTTCCGATTCTCGCGGCGGACGGCCTGACGAACGGCGCGGTCTACGCGCTGCTGGCCCTGGCCCTGGTCCTCGTCTTCGCCGTCACCCGGGTGATCTTCATTCCGATGGGCGAGTTCGTCGTCTTCGGCACCCTGACGCTCGCCTCGCTGCAACTGGGGCGGGTGCCGGGCACGCTGTCCCTGCTGCTCGTGCTGCTGGGCGTGGTCGCCGTGATGGAGGCGTTCAGTCAGGCGAGGCGTGGGCAGGCAGGCAGGGGACTGTTCACCCTCCTGGGGGCGGCGGTGATCGGCGCCGTCCTCTGGGCGCTCACATCCTGGGCCGCGCCCCTCAAGTTGCCACTCTGGAGTCAGGTGCTGCTCACGCTCGCCCTGGTCGCGCCGCTGGGGCCGCTCGTCTACCGCACGGTGTACCAGCCCCTCCAGAACGCCACGGTCCTCGTCCTGCTGATCGCCTCCGTCGCCCTGCACCTCGCCCTGACCGGGCTCGCGCTGGTGTTCTTCGGGCCGGAGGGGGCGCGCACGCCGCCCTTCGCGGCGGGGAACGTCACCCTGGGGCAGGTGACGCTGACGTGGCAGAGCCTGCTGGTGATCCTGGTTTCGGCGCTGCTGATGCTGGGGCTGTACCTCTTCTTCGAGCGGACGATGGCGGGCAAGGCCCTGCGCGCCACCGCCGTCAACCGTCTGGGCGCCCGGCTCGTCGGGATCAGCCCCGCGTCGGCGGGCCGACTGACCTTCACGCTGGCCGCCCTGATCGGCGCACTCGGTGGCATGCTGATCGGCCCCAGCGTCGCCATGACCTACGACTCGGGCTTCCTGATCGGCCTCAAGGGCTTTATCGGGGCCATTATCGGCGGGCTGGTGAGCTATCCCCTCGCGGCGGCGGGGGCGGTGCTCGTCGGCCTGATCGAGAGTTTCGCCTCCTTCAGCCTCTCGGCCTGGAAGGAAGTGATCGTCTTTACCCTGATCCTGCCCGTGCTGCTGTGGCGCTCGCTGACCACCCGCCATATCCCCGAGGACGAGGAATGAGGCTGCGTTTCCTGCTCGCCCTCCTCGCCGGGCTGGTCGCGCTCGCCTTGCCCCTCGTGCTGCCGCTCTTTCAGGTCACGCTGCTCGTGAACATCCTGATCTTCGCCATCGTGGTCACCGGGTTGGTGCTGCTGACGGGTATCGTCGGGCTCACCTCCTTCGGGCAGGCGGCCTTTATGGGGCTGGGGGCGTACACCACGGCGGTCCTCACCACCGGGGCGGGCTGGAACCCCTGGCTTGGCCTCCTCGCGGGTTTCGGCGTCACGGCCCTGATCGCCTGGCTGCTGGGCCTGATGACGCTGCGGATGCAGGGCCACTACCTGCCGCTGGCGACCATCGCCTGGGGCATGAGCCTGTACTACGTGTTCGGCAATACCCCGGCGCTGGGGGGCTTTACTGGCCTGACGAACATCCCGCCGATCAGCGTCTTCGGCCTGACCCTCACCTCACCGCGGACCTTCGCGTACCTCGCGCTGGTCTGCCTTGGCCTGACCGCCATCGGCGCCCAGTTCCTGCTCTCCAGCCGGGTGGGGCGGGCGATGCGGGCCCTGCGCGGCGGCCCCCTCGTCGCCGAGGCGTTTGGCGTGAATACCTTCCGCCTGCGGGTGGAGGTCTTCGTCCTCGCCGCGCTGATGGCCTCGCTGGCCGGGTGGCTGTACGCCCACAGCCAGCGCTTCGTGAACCCCACGCCCTTCAGCTTGCAGGCGGGCATCGAGTACCTCTTCATGGCGGTGGTCGGCGGCTCGGGGCACGTGTGGGGCGGCGTGCTGGGCGCCGGGCTGATCACCCTGCTGCGCGAGTGGCTGCGCGACCTGCTGCCCGTCCTGATCGGCGCGCAGGGCAACTTCGAGGTCATCGTCTTCGGCGTCCTCGTCATCCTGACCCTGCAATTCGCGCGGCGGGGCCTGTGGCCGCTCGCCGAGCGGGTGCTGCCGCAGGAGGGCGCGCGCCTGCTGCCCGAACGGGCGCGGCTGCCGGAGAGGAGCCGACCGGCGCCGGGAACGCCTCTTCTGAAGGTCGAGCACGCCGTCAAGCAGTTCGGGGGCCTGCGCGCGGTCAACGACGTGTCCTTCGAGCTGCGCGCCGGGGAAATCCTGGGGTTGATCGGGCCAAACGGGGCGGGGAAGAGCACGGTCTTCAACCTCGTCACGGGGGTGAACCCGGCCACGAGCGGGCGCGTCGTCTTCGCGGGGCGGGACATCACCCGCCTGAACGCGGGGCAGATTCACCGCCTGGGCGTGGCCCGAACCTTCCAGCATGTCCACCTGCTGCCGGACCTCACCCTGCTCGCCAACACCATGATGGGCGGGTACGCCCGGGGCCGCGCCGGGCTGATCGCCAGCCTGCTGCACCTGGAGCGGGCGGAGGAGGCGGCCCTGCAACACGAGGCCTTGCGCCAACTGCGCCGGGTCGGGCTGGAAGATCAGGCGTTTGCCCTCGCCGGGAACCTCGCCCTGGGGCAGCAGCGCATCCTGGAGGTCGCCCGCGCCCTCGTCGCCGACCCCACCCTGCTGCTCCTCGACGAGCCCGCCGCCGGGCTGCGCTACGGCGAGAAGATGGAACTCGTGGCCCTGCTGCGCCGCCTGCGCGACGAGGGCGTGACCATCCTGCTCGTGGAGCACGACATGGACCTCGTGATGAACCTGGTGGACCGCCTCGTCGTCATGAACTACGGCGAGAAGTTGGCAGAGGGAACGCCCGCCGAGATTCGCCGCAACCCCGCCGTGCGTGAGGCGTACCTGGGTGTGGACGTGCCGGGAGAGGTCGCGTGACGGCCTCCCCCCTCCTGCTCGACGTGCGCGACCTGCACACCCGGTACGGGCGGGTGGAGGCCCTGTCGGGCGTGAGCGTCCGGGTGCCCGCCGGGCACATCGTCAGCGTGATCGGCGCGAACGGGGCGGGCAAGACCACGCTGATGAATTCCATCATGGGCGTGCTGCCGTCCAGCGGGGAGATCACCTACGGGGGCGAGTCCCTGCGCGGGGTGCCGCTGGAGGGCCGGGTGGCGCGCGGAATCAGCCTGGTGCCCGAGCGCCGGGACCTCTTTGCCTCCATGACGGTGGCGGACAACCTCCAGCTCGGGGCGTACAGCCGCCGCCGGGAGAACTGGCGCCGGGAGCTGGAGGAGGTCTACACCCGCTTTCCCCGCCTGGCCGAGCGCCGCCGCCAGCTCGCGGGCACCTTATCCGGCGGGGAGCAGCAGATGCTCGCCATCGGCCGGGCGCTGATGGGTAAGCCCAGGCTGCTCCTGCTCGACGAGCCCTCGCTGGGGCTGGCCCCCCTCATCGTGCGCGACATCCTGGGCATCGTGCGGGGCCTGCGGGCCGAGGGCGTCACGGTGCTCCTCGTCGAGCAGAACGCCCGGGCCAGCCTCGCCATCAGCGACGAGGCGTACGTGCTGGAGACCGGCCAGGTGCGGCTGCACGGCCCCGCCGCCGAACTCGCCCGGAACCCCGAACTGGGGGCGAGCTACCTGGGGGGATAGCGCCGTCTCCCCCACCCTTTTCCCGCCGTGCCCGCGCTCTAGAGTGCGGGCATGATCGTTGCCTTCGTGAACCCGGCGGGCGTGCTGGTCCCGAACGACCCGTCGGAGGAGGTGCGGCCCGCCCAGGCTGCCCTCGCGGCCCTGCTGTCCGGTGCCGAACTCATCCCCGTGACCGCCCTGGACGAGGAGGGAGTGCTCGACATTCCGGCGGCCTTCACCTCCTGGCAGGTGCTGCGGCACGGCGCCGTCGTCCTGACCCCCGACGGCGAGGAGGACCCCGCCTGGCGCCGCCTGACCCTGGAGACGCTGCGCGAGCGTGAGGGGGCGTTGCGGCTCGCCTTCCAGGCTGCTCAGCATATCGGCTGGCTGGGACAACTGGGCACCGAGGCCGAACTGCACGAGCGCCAGGGCCTCCCGCTGATGGTGACCGTGCGCCATCCCCACGGCGTGGAACATGCCTTGAGCGCCGCCGAGCGCGAGTGGCGCACCTGGCTGGACGAGGGGCCTTTCCGGGGAGAGCTGCGCCTGATCGGGGAGGGGGGAACCCTCACCCTGCTCCCCCGCGAGGTGAACCCCGAGAGCGCCGTGAACTACGTCCTGTCTCAGCTTGAGGACGCGGACCTGACCCTGGGCGTGAGCGCCTGGGCCTCGGACGCCGCCTTCCTCGCCCTGTGCGACTACGCAGTGACTCCGGGGGAAGGCCCGGTCGTCGGCGCCGCCCTGGCCCGCCTCGAATCCTCCATCGACGAGGACGAGTGAGCCCGGCCCCTCCCGGGAGCAGGGTCAATGTCGGGGTTTCCAGGTTGTACGCGAACGTCTACCTGCTCGAAACGACGGAAGGGCGGCTCGTCGTGGACGCCGGAGCCCTCCCCCACGCGCCCCGCTTTGCCCGTCTGTTGCGGGCCTTTCGGCCCGACGCGCTGCTGCTCACCCATCACCACGTCGACCACACGGGCGGGGCGTTCCTCGCCGCGCGCCTCGGCATTCCTGTCCTGGCCCACCCGGACGAGCATGGTCTGCTGACCGGGGAGGAACACCGCCTGTCCTACCCGGCGGGTCGCCCGGACCTGGGTGGTTTCCTTTCGCGGCTGCACCCCAAGGCTCCCGCCTCCGCCCTCCAGTCCGCCCACCCCGGCGAGCAGCTCATGGGCTGGGAGGTTATTCACCTCCCCGGCCACACCTCCGGGCAGATCGGCCTGCTGCGGGACGGCGTGCTGCTCGCCGGGGACGCCGCGATCGGTGGGCGACACGGAGCGCACCTTCCCCGGGCTGCCTACAACGAGGACCACGGGGTGGCGGTGGACACCCTGCGCCTGATTGGGCGACTGGACCTGACCGTCATCCTGCCCGGCCACGGAAGTCCGGTCACTCCCGGGCAGGTCAGGCGACGGGCGGGGCGCCATGAGCAGGTTGCTCGTCACGTGACGAGCAGATAGGTTCAGGCCGAGTCCAGAAGCTCGCTGATCTGCTGGAGGAGCTTTTCGACCTTGCGGCGACGGGCGGCGTCGAGCCTGGCCAGCGTCCGGCGGTCGACGAGGCGGCGCGCGACCAGTTGTACGGGGTCGGCGTCCTGTGGGGGAGGGGAGACCTGTTCGCGCAGCGCCTGGACCGTTGCACCCTCACTCGCCGCCCGCAGCAGCTCGGCCCGCCGCTCCGGGTCCGTCACCCGCCCGACCACGAGTGCCTTGCGGTAGTCCAGCCCCTCGCGCACGGCCTCCTGCACGTCCCCAGGGAGGTTAAGGACGGCGGCGCGGTTCTTCACGAAGCTGCGCCAGGTTTCCCGCCCCAGGGCGCTGAACATGGCGTCGAGCCGGGCGACGGCCTCGGGGTCCTCCTCGGGCCTGCGGTCGAGGGCGAAGAGCCGCGCGACGGCCTCACTCGCGGGGACGCCCAGGGTCGAGGCCGCAACCTGAAGGCGGGCGCGCACCTCCTCCAGCACGTTCAGGTCCTCGCGTTGCAGGTTCTCCACGGCGGCGGCAAGCTGCGCCTGCGCGTCGGTGAGGTCGCGCAGCAGCACGGGCACCTCGGTCAGCCCGGCAATCCGCGCGGCCCGCCAGCGCCGTTCCCCCGCCACGATCTCGTACCGACCGTTCCCCAGTGGCCGCACCAGGAGAGGCTGGAGGATGCCCTGCTCGCGCACGCTGCGGGCCAGTTCCTCCAGCCCCTCGGGGGAGAAGTGGACGCGCGGCTGAAAGGCCCCCGGCTGGAGGTCCGCCACGGGCAGGGTGGTCGCGGCAGGCTGGCCGAGCGCCTCCACACCCTCGACCAGCCCGGTGAGCCGGGCACCGATGGCGGGGCGCGCCTTGCGGCTCATGCCTTCACCCCGGGAATCTGCACGTTCAGGTGCGCCGCCCGCGCGATCTCCGCCGCCACCCGCAGCACGTCCTGATGCACCGGGGAGCCCGGCGCGTACACGCCCACGGGTTGACCGGCGCTCGCGCTGTCGTTCCACACCGCCCCCCGATCGGGAATCGGGCTGGAAAGGGGCCGCAGCATTCCCTGAAGAGCGGCCAGCGCCTCGCGGTCGTGCGAGCGCCGCGCGTCGTACAGGGTGGGCACATACAGCGCCACCGTCAGGTCGGGCCGCAGCTTGCGGTAGGTCGCCATCGCCTCCGAGAGGCCTGCCAGCGCATTCATCCCCTTCTGCCGGGTGGGGACGGGGACCACCAGATGGTCCGCCGCCAGCGCCCCCAGGATCGAGAGTTGCCCCAGGCTGGGCGGGCTGTCGATCAACACCACGTCGTACTGGCTCGTCACGAGTTGCAGCGCCTGCCGCAGGTGCAGGTGCGCGCCGACCACGCCCATCATCTGCCCCTCCGCCAGGGCCAGGGACACGTCGCTCGGGATCAGGTCCAGGCCGTGCGCCGGGGTGGGGGAGGGGAGAGGCTCGCCGCGCGTCGCCGTGTCGTACACCGTCTGCTCACGCGTGACGCCCGACACTCCCAGCCAATCGGTCAGGTTGGCCTGCGGGTCGAGGTCCACGAGCAGCACGCGCAGTCCGGCCTGCGAGAACGTGTGGCCCACGTCGCGGGTCAGGCTGGACTTCATGACCCCTCCCGCGTGATTGAAGAACGTCAGCGTCCGCATTTCTCCCAGCCTACATGCAAGAGGCTCCCTTTGCTCGTCACGTGACGAGCAGGGGGAAGCAGGAGTGTGCGGTGTCGGACAACTTGCGCCATTTTGAACAGACGGGCCGAGCCGCCGCTGCCAAACCAGGACTCAAGCGGTGGGCGGAAGCGTCAAGGCTGGGGAGATGGAGGGGGCAACACTACTTCCAGCCCTCCCCGCTCGCGAGAGGACCAGAAGCAGCAATGATTATGCGGGTTATTCACAGAAGCAGCGCTAAAGTTTCTGCTGGAGACAGCAAAAAGGGGTATCGGACAACTTGCGCCGTTTTCGGGGGAGGGGGTATCGGACAACTTGCGCCGTTTTTTTGGTGGTGCCGTCTCACACGCACTTTTTCGTCCTCTTTTTCCGCAACAAGGAGGTATCGGACAACTTGCGCCGTTTTGCTGGAAACTATCGGACAACTTGCGCCGTTTGGGGGGAGAGGTATCGGACAACTTGCGCCGTTTTCAAACTCTACCTATCGGACGACTTGCGCCGGAAGTATCGGACAACTTGCGCCGTTCGGGGGGGAGGCATCGGACAACTTGCGCCGTTTGACCCCCGAAACTATCGGACAACTTGCGCCAAACTATCGGACAACTTGCGCCGTTTGGGGGGTAAAACATCGTCCAGCACGCGCGGCGCCCCGGCGCTTGTTGTTGACAACATATATTCTTTTAAAAGATAAAAAGATCTAAAAAACAACAAACAAGGGGTGATCGTGTCCGAAAAAGGAATCAAACGCTTCGACGAGCTCAACATCGCCCGGTTGAGCCTCATCAGCGTTCAGGAGCGGATCCCCCCGGACTACCGCGACTGGAGCGTGGAACTGGAGGATGGGGACCGGCGCTACAAGGTGACCTGCCAGGCCATGCCCGAGTACGGCGTCCCGCACGGCATCGACACCGACATCAGCGCCGCGCTCGTGAACCTGTACATCGACCAGGGGGCACCCGCCGACGGCAGCGTGACCTGCACGCCCTACCAGCTTCTCCAGATGGCGGGGCTGGACACCAGCGGGCGCTACTACGCCGCGCTCGACGAGAGCCTCAAGCGGCTGCTCACCACGAACTACTTCATCGCCGAGGGCTGGCGGGATCACCCGCGCAAACGCTGGACGAACGTGAACTTCCGCTACATCGACCGCCTGGAGTTCTCGTCGGGCGAGGCCGAGCGGCTCGACGCCACCAGCATCCTGAAAATCACCCTGCCGCAGGAGATCGCCCGCAGTGTTCGGTCGGGGTACATCAAGCCGCTCGACCTGAGCTTCATGCAGACCCTCAAGCGGCCGCCCACCCGCGCCCTGTACCGCCTGCTCGACTCGCAGCGCCGCGACCCCGAGAACCCCGAGCAGGTGGCGATGTCGTACCAGGTGGGCCTGATGGAGTGGGCCGAGGCCTGCAAGATCGTGACGGACCGGCCCAGCATGGCGCAGCGCACCCTGGACGCCGCCCACGAGGAGCTGCTGGAGAAGGGATTCCTGAAGAGCGTCGAGTACCTGGGCCGGGGCAAGAAAAAAATGCTGCACTACACCTTCGGGGAGGCGTTCATCCCGCCCGACCCGCTGCTCGTGCAGAGCCTCGCCGACATCGGGATCACCCACACCCGCGCCCTGCAACTCGTGCGCGAACACGGCGAGGCGAACGTGGAGGACACCCTGATTCGCTACCAGACCATCGTGACCGGGGGCTACCGGCCCCGCAGTCGCCCCGCCTTTTTCGTGGATCTGCTCAAAAATCCCGACAAGTATCAGACTCCCGAAGAGGCCGTAACGGCCCCAGAAGGGGCCAAGAAGGCCCGGCGAGGCAGGGGGAGGGGAGAGAGCCCGTCTGACGATTTGGAAGCCCCTTCTCGGCCCTTACAGGAGGAAGAGGAACCGGACGCGGACCTCGCCCTGCGTGCCCTCTCCCGGGAGGCCCAGGTTGAGGAGGTCATGCGGACGCTGACGTTCCTGCTGCGCAACGACCTGAAGCTGCCGGAACTCGACACCCTGAGGCTGGCCCTGGACGAGGGCCTGGAAGACCCCCTCGACGTGAAGGCCTGGGTGCTGCGCGCCGTGACGAGCGGGCAGAGGACCGCGATGATCCGCGACCTGCGCGCCCGCCTGAGCCTGGTCCCCGCCGCGAAGTGAGGGACGGCTCAGCGGGGCCGCTTGATCGTCTCGATGCCCGCCCCTGAGTGCAGCACCTCGCCGTACACCCCCCAGAGGGCCTGGGCCTCGGCGCCCTCCCGGATCAGCCGCGAGAAGCGCAGGTAGGCCGCGCGGCCATGCGGCAACACGAAGGTGGGGGTGCCGAACACCTTCAGGGCCGCCGCCTCACGCAGGTCGTCGGCGAGGGCCGTCCTCAGCGCCGCGTCGTCGGCGAGGTCCGCCTCGAAGCGGGTCAGGTCCAGCCCGGCCTCCCCACCCGAAGCGCGAATAGTCTCCCCGTCCAGTTCCCCCCCGCGCTCGTGTCTCGCCCGCAGGAGGACCGGTGTGAAGGCCCAGGCGGTCTCCTCCCCCTGGCGCGCCGCCGCCTGAGCGGCGAGGAAGGCGCGCAGGCTGGCCTGCTGGGACGGGCTGCCCTCCCCGGCCCCCTGCTCATGCGACCACCGCGTCGGGGCCCGGCGATCCGGGTTCGTGGGGTGGTTGCCCTGCACGAGCGAGAAGTGCCGCAGGTGGAAGGAAAGCCCCTGCTCCCGCCGCAGCACGTGGGCGAGTTCCACCCCGCGCCACGCGAAAGGGCACAGAAAATCGAAATAAAGGTCGGTAGACGTGGTCCGCGAAGCCGCCATCCCCGGACGCTAACACGCTCGCAGCGTCTTTCCAGGCGTCTGCACTGGCGGCAGAGCTAGTGCGGGGAGCAGTGTAGGGTTGATCTTGTGAGTCCAGGTAGGACGAAGCCTACTTGTGAAAGTTCTCCCTTGGTGTTAAGGGCATCCCTGTCTTACTCCTGCTGTGAGGGGTGCTTCGTAGAGCCCTCCGGGTGGCGAGGGCGCTCACGCCGCCCCCGTCCCTATTCACCTCACCGTAACGTTCTGGGAGGCTCCTTACGGAGAGCGACCTCGGGGGAACCCTGCCAGGGATCTCCGCCTGCTCGTCACGTGACGAGCAAACCCCGGTGCTGCCCGCCGGGACCCCCGCCGATCTTTGCCATGCGGGCATCAACGAGAGGGCGGAGTCCGAGTTCGCCCCCGACCTGGGCGTGCGGCGGCTGCGTCAGAGGGCTGGGGAAGCAGTTGCTGCTGGAGGGTACGTGCCAGCCAGACCTCGTACTCGTCAGGGGTCCAGCCCGCCTCACCGACGAGTTCCCGGTACACCTCGAAGAGCGTCAGGGCCTGCAATACCGCCGAGGCGCGCTCCACGCCCAGCCCCGGGCGAAGCATGTGGGCACTTTTCTCGATGAAGTGCCGCTGGCCCGAACGGCGTCCCGCGAGGGCCCGTTGCAGTTCGGCGTTTGCCTCGGGGTCGCTTTTGGCAGCGCTCTGGTAGATCTGCACCATCTCGGCCCCCGTTTCCCACTGCCGCCGGGTGAGGTGGGCCATGAGTTCCAGGCGCCGCGCGGGCTCCTCCTGCATCAGCGCTTCCTGCGTCAGGTCGCGTTGCCGTGAGGTCTGGTGCCACGCTTCCCGGATGGCGCGGAAGATGCCCCGCTTGTTTCCGAAGACGCTGTAGACCGTGCTGACCGCCACTCCGGCCCCACGCGCGATGTCGTCGATGGTGGTGGCCGCATAACCACGTTGCAGAAACAGGGCGCGGGCCGCATCGACGATGAGCCCCTGGGTGGCGAGTGCCTGGCGCTGGCGGTGGGTGAGCTGGGGTTCGGCCTTGACGCTGCTCATGCACAAGAGTATAACAGTGTTGGATGTAGTTTCACTACATCGAATGGAGGGAAGGTATGTCGGCAGAGCTTAACCGGAAGCTGGCGTTGCAGACCCTTGAACGCGCCTTTAACCAGGGTGACGTCTCCGTCTTCGACGAGGTGATGCCCGCGCGGGGGGTCGACCATCAGGAGGCTCCCGGCACCGACATGCTGAGCCACCTCAAGGAAGTCGTCCCCATGATGCGCCGGGCCTTTCCCGACCTGCATTTCGAGGTGCATCACGTGCTTGCAGAGGGCGACATCGTCGCCTTCCACTCCACCATGACCGGCACCCACCTCGGCGTGTATGACATTGGACCTTTCCGGAACCTGCCGCCCACCGGCAGGAGGATCAAAATGCGCCACATGCACTTCCTGCGCTGGCAGGACGGCAAGAACACCGACCTGTGGCACCTCATGGACACGGCCAGCCTGATGCGGCAATTGACCGCCCCCGAATCGGCGGCGCCGCCGGTGAACTCCTGATCCCGCCCCAGCACCATCACCCGCGCTGCCGAATCCAGTGGCTCGCCGCCCCCTCTCATGGGCTGGCGGTCTCGCCCAGGTCAGGAGTAGTGCCTTTGGCCTGCGGCAGTTCCCCTCTTGTCGGGGAAGCTGATCTCCCTCAACGCCCGGGTGTGGGGCTGGGGCCTGCTCCCCGAGGACCTGTTCGGCCCGCTCAGGCACGCTCTCCGTAGGTAAAGTAACTTGATGAACGTTTGAGCAAATCACGTTCTGGAGCGGAAAAAGTCAACAGTCGTTGCCCAGAGTGCGTGCTGGTGGGGGTCCGTTGGCCCTCGCCCCCCTTCACGAGCGGGTGAACGTATGTCATGCTGCTCACCATGACGAAGAAATCAACGAAGGCGCCCGCCAAGAAGTCCTCCGCCAAGGCCGCCCCCGCCCAGGAGGAGGCCAAGACCAGCCGCGCTTCCGGCAATGAGGGCAGCGGCAAGGTCGCCAAGACCCAGCTCGTGGAGCGGGTCGCGGACAAGACCGGCCTGACCAAGAAGCAGAGCGAGGAGGCCGTCAGCGCCATGCTGGGCGTCGTGGTGGACGCGATCAGGAGCGGCCAGAGCGTGGGCCTGCCCGGCCTGGGGACCCTCAGCGTGAAGAACACGGCTGCCCGCACCGGCGTGCGCCCCGGCACCAGCGAGCGCATCCAGATTCCGGCGGGCAAGAAGGTCGCCTTCAAGGTGGCCAGCACCCTCAAGTCCTCCCTGGGCATCACCGAGGACACGGCCGCCGCCGAGTAAGCCCGCACCGAGCAGACCCGCGCACCCCACCCGGGGTGCCTTTTTCTTGGCCGCGAGTTCCTCAACCACCACGGGTGCCGGTTCCCGGTGGGCGCCCTCCCGGTCCCGCCGTGATGGGCGGCTGGGGGCGCGTCAGGCCACCCGGCTTCGCCCGCGCAGATTCTTCTGCTCGTACAGGCGGCGGTCCCCGAGTTCCAGGGCTTCCAGGACCGTCCGGGTCTCGTCGGGCACGCAGACGACGCCCAGGCTCGCGCCGACCAGGGGAAATCCCAGGTCCCGGGTGAAATGCTCGGCGTTGCGCACGGCCTGCACGATCCGGTGAACCTCGCTGGCGGGCAGCTCGGGCCAGATCACGGCGAACTCGTCGCCGCCGAAGCGGTAGAGGCGCACCTGGGACGGGAGGGCGCTTTGCAGGGAGGAGGCAAAGGCCCGCAGCAGCGCGTCGCCCCGCAGGTGGCCCTGGGTGTCGTTGACCTGTTTCAGCCCGTCCAGGTCCAGCAGGGCCAGGCAGAACCCGAAGTTCCCCGCCTGCACGGCGGCGTAGCAGCTTTCCAGGTCGCCCTCGAAGGCGCGGCGGTTGCCCAGATGGGTGAGCGTGTCGCTGAACGCCGCGACGTTGAGTTCCGCCTGAACCTCGGCCAGCTCCGCGTTGACCTGTCGCAGCTCGGCCAGACTCTGCCCCAGGCGACGGTTGAGAAGGTGCAGGGAGGCGATGACGCCGGTGATCACCAGCCCCTGAAGCGCGAAGACCGTCAGGGACAGCACGGGGACCGGGGAAGACGTGTCGGCCACGCGGATCAGCAGGGCGCTCAGGGCGGTGGCGTACAGGCCGCCCCACCCCCGGCGCAGGTACGCGCACAGGGCAATGAAGGAGAAGAACGGGAGATAGGGGAACTGGGCGCTGAAGTCGGCCCCCAGGGCCTGCCCGCACAGCCGGGCCAGCGAGACCAGACCGGCGACCACGAGCAGGGTGCGAAGATGCCAGCCCAGGCGAGTCCACACGGAAGAGGGGGCGGGGCGTCGGGGACTCGCGGGCATCGGCCCAGAATGCTACGAAAGCCCCGCCCGCGCCCTGAGGACAGCGCTTAGCGAGGCTTGAGGAAGGGTGGGTGTGGGGGTATCCAGCGGGGTCGGGGAGGGGAGCCCGGGAGGCGACCGGCCCTTCCCGGCGGACCCTGTGGGCACCGCCGCCCCCCGGCTGATCCTCGCCGCCTGCTCAGGTGGAGGGTCCACTCTGCGGGACGGCTTCCAGCAGGGTGAGGGGCGAGCGGGTCGGGAGGACCGTCCTCAGCGCGAATCCCGCCCGTTCCAGCAGGGCGCGGTACTCCGCCTCCGTCCGCTCCAGGCCGCCCTGCACCACCAGCATGCCCAGGTCGAACAGTGCCGCCCCCATCGCCTCGCTGCCAGTCGCCCCGTCGCCGGTCGGCACAACCCGCTCGATCACCAGGAGCCGCGTGTGGTCGGCCATGGCCGCGCGGCAACGCCCCAGGATCTCCAGGGCCCGCGCATCCTTCCAGTTGTGGAGCACACTCTTGAGGACGTAGGCGTCGGCCCCCGCCGGGACGGAGACGAAGAAGTCGCCCGGGAGCAGGGTGCAGCGCCCGGCCACGCCGCTCGCCTCCAGCAGGGGCACGGCCTCGTGTACGACGTGCTCGGCCTCGAGCAGCACGCCCGTCATCCCCGGGTACGCCCCCAGCAACGCGGCCAGCAAGGCGCCATGCCCGCCCCCCACATCCGCGACCACGCGGATCCCCGTGAAGTCGTAGGCCTCCAGGATGGCCGTGCCCTCCCGGGCCGAGAAGCTGGTCATGGCGTCCTGAAAGACCGTGCGGGCGTCCTCCTCGCGCTCCAGGTAGGCGTACAGGGAACAGCCGTGGACCACATCGAAGGCGGGTGTGCCGGTGCGGACGCTGTGATCCATCCTCCCGTAGGCGTGCCACAGCCACTCCTCCCCGTAGAGCCGGGCGAACCCGTGCAGGGAGCCGGGCACCCCCGGGCGCAGGAGGTGCCCGCGGGGCGTGAGTTCGTAGGCCCCCTCCGGGGTGGAGCGCAGAAGGCCCAGGCTTGTCAGGGCGCGCAGGACGCGGGCGATGGCCCCGGGGTGGGCGTGAACCCGCGCGGCCAGGGCACCGGGGGGCAGCGGCCCATCCCCCAGGGCGGCCATGACCCCGAGCTTGGCGGCCACATGCAGCAGTTGGGTCACGCGAAAGCCCAGGATCAGGGTGCGGAGTGCGGCCACGTCGCCCTCTGACGGCTGAAAGTGAGGTTCCGGCATGGTGGGTGACCTCCTGGCCGCTGGCCGTGGGGGCGCGGCGTCCTCCTGCGTTCGGGGCTCTTCCCGGGCCACCGCGGCTGTCCCCAGCATGCGCTCCTGGAAGCGCCCGCGCGGGCCGCGGCGCCTTCCTACCTGGGCGCCTGCCCGCGCAGGAACGCCACGCCCTCCCCCAGCGTGAGGGCCGCGCCGCGGGCGAGGGCTGATTCTGCTCCGGCCTCCTCCAACTCCGAACGCGCGAGGTCGAGTACGGGCGCGGTGTGCTCCCTGACAGAGTCGGCCTGGGTTCGGGGCGCCGCGTTCCGCGCCGTGCCCACCAGGGTGAGGGCCTCGGGAAGACGGCCACACGCGGCAAGAAAGCGGGCGGCCCAGACGAGCGTGAGGACCCAGGCGGGGGCGTTCGCCTCCTCTTCCAGCCCGCGCCGCAGCACCTCCCAGCCGGTCAGCTCGTCCCCCGTGAGGGCCAGGGCACAGGCCCACGCCGCACGTATGGCCGGGGCGCGGGGGCGGGCCCGTTCGCGCAGCTCCACGGCCTCGGAGAGCACCGCCCCCGCCTCTGCCGCCTCCCCCAGGGAGATCAGGCGCACGCCCAGATCGGCGAGTGACATGGCCACCAGGGCGTCGTGCCGCGCCGCTCGGAAGGCCGCCACGGCGAGGCGCAGGTGGGCCGGGGCCGCGGCGTGATTGCCCAGAGCCTCCTCCGTGTACGCCATGTTCATGTGCCCGTGCCCCAGCCGCTTCGCGTCCCCGGCGGCGTGCAGCAGGTCCATCGCCTCGCGCTGGAGCCGCAGGGCCAGGTGGGGGTCCTCCCCGCGGTAGCTGCGCGCCACGCCCTGCAAGCTGCTCACGAGCAGGAAGGGGTCGCCCAGCCTGCGCGCGACGGCGAGCGCCTCCTCGCTCAGGGGCCGGGCCACGCTGATCTCCTCCTGCTGGACCCAGGCGAGGCGGTTGAGGGCCTGCACCACGAGGTGAGGGGCGTCCAGCTCGCGCGCCAGACTCAACGCCTCCCGGCCCGCCTGAAGCTGACCCCCCGCGTCGCCCAGGCGCTCGCAGGCCTCGGCGTGCAGCAGCAGCAGCTCGGCCCGCTCGGTGCCCGCAGGACCCAGCGCCAGCGCCTCTTCCAGGGCCGCGCGGGAGGCCCGGAAAAAGCCCAGCCGGTCGGCCTCGGCGGCACTCCGGCGCAGGTACAGACGGGCCTCGGGGAGCATCCCCGCGCCCACGGCGTGCCGGGCGAGCACGGCGGGCGGGGCCTGCTCCCCGAACGCCGCCAGTGCCCGGCGGTGGAGGAGACGCCGCCGCAGGAGACTCAGGTTCTCCCGCAGCGTCTCACCCACCCGGTCGTGGGACAGGCGGTACGTCACGTCCCCGGGCTCGGCCACCTCGTGCAGCAGCCCCGAGCCCAGGAGAGCCTCCACCCCCCCGAGCGCGTCCTCCGCGGTGAGGTCGGCCACCCCCCGCAGCCGGTCGAAGGTCGCCCCTTCCCCCAGCACGGCGCAGGCCTGGGCGGCGGCCAGCCCCGCCGGGGGCAGGCGGGAAGAGCGCTCCTCGATGACCGCGCGCACGCCGGGGGGCAGGGTCACCGCCCGGTCCGGGCGCACCTGCCAGCGGCTCCCCGACGTGTCGATGGCCCCCCGCTCCAGCAGGTCCCGGAACGCCTCGGTGAGGTACAGGGGCTGCCCCCCGCTGTACCCGTGCAGCCACCCCGCCACATCGCGCGCGTCCTGCCCCCGCGCCGCTTCCGCCACCCAGGCCCGCGTCTCGGCCTCGGTGAGCGGCCCCAGGGCCAGGCGTTCGAGGGGCACGTCCCGGCCCAGGCGGGCGATCCAGGCGGCGGGCTCCTCCCCGGGCTGAAGAGCCTCGGCCCGCGCCGTGAGCAGCAGCATCGCCCGCGTCCCGGCCTGCCCCAGCCGCCGGGCCACGTACAGCAGGGCGTCCCGTGAGGTGGCGTCCATCCACTGCGCGTCGTCGAGCAGCAGCACCAGGACCGACCCGCCCGCCAGGGCCACGAGGGCCTGTGTCAACGCCTCGAGGAGGGGAGCCAGGTCAGCCTGCCCCGCTGGGGGAGGAGCCTCCCCGGTCCGCCACTCCGGGAGCAGCCGCGCCAGTTCCGTTCTCCACACGGGCAGGAGCGGCAGGGTGAGGGGGTCCACCCCGTCCAGCGCCGAGCGCAGCAGGTCGGTCCAGACGCCCAGCGTGACGGTCTGTGCCTCGGCGGCCCAGCCCCGCAGCACCCGCGCCCCGGCCCCAGTCGCCCCGTGGGCAAAGGCGGCGGCGAGGCTGGTCTTGCCGATGCCCGGCTCCCCCGTCAGGACGGCCCCCCGCACGCCGCCGCGCCCGGCAGCCTGAAATACGGCCCCGAGCCGTCCCAGTTCGGACGCCCGGCCCACGAAGCCCGGGAGGGAGGGCGTGGGCTGAACTTCCCTTTCCCGCTCCGGCCTCCCCTCCAGATGCGCGGCGAGCGCCAGCGTCTCCGGGGCGGGGGCGACGCCGAGTTCCTGCCGCAGCACGGCGTGGCAGGCCGCGAGGGCTTCCCGCGCCGCGCTCCGCTGCCCAGCGGCGAGCAGCGCCTGAATTAAGCGGCGCCATGCCTCCTCGTTCAGGTTGTCCAGGGCCAGCCAGCGCCGGGCCAACTCCGCCGCCTCGGTGGGGGACGTGTCCACCAGGGCGCGGGTGTGCGCGGCATAGACCCGCTCCGCCAGGGCGCGCACCCGTCCCCGCTGCGTGTCCAGCCACGCGCCCAACGCCTCCCCGTCCTCCAGCCCCAGGCCCGGGAGAACGTCACCCCGGAACACGGCGAGTTGCCCCTGTTCCAGCGCCTGAAGGTCGAGGGTATCGCCGGGGTCGAGGCGCAGCCGAACGGTATCCCGGTCCGTGACGACGCGGCCAGAGGCGTTCCCCAGCGCCTGACGCAGGTACGTCAGGGAATTGCGCAGCGAGGAGCGGGCGACCTCCGGCGCGGAGTCGGGCCAGAACAGGGCGGCGAGCGTCTCCCGGGCGTGGGGGCCGGGCTCCAGCGCGAGGTAGCCGAGCAGGGCGAGCGCCTTGCGGGTCCGCACGGGGCGAGCTTCCCCGTCCACCCGCACCTCCGGCGGTCCCAACACCCGAAGCTCCAGCGCCGACATGTCTGCCCACGGTACACCGCGCCCGCCCCGTCTTGCGGTTCCTCTTGCGCTGTTGTTGCGCGGCCCTCCTACGCTGCCCTCAGACCTTGAGCCCCCAGGAGGAACCATGACCCGGATCGCCCCCCAGCACGAACCGTTCCACCCCGCACAGCCCACGCCCGAGCGCCGCATCACGGACGACGGCTCTCCCCGGACGACGGGTTGGACCCGCCTGCTGGGGCGGATGGCCGGGGCCCTCTTCTCGGGTCTGGCCGTTCCCACGCCCCCGCCAGAGGTGCAGGAAGAGCTGAAGGTCTGACCCCTCGGGAAGTCCGCCCGCCCGTCGCCTCGCAGGTATGGAGAGGAGATTGTGGATGAAGCCGCTCCTGCCCTTCCTGAGTGTCCTTGTCCTCTGCGCGGGAGTTGATGGCCGGGGCCACCCGCCTACTGGGGCACCCCCCCTCCCCCCACCGGGAGGTGCCGCTCCTCAACCCCGTGGGTGTGCCGGGGTTCACGGTGCCTATCTTTGGGGCCGGTGCGGACGGGGAAGGAAAATCGGCATGCTGATCCGGTATGCTTAAACTTCCTTCAGTCCACACTCCCCCACTTCCAGCGGAGGTTCCATGACGCCCCTGTGCCTGACCGCCCCTCCCCCGACCGATCGGGACCACAGCCTCCGGTGCGGCTGATGCGAAGCGTCGAGGGTGGGCTGCCAGGAAGCCTGGTGAATTTGGACGCCGCCCGGCAGCGGTTCGGGGACGACGCGGTGGGGCGGCTCGCGCGCATGGTCCAGCTCGGCGACCCCCTGGCGGACGCGGCGGACGCGGAGCTGCGCCTCCACGGGGAGGTGGCCCGGCGCCAACTCCGGGCGGGGCTGCTGCACGGCCGCCAGTTCGTGGGGGAGGACCTGCCCGCCGTGCGCGCCCTGCTCGCCGAGACGGAGTGTGTGCCCGCCTGGGTCGAGCCTCGCCGCCTGGAACGCGGGTCACAGGCCTACCTGGCGATCGGCAACGTCTGGATCACGCTGTCGCTCGGCCCCGGCTCCCTGACCCACACCTACAGCTCGCCCTCCATCGCCCGGGTCCTGGTGCGGACGGGCAACCTGACCCGGATGGCCCGGCGGCGCATCGTCGAGACGGGGGTGTGGAACATCGTCTCGGTCCTGCCCGGCGGCCTGGCGCGGGGCGGCGAGGGCTACGTCCAGAACGTGCAGGTGCGGCTGCTGCACGCGCGGGTGCGGGCGGCCCTGTGGCAGCGGGGCTGGAACGCGGCGGAAACGGGCGCGCCCATCAACCAACTGGAGATGGCGCGCACCTGGCTCGACTTCACCTATGTCCCGTTCCACGCCCTCCAGACCTTCGGCATCACCTTCACGGCGGGGGAACTGGACGACCTCTACCACTTCTGGCAGTACGTCGCGCACCTGCTGGGCGTTCACCCGGACCTGTACCTAACCGTCACGGATCAGGCGCGGGCGGCGGACCTCCTCGCCCTTATCACCCAGACCGAGGAACCCGCCAGCGGCGACGCCCGCGAGCTGACACAGGCCATGCTCGTCGCCGTCGCGGACCTGCTTCAGAGCAGCCTGCCCACGCCGCCGCCCGTCACGCTGGACCTGGTTCACGCGGTGGCGCGCAGACTGCACGGGGACCCGTTGGCGGACCAGTTGGGCATTCGCAAACCCTGGGTGCGGCACGCGCTGGTGCCCATCATGCTGGGCAACCGGTTGCGGCGCTGGCGGGAGCGGGTTCAGCCGGGAGCGCGGCAACGCACGATAGACCACACCGTTCGGACCTTCCGGGGGCAACTCGCGGGCCTGCAAGGTGAGACGACCTATCAGCGCAGCGCCGAACACGTCCCCGAGGCGGGCCTGCCCCGGACGGTGGAGCCGACGCCAACCCCGTCTAGGTCGGCGGTTAAGGCATGAGACCACCCGCCCCGGCGTCCCTGGAAAAGGACCGGCTCGACACTTTAATTGACGGGGTGTTCGCCATCGCGCTCACCCTGCTGGTGCTGGAGGTCAGGCTGCCCCCCGAGGTCGGGACCGCCGAAGTCCCGCACGCGCTGCTCGCCCTGCTGCCGCGTCTGGTCGTGTACGCGGCCACCTTCATCACCACCGCGCTGCTCTGGGCCACCCACTACTACTACGCCAGCCTGATCCGGGGAACCGACTTCTGGCACATCACCCTGAACCTGGTGACGCTGCTGTTCGTCTCCCTGCTGCCCTTCTCGGCGAGCGTGATGGGTGCGCATCCCGACTCGACGTGGGGCACGGCGGTCGGCTTTCTCAACTTCGCCCTCGTCGGCCTGTCCCTGACCGCCAACTGGGGCCACTGCCTTCGCGCCCGGCTGGTGGTGCCCCGGGCGAGCGACCGGCTGCTGCGGAACATGACGCTCATCGCCATCCTCTACTGCGTGTACGCCTTTTCCGAGGTCGGCCTGGCCCTGCGGTCACCCACCCTGGCGATGTCGCTCCTGGGCGTGTGGCTGGTCGTCGGGTTCGCCATCCTCGCCATGCTGCAACCCCACGTCTTCGCGGCGGCGGGGCACCGGGCAGCCCTCGGGGAGGACGCAGCGCCGTCAAGGCAGCCCAGCCCCGGGGCCTGAGTCCCCTTCACCAGCCCTCTGAGAGCGCCAGGCAGACGGCCCGGAGCGCAGCCCCAGCCTATTCCAACCCCACTTTGCCCCACCCCGACAGGAGGCGCCCTATGACCAGCACCCGCGTTCGCTCGCCCCGGCCCGACCTTTCCACCATTGAGCAGGCCTTCCGCGAGTTCCCCGAACACCTGTTCCGCGACCCCGGCGTGGTCGTGGAGCAGGACGACGACCTCCTGCTCGCCCTGAGCTTCGCCCCGGCCCCGGACCTCAACCTCGTGTACGGCGGCTTTGCGGGCGAGAACGCCGGAGAGCGGCTGGCGGACACCCTCGCCCGGCTGCGGGGTTGGAACGTGCCCTTCCTGTGGCTGGTCCCCCCGGCGGCGGCGGACCTGAGCGAGACGCTCGCGGCCCACGGTCTGCCCAAGGTCGCCGACCTTCCCCTCATGACGCTCGACTTCGCCCGGCTGGACCCGGCAGACGCGCGGGTGGAGGGCCTCACCCTCCGGCGGGTGACGACCGAGGAGGACCTGAGCGCCTGGGTGACCGTGTCTGCCGAGGCGTTTCATTTCAACGAGGAGTCGGCGCAGAAGTTGATCGCGCTGGGCCGGGGCCCCGTCCTCGACCCCGACTCGCGCGCCCACCTCTACCTGGGCCTGCTGGACGGCGAGCCGGTGAGCACGGCCCTGAACATCCACGGCGAGGAGACCGTGGGCGTGTGGTGCATCGGCACCCTGGAGCGGGCGCGACGGCGCGGGATCGGGGCGGCCATGACCACTGGGCCGCTCCTTGCCGCGCGGGATGCAGGATACGTCTCGGCGATGCTGGGCGCGACCGAGCTGGGCTTTCCCGTGTACTCGCGCCTGGGCTGGGAAGTCCGCTACACCTGCCCGGTTCACCTGGGAGGCCCGGAATGAACGGGCCGACCGGGGGCGAGGTGCGGGAAGACAGGGACATGCGGGTGCCGCCGGAAGCGCCCTCGCTGGAAACACTCGCCAGAATGCGGGCAGACCTCTATGCCCGGCTTGGAGAGGGGTACGTTTCCCTGCCGACCGAGGTGCGGGCGCGCCTGGGCATCGAGCAGGTGAACTTCGGGGCGGGGGTGTTGGAACTGGTGCGCTCCCTCCCTCACCCCGCGTTCAACCTCGTGCGGGGCTTTGGCACGGCTGACCCTGCCACGGAGGCGGACTTGGACGCGCTGCTGGCGGCGGTGGAACGGGCCAGACCGTCCGCCTGGGGGCTGCCCCTCGACCCCCGCACCCGCCCGGCGGACCTGGGGGCAAGGCTGGAAGCACGCGGCCTGCGCGAGGTGTTCCGGGAAGTGGCGCTGTACGCCCCGGCGTCCGTGGCCCGGCAGGCGCTGGAAACACCCACCCGCCCTCTCCCCGAGGTTGTCCAGGCTGGCCCCAACCAGGCTGGGGAAGTCGCGTCCTTCATCTCCCAGCATTTCGGGATGCCGCCTGAAATGACGGAGTTGGTGCACTTCGGCCTCTCCCGGATGGGCTGGCTGGGCTACCTCGTGCCGGGAGGGGACGGCCCCACCAGCGCCGGACTCCTGATGGTGGGGGGACCGGCGGCCCTGCTCAACTCCAGCGTCACCCGCCCGGATCGCCGGGGCCAGGGCGGTCAGACGGCCCTGATCCTGCGGCGCCTGCGGGACGGCCTGGCCCGGGGCTGCGAGCACTTCTTCGTGGACGTGGAGGCGGGCCCGGACAACGCCAGTCGCCGCAACCTGGAGCGCCTGGGCTTCCGGCCCGTGTTCGAGGTGCCGGTCTATACGGGGGTGGAACCGGACGCCTGAGGTGCCTCCCCCTCCTCGTGACGGAGGCAGCGCCGGGCGAAGAGGGGGGCGATGCCTCCGCCATGATTGCCCCCCAGGTCAGACCGGGCTCCTGGCAGCAAGCAGCGGCGCCCCGAATGTTGGGCTCCCGCTGCACTCTATCTGGGTCGGGGCTCGGCAACCTTGTCACCCGGAGCGCCAGCGTTGGGTCCCGAAGCCGCGGCCTACTTCGCTGGCACTCGGCATGACAGCACTTTTGCGCCCCCTCTCCAGACCTGAAGAGGACCCCTTCACCTGCCCGGGCTGCGGCTGACACCCTCCTGGGAGAGGGGCACCTCATGTTCCCTGGCCGCTCCTCCCGTCCCGCCATCCGTGCCCGCCCCATCTTGCCAAGCGTCTTGCGCTGCTCTTGCGCCCCGGTTCTAGGGTGAGACATCTCAACACGGGGCCGTGATCCCCGCACAGCGCGGCGTTCTGCAACCGGTTCACCGTTCTCCAGGGGAGGCACCCATGAGAGCCCAATTCGACCCGAGATACAACGGCGTTTCCGAGAAGCTCGACCAGCTCTACCGTGAGGCGAGGGCAGCGGACACGGCGCGACAGGCCCGGCAGGTGAGCAGGGACTCGGCAGCCCAGGTGCCCTCGCCCACAGCCGTCCTGACCCATCTGGTCCAGCAGGGCCTGCGCCGCTTCCTCGCGCCGTCCGGCTGACGTTCAGTTCACCGCCAGGCCACGACGCGTGGCCCACTGGCCGGGCTTCTGAGGCTGAGGGAGCGCCGCCGCAGAGGACGAGCACCCACGGGAAAAGCCGGGGCTGGATTGGAGCGGCCTCTCTACACGGCGGCGGAACCCGACGCTTGGGACCCCTGGGACGGGTCACTCTGCCGCCGCAATTCGGCGAGCAGGGGTTCCAGGGGCGTAACCCGCCCCTCGTTCAGGGCCGCCTCCAGCACGTCGGGGGGGACGAGTGGGCGCAGCGCGTCGAGGGCCCGGGTCGCCTGGCGATGCTGCCAGACACCAGCCGAGCGGCGGCCCAGCACCGCGCCGAGCAGCCGCGCGGCCTCTTCCCACTGGCCGGTTTGGGCCCTCACCTCGCCCAGGCCGCGCAGACCCACCAGAATCCAGGCGGCCGAGTTCCCGCCCAGCGACTGACGGTAGAACCGCTCGGCGCGTTCCAGGTCCCCCAGGGCGAGCGCCGCGTCCCCCAGCACCCACGCCGCCCCCGCCTGGTGGTAGAGGTCCTCGTCCCTCTCGTTCAGGGCCTGGCCGTTGTCCAGGGCCTGCCGGGCTTCCTGGGTTCGGCCCAGGCGGGCGTAGCACCACGCCAGGCCGCCCCAGGAGAACGCCAGGACGGCGTTCGCCTGCTCGAAGGCGGCCAGGGCCGCCTCGCCCGCCTTCAGGGCCCCGAGCACGTCGCCCTGCTCCGCCGCGATGTACCCATGCATTCCCAGGACGTTCGCGGCGACGCGTCCCGCACCGCTGCGCTCGGCCCACACGGCCCACTCGTCGATATGACGGCGGGCGGCCTCATAGTCCGCCATCCTCATGCAGGCGTAGGTCAGACTTGAGAGTGAAGCGAGAACCGCTCCAGGCTCACCCAGGTCTATGCGCCGCCGGAGAACTTCCTCTTCCAGTTGCCGTCCGCCCTCCAGGTCGTCGTGCCCGAAGGTCAGCACCGTGGCAAGGTGGGCGCGGGCCTCCAGGGCGAGCGGCTCGTCCCCCGCCCGGATGGCCTCGGCCTGGGCGTCCTCCAGCAGGCGCTCCGCCGCCGCCCAGTCGCGCCGCTCCACCGCGAGGACACCGAGGATGTTGAGACTGCGGGCCGCCATTCCACGGTCGCCTGCGGCGCGGGCTGTATCGAGGGCCTGGCCCGCGACCTCTCCGGCCTCGCCGTGCCGCCCCTGCCGGGCCAGTGAGGCCGCGAGTTCTCCCAGGGCGAAGGCGGCCTCCGCGCCCAGTCCGGCTGCCTGCGAGGCGTCGGCGGCCAACCGCCAGCGGCGCTGAATAACAGCGAGGTTGTGGCTGTCACGGTAGTAGAGCGCGTACTCGATCAGGTGGAGCCGCTCGCGGCGCTCGGCGGCGTACTCGGGACGGGCGGGGGTGAGGTCGAGGGCCTGCTCGAGCGCGATCACTGCGGCGTGGTACGCGCCGAGCCTCAGGGACTGCCGCCCCGCCTGGTGGAAATGCCGCGCGGCTTCACCCGTCAGCCCGGCCCCTAGGGCGTGATGCGCCAGCACCTCGGGGGACGCGCCCACCTCCCCCAGCGCCCCCAGCGCGCGGCGGTGCAGCAGCCCCCGGCGGGGGCCACTCAGCGCGTCCCGCAGCGTCTCCCGCACCCGGTCGTGCGAGAGGGACGCGGTTCCGCCCTCGCCCGCCGCCTCCCGCAGCAGCCCGGTTCGCAGCAGTTCCTCGTAGCCTTGCAGCGCGGTGTCCTCGCCGAGGTCGGCCACGGCCCGGAGGGTGCCGAATCCGAACTCCTGGCCGAGCACCGCCCCCGCCTGCGCGAGCGCGAGGGCGGGCGCCGAGAGCCGCGAGAGCCGCTCGCCGATGACGGCCCGCACCCCCTCGCCGCCCCGCTCCAGCCCGGCGGAGAGCCGCGCCTCATTCACCGTGATCCCCCCGGGACCCAGCGTGAGCGCCCCCTGCTCCGCCAGACCGCGCAGCGTCTCCGAGATGTAGAGCGGCTGCCCACCCGTCTCCGCGAAGAGCCGCTCGGCCAGGGGCTCCAGCGAACCGGCGGCGGGCGTGCCCGCCAGCGCCCCCAGCAGCCCCAGCGTCTCCGGCTGGCCCAGCGGCCCGAGGTCGAGCCGCGTCACCGGCACCTCCCGGCCGAGATTCGCCGCCCACCCCGCCAACTCCGAGCCGGGGGTCAGCGCCTCCGCCCGGGCGGTGAGGAGGAGCAGGACGGGCGCGCGTTCCTCCGCAACCCGGCCCGCGAGGTGCCGCAGCGCCTCCAGGGTGCTCGCGTCGGCCCACTGGACATCGTCCACGAGCAGGACGAGCGGCGAGCGCCGGGCGAGCGCGAGGACGAGCCGCGTCAGCGCCGCCAGCACCTGGCCCCGCTGGCCCTCCCCCGGCATGGGCGGCGCGGGCTCCGGCAGCCGCTCTCCCAGCTCCGGCAGCAGCCGGGCGAGCTCGGCGAGGTCCTGCCGGGAGAGCAGCGCCTGCGGCCCGGGTTCCGCGTCCAGCACGCGGCGTGCGGCGTCCGCCAGGGGGCCATACAGCGTGCCGCCCACCTCGAAGCCCCGGCCCCGCAGCACCCCGGCGCCACGTTCCCCGGCCCAGGTCAGGAACGCCCCCGCCAGCCGGGTCTTGCCGATGCCGGGCTCTCCGACGATCAGGGCCGCCCCCGGGTGCCCACTCCCGGCCCGCTGATAGACCTCGGCCAGCCGCGCGAGTTCCGCCCGGCGGCCGACGAAGGGCCCCTCGCGCAGCAGCGTGGGCAGGTCTAACCGGACCCCGGGGCGGCTGGGGGAGATGGGCTCCAGAACTTGCGCTTCGAGGGCCAGCGTCTCGGGGGCGGGCGCACAGCCCACCTCGTCCCGCAACACCCGTCGGCAAGAGTCGAGCACCTCCCGCGCGAGTGCCCGCTGTCCTGAAGCCAGCCGCGCCTGCGCGAGGCGTCGCCAGGCCGCCTCGTTCAGGCGGTCGAGGGCCAACCAGCGCCGCGCCGTCTCTGCCGCGCGGCCCGGGTCCTGCTCCAGTTGCTCGGCGGAGAGGCGGTCGAACACGAGGTTCACCGCCGAGCGCGTCGCCTCCCGGCGTTCCCCCAGCCAGTCGTCGAAGCCGCTGCCCTCCCCCAGGGCGAACCCGTCGAGCAGCTCGCCGCGCCACAGGGAGGCCGCCCGCTCCAGCTCCGGCAAGGCCCCGGCAGGGGGCAGGGAACGCGCCGCCCCCGCCACACGCTCCAGGGCCGTCACGTCGCACTCGTCCGGCCCGGTCACCAGGCAGACGGTGGCCCGGTCGGCCTCCAGGCGATCACGGAGGGGGCCCAGGGCTTCCCGGGCGTAGACGAGGGTGCCCCGCAGGCTGGCCCGGCCCGCCTCCGGGTCGGCATCCGGCCACAGCAGGGCCGCCAGTTTCTCCCGGGACTGCGGGCCGGGCTCCAGGGCGAGATAGGCGACCAGGGCCAGCGCCTTTTTGGTCCTGAAGGGGCGTCGCTGGCCCCCCACCTGAAGTTCAGGCGGGCCCAGCAGCCGGAGGGCCAACTCGCGCATCCCGTGCCCTTCACTCTACCCCGGCGGGCTCACCGACGTGACGCCCTTCCCCTTGCGCTGCTCTTGCGGTGCCTTTCTAGGCTTGGGGTGTCTCCGCTGATCCCCACCACTCGCCCCACGCCCGCCAGGAGGAACCATGCGCCCCATCCCGAACGAACACGACCTGCCGAGACAACCCAGCCCGGGGCCGCGCGTCGCGCCAGCCGCAGTCCATCAACCCGGCGGCCACACGCTGCGTTACGTCGGCCGCGCGGCCACCTTCCTTCTGGCCGCGGAGGTCTCGCTCCTCCAGGCCCGGCTGGGGGCTACCATCGCCGCGTGCCGCGGGTGGAGAACCGGGGGAGCTTCTTCCGGCTGAATACCGCGTGCAGCCCTGCTGGCCGGATACGGGTCTGTCGCCCCTTCCCCCGGGGGAAGGGGTGCTCACCACCTCGGTCCTGATTCCGTTCCGGGTCGCCCCGGTCTTTTCCCCGGGCATGGGGTGCCGCTCCTCACGGTGCCCCTCCTCTGCGGGGATCCCGGAGGGCATCACGACCACGCCCCTGCTCGGGGCGGGCGGTGGCCCGGACGGAAGAGGGGGCACGCTCTCCCGCCGGGGGGTCCAGGCACCGTGACCCTCCCGGGGGGAGCGTCCCCAGGGAGTCTCGCGCCGTCGGGAACAGGGACGTGGTCCTGCCACCCCTCCCCGCCGGTCCACCTACACTGGGGCATGAACGGCCAGGCGGCGAACCCGCTCCCGGCAGAACTCAGCCCGCTGCTCGGACGCGAGCGCGACCTGGGCGAACTCACCCGCCTGCTCGGCGAGGGGACGCGGCTCCTCACCCTGCGCGGCCCCGGCGGCATCGGCAAGACGGCGCTCGCCCTGCGCCTCGCCCACGCCGTGCGCGGGAACTACGACCACGTGCTGTTCGTCGACCTCTCCGCGCTGCGCGCCCCGGGGGAAGTCCTCCCGGCCATCGCCGCCGCGCTCCCCGGCGTCGAGGCGGCCTCGCGGGACCCCCCCGCGCTCGTCCGCGAGTTCGCTGCCCGGCACCGGCTGCTGCTGGTCCTCGACAACTTCGAGCAGCTCCTGCCCGCCGCCCGGACGCTGGGCGAGCTGCTCGCCCGGGCCCCCACGCTGCAACTCGTCGTGACGAGCCGCGCCGCGCTGCACCTGCACGACGAGCGCGAGTACCCGGTCCCGCCCCTCCCCGTTCCCGAGCGCGTCCCGGAGGCGGCGAGCAGCCCGGCGGTGCAACTCTTCGTCACCCGCGCCCGCGCCCTCCTGCCCGGCTTCGAGCTCACCCCCGCCACTACCCCCCAGGTGGTGCGGCTGTGCGCGCTGCTGGAGGGCGTGCCCCTCGCGCTGGAACTCGCCGCCGCCCGGCTGCGGACGTATGCCCTCCCGGACGTGCTGGCGGGGCTCGAACACCCGCTGCGCTTCCTGCGCGAGGACTTCCGCGACCGGCCCGAACGGCTGCGCTCCCTGAGGGCCGCCGTGGAGTGGAGCTACGAGTTGCTGGATCAGGGCGACCGCGCGGTGTTCGAGTGCTGCGCGGTGTTCGGGGGCAGCTTCACCCCGGGGGCGCTCGCCGCCGTACACGGCGGCGAGGAGGTGCTGGACCACGTGGACGCGCTGATCGAGCAGAGCTTCCTCCAACGCCTGGGCACCCCGGGCACCCGCTGGAAGCTGCTGCAACCCCTGCGGGAACTCGCCCTGGAGCGTCTCAGCGGGCGCCCGGAGGCCCCCACCTGGCGGGAACGGCACGCCCGGCACTTCCTGGAGGAGCTGGAGGAGGGGCGGCGGCGTTTCGAGCAGGGCCAGCCCGACCGCCGCGAGGACCTCCTGCCGGACTACCCCAACATGCGCGCGGGGCTGGTGTGGGCGGTGGGGGAGGGGCGGGCGGACCTCGCGTACCGCTACCTCGCCCAGCTCGGCGCGGTGTGGCTGCCCCTGGGCCTGTACGCCCAGGAGGCGCCCCTCGCGGAACGGGTCCTGGGCCTGCCCTCCCCGGGGCGGGATCAGGTGCTGCTGCAGGCCCTGGAGGTCAGTGCCCAGTGCCTCGCCGCCACCGGGCAGACGGGGGCCCACGAGGCCCGCCTGCGCGAGATCCTCGAGTTGTGCCGCGAGCTGGGGGACGAGGTGAGCGCGGGCTGGACCACCGCCGACCTCGCGCTGCTGCACCACGCCTCCGGGCGCAGCGACCTGGCGTGGCCCATGCAGCAGGAGGTGCTGCGCGCGCAGGAGGCGCGCCGGGGGGAGCGGGGGGCCGACCGCGTCGAGCAGTCCCAGTACGCCAACCTCCTGCTGTACGCGGCGCCGACCCTGCTCGACCTGGGGCAACCCGACCTGGCCCTGGCGTACGCGACCCGTGCCCTGGAGGAGTACGAGGCGGCGGGCAATGCGGTGTTCCGGCTCGTCGCCCGGGTGATGGTCGGGGTCGTGCTGCTGCACCTGGGCCGCCGCGAGGAGGCCGGGGCGCGGCTGCTCGGCGCCCTGCACGAGGCGGCGGGGAAACCCTTCCGGGCGGTGGTGGACGAGGCGCTGCGTGGCCTGAGCCTCCTCGCCGCCGAGGTGGGCGACCCCGCGGCGGCGGTGCGGCTGCTGGCGGCGGGCGGCTTCGTCCCCGGGGAGGCCTCGCGGGGGTACCTGGACCGGCGGCACCTCGGGAACCTCGACCGGGCGCGGGCGGTGATGGGCGAGGCCGATTTCCGAGACGCCTGGGCGTCGGGCTCCGACCTGGGCCCCGCGGAGGCGGTGGAACAGGCGGACCGGCTCGCCCGGCGCCTGCGAGCCCCCCCGCCGGACGGCACGCCCCGCCCGGGGTTGACCCCGCGGGAGTGGGAGGTGCTGCGGCTGGTGGCCCAGGGCCACCCGGACCGCCGGGTCGCCCGGCTGCTGGGGATCAGCCCCGTGACGGTCAGCAAGCATGTGGCGAACATGCTGGGCAAACTCGCCCTGCATAACCGCGTGGAACTCACCCGCTGGGCCATGACGCACGGCGGGGAGGACTCTCCTTAATCCTGGTGGGGGGGCCGTCTACTCAATCCTGGCGATGCGCGGGGCGGCACGCCGGGCCTACCGTGAACCCAGTCGGCGGCGCACGTCCGCCGGACACGAAGGGAGGCCCGGAATGCGCGGCTACCAGGTGGTAGGAAGTGTGGTGCTGATGTTCGCCTCGTTCGCCTCGGCTCGCCCCCCCGCCGACGAGGAACCGGGATGGACCTGGCGGGTTCCGCGGCCCTCGGTGCAGGAGGCGACGCTGGGTCACCTCACGTTCCCGGCGGCGTTCGACCTGCACGTGTCGGCGCTGACGTTGCCCGCCGCGAGTCGGACGGCCCGGCACACGGGCGGCCAGGCGGAGGTGCTGCTGGTGACGCGCGGCGAGGTCGACGTGTTCTCGCCGGGTGGGGCGCCGCCGAGCGTGCTGCGGGCCGGGGAGCGGTACGTGGTCCGGCCGGGGTCGTGGTGCGAGCTGGCGAACCGGACGGAGGCCGAGGCGTCCGTGGTGGTGGCCGTGCTCGTGCCCGCGGACCAGCCCCCGGCGTCGCTGCTGCCCTGAGGACCCGTGTGGTCCCGCGCTCCCGTTCCCCCATCCCGAGAGAGGAGGCAGGATGATCCCCCGGCTGTTCCTGGCGTCGCTGCTGGCCCTCACCGGCATCGCGGCGGCGGACCGTTACCCGGACAACCTCGCGCCTTTCCAGAATGTCTGCCTGTATGCCTTCGTCGCGGACGACATCCGGCAGGTGACCGGGGCGGAGGTGCTGACGGAGATGAGGCGCTTTGCAGGGCGGGCGAACCTGCCCGTCACGAGCACGGACTGTACTCGGAACAGCGGAACGACCATCACCCTGCTGATCGGTCTTCAGGTGGCGCTGGACCGGCAGAACTTCGCCTACTACCTCGCGTCGCAGGGCATCGTGACGCGCCCGGATGTCCGGGTCGACGCGGCGCACATGCTGTTTCAGGGAACCGTGGTGTGGGAGTCCGGCGCCATCGGGTTCGGCCCGGCGGATCAGCTCACCCGGCAGTTCTGGTTGAACCGGGTCGACGTGCAGATGGCCGAGTTCGTTCAGGACTGGTGGCGCAGCCATCCCGCCCGGCGCCTGGCGTGGCGGCCCTGACTTCGCCGGGTGAGCGGAGGGGGGAGGGCGAGACACGCACCACCGGGAGGTCGGCGGCTGGAGGGAGGCTGCCGACCTGTCCCGCTCCTGCGACCGCGTGGGGCGGCCAATCCCTCACCCCTTGGGCATCCCGAGCCCGCTCGCCGGGGAAGTCGCGGCATGTGAAGTCAGCGTGCGGGGCGCCTCCCCGTCCCCGGTCAGGCCGGTCCCCGGCGGCGACAGGACTGGCCTCGGCACGATCGCCGGGACGGTTGGGATGCGGTGCCGACACGCCCCGGCCCCCGCCCTTCGCCGAGGCCCCCGGCGGGAGGTGGGGCGATCAGGCTTCAGTCACGCCGCCCTTCCTACGCTGCCCCCCGAGCGGCCCCCGTGCCCGGGCCGCGCCGAGGAGGGTCCCATGTTCCAGCGTCGTCCGGCCTGTTCTTCCCTTCGCACCTGCATGGTGGCGGTGCTGTCGCTGGGCATGGCCCTCGCGCACGGCGAGGTGCCCGCGCAGCCGGCCCGCGCGGCCACGCTGCAACAGTTCCTCGCCCGCCCGGAAGGCACGGTGCCCCTGGGCCGGGCCACGCGCGGCGTGCGCGAGTTCACCCTGGAAGTCCACCGCATCCAGACCGAAATTGCGCCCGGGGTGCGCGTCGAGCAGTGGGCCTTCGGCTTTCCCGGCCAGCCCGCCAGCGTCCCCGGCCCCGAGCTGCGGGTGAAGGTCGGCGAGCGGGTCCGCATCACCCTGGTGAACACGCACGACCAGCCGCACGTCCTGCACCTGCACGGCATCACCTCCCTGGCGCAGGAGATGGACGGCGTGCCCCACCTCAGCCACGAGGTCAAGCCCGGGGGCAGCTTCACCTACGAGTTCGTCGCCACCGAGGCGGGCACCCACGCCTACCACTGCCACGTTCAAACCAACGTCCACCTCGACATGGGGATGTACGGGGCGCTCATCGTGGAGGACCCGGACGTGAAGCCGGTGTGGTCGAAGGAACACACCCTGATCCTCGACGAGTGGGACAGCCACCACGACCCGAACAGGCTGCCCTACACGCCCCACTACGACGAGTTCCTGGTGAATGGCCGGGCACACCCCCTCATCCCCGACCTGAGCATCCCCGCGGGCGAGACGCACCTCGTCCGCTGGATCAACCTGGGCGCGCAGCCGCACAGCCTGCACCTGCACGGCACCTCGTTCCTGGTGATCGCCAAGGACGGGCACGACCTGCCGCTGCCGTACCTGGCCGACACCCTGCCGATCCTGCCCGGCGAGCGGTACGACGTGCTGGTCAAGGGGCGCGACGGCACCTTTCCCTGGCACGACCACAACAGCAACGCCAACACGACCGGGGGCGAGTACCCGGGCGGGATGCACTTCGACGTGGTGGGGAGCCCACCCCTGCGGGCCGACGGCACCCCCGCGCCGCAGGAGGCGCATGACCACGGCCACATCCCCCCGGTGCCCACGGGCGCGGCGGCCACCTCCGCGGTCGTCACCATCTCGAACTTCGAGTTCGCGCCGGAGGCGGTCAGGATCAGGGCGGGGGGCCGCGTCACCTGGGAAAACCACGACAGCGTGCCCCACCACGTCGTCCTGACCGTAAACGGGCAGGCGGTCCACCACGAGTTGCCGCCCCACGGCCACGTGACCGTCACCTTTCCCGGGCGGGGAACCTTCGCGTACCACTGCTCGCCGCACCCCTTCATGAAGGGCGTGGTCGAGGTGGAGTAGCCGGGCGGAGTAGGGGAGAGGTGGACGCCGCCCCGCCGCGTCCACACCACCCCTGACGGGAAGCGGCCCGATCACGCTCCAATCAGGCCACCCCCCCTACCGTCTTCCCAGATCGGAGCGGCTCCCGGACAGAGACAGGTCCGGGAGGCCCCGACGAAGGAGGCAAGACCATGACGAAGAGAACCACCGCCCGCCGCCTGCTGACCCTCGCCCTGCTGGCCGCTCTCGCCGCACCTGCCCTGGCCCACCAGGGCCACAGCCACGGGGGGACCGCCACCGTGCAGATTCAGGGCCAGGACTACAAGTTCGTCACCCCGGCGAGCGTGTCGACCGGCTGGACGACCTTCGAGTTCGGGAACACCGGCAAGGAAGCCCACCACATGCAGCTCGTGCGCCTGCCCAGCGGCATGACCCAGGCGAGCTTTCTCGCCGGGCTCAAGGAGAACGAGGGGGCCACCCTCGCCCGGGTGGAGATGGTCGGCGGGGTCGGGATGCTGCTGCCCGGCCAGTCGCAGCGGATCACGGTCAACCTCGCCGAGCCGGGCACGTATATCGCCCTGTGCTTCGTGCCCGACGCGGCGGGCGTGCCCCACCTCGCGCTCGGCATGGCGCAGACCTTCCAGGTGACGCGGGCGGCGGGCACCGCCCAGGCCCAGCCCCCCAAGGCGGACCTCCAGGTCAAGCTGGTGGACTACGGCTTCGAGTTGCCCGGGGGCGTCACGATCACCGAGGGACCCCAGGTCTGGGAGGTCCTCAACAACGGTCCCGAGGGCCACGAGATGCTGATCTTCCGGCTCGCGCCCGGCAAGACGATGGACGACGTGGCGGCCTACCTCCAGAAGCCCGGGGGTCCCATGCCCGTGATCCCGATGGGCGGGGCGCAGGCCGTGACGAAGGGCCACACCTCCTACGCGCACCTGAACCTCACGCCCGGCGACTACCTCCTGCTGTGCGCCGTCCCCAGCCCCACCCACCAGGGAGCGCCGCACGCCGCCCTGGGGATGATCCGGCCCTTCAAGGTCGTGGCGAAGACGGCGGCGCGGTAGGACCGGCGGGAGGAGGGGGGCCAGAACGCGAGTCCGTGTGCAGCTGGCCCCCTCTTCCCGCGGGTGGGCGAGTGAGGCCCAGCCCCGACCGCGGGCATGGCCCCACCGTCCGAGGAGGGAACCTCCACCCAAACCGGCGTGCCGGGGGCGTGGCGCCCTCCTCACTCGCCCTGATCCCGAACCATTCGGGCCAGACGCTCTCCGGTGGGCGGGGACCCGGGGGCGGTCCTTCCACCAGTCAGGCAGCAGCAGGCCCGGCCACCCGCGCGGGCAGAGACCTCACGCCGCGGGCCTGCCTGGCCGAGCCCACCCGGCAGGGCTGCCACCATTGCCCCGGGACACAGCCGCCTCCGCCCACCCTGTCGCGGTGCGCGTGGCGGCGTTCCCTGTGCTGCGGGAGAGTCAACCGGGAGGTCCCACCGGACCCAGGCACTCGGCCAGGTAGCGGAGCAGCGCGCCGGGGGACGTGAAGCCGTGGCGCTGCTCCCCGTGCGGCGGTTTCACGGACGCCCGCCACACCGGACGGTCGCCGTCGTATTCGTGCCAGACGCGCAGCAGGTACAGGGCGTGCTCGCCCTGCCGGAGGGGCGCGGCGTGGTCTTGGTCGGTCAAGGTCCACCTCCTTTCCAGGGGCAGGGTAGGCAACGGGGGATGATTGAGGTCTGATTGCCACAGGTGGCTCAGCGTGTCCTCATTTGCCTTAAACTGTTCTTGATCCCCATGAATTCCGACTCCTGGCATATTCAATTGCTCGGCCCGGTTCACCTCCGGGGGCCAGGTGGCCTGGAGCAGCGGCCCGAACGCAAGCTCGCGGCGTGCCTGGCGTACCTGGCGCTGGAGGGAGCCACCGGGCGCGGGCGCCTCGTGGGCCTGCTGTGGCCCGACTCACCCGAACACACGGCCCGGAACAACCTCTCGCAGATGCTGCGCAAGCTGCGCCTCTTCGCGGGCACCGACCTCATCACGGGTGGTGACCTGCTGGAGCTGTCCCGGGGGGTGGAGGTGGACGCGGCCCGGGTGCGCGACCATTTCGCCCGGGGGCGAACGGCCGAACTCCTGGCAACGGGGGGCGAACTGCTCGCCGGGTTGCGCTACGACGACTGCCCCGACCTCGACGACTGGGTGAGCACTGAGCGCGAGCGCCTGACCGAGTGGCGCGGCCTCGCGCTGCGGGCCGAGATCACCCGGCTGGAGGGGACCGGGGAGTACGCGGCGGCCCTCGTGCAGGCCCGGGCGCTGCTGGACCTCGACCCGGTGTCGGAGGAGGCGTGGCGCCACGTCATGCGGCTGCACTACCTCGCCGGGGACCGCCCGGCGGCGCTGCGGGCGTATCAGCGGTGCAAGGACGTGCTGTGGCGCGAGTTCCAGGCCGAGCCGCTGCCGGAGACCGCGCAGCTCGCCCGCGAGATCGACCGGGGCACCGTGCCCGCCCTGGCCCCGGCCCGCGTGGCGGCCCTGCCACTGGCCGTGCTGCGCCCGCCGCACCTGATCGGACGCGAAGAGGAGTGGGCGCGGCTCGACGAGGCCTGGGAGCGCGGCCAGATGATCTACGTGGAGGGCGACCCCGGCGTGGGCAAGACGCGGCTCATCACCGACTTCGCGGCGAGCAAGGGGGCGTTCATCGAGTTCCGGGGGCGGCCCGGAGACATCCACCAGCCGTTCACCAGCTCGGCGCGCAACTACCGGATGCTCGTGGAACGCCTGCCGGGCCTCCAGATCGAGCCCTGGGTCCGGCAGGAGCTGGGCCGGGTGCTGCCCGAGTACGCGCCCCCTGGGCCGCCGCCCGAACCGCTGGGTTCCGGGGCCGACGTGCTGCGCTACCGCCAGGCCATGATGAGGCTGTGCCTCCAGGCATACGCGGGCATCGCGACCGTCGTGGCCGATGACCTGCACTTCTACGACCACCCCTCGACCCGCGACGGCCTGTACTTCTTCGCCAACATGTTCGCCGCCGGGCGCGACCCCGAGAACCCCTTTCCGCGCGTGATCGGCGCCTACCGCACCGGGGAGCTCAGGCCCGAGGTGGCGCGCGATACGGAGGACCTCGTGCGGCAGGGCGTCGCCATCCACATCCGGCTCCGGCCGCTGGGAGAAGACCTGCTGAACGCCCTGATGGACGACCTGGGGGTGCCGGGCAATCCGGCGTTGCGCCAGCGGCTCGCGGGGTACTCCGGCGGCAACCCCCTCTTCCTGCTGGAGATCGTCAAGCACCTCATCGAGAGCGGCACCTTCGCGCGCGGCGACCTCTCCGGAGTGGAGCTGCCCATCACCGCCCGGGTCGGCGAGGTGATCTCGCGCCGACTCTCCCGCCTCTCGGCCCCCGCGCTCCAGGCGGCGCGGGCGGCGGCGGTCTTGCAGAGCGACTTCGACGTGGAACTCGTCGCCGAGATGCTGGGCGCGCCCCTGCTGGACACTGCCGCCGCATGGGAGGAGCTGGAGGCCGCCGGGGTGGTGCGCGGCCACGGCTTCTGGCATGACCTGGTGTACGAGGCGGTGAGCGCGGGCATCCCCGCCAGCGTGCGGACCCTGCTGCACCGCGCGGCGGCCCGCACCCTGGAGCGTGCCGGAGGCCACGTGGCGCGGGTGGCCCGCCACTGGCAGGAGGGCGGCAAACCCGACCAGGCCGCGCCCGCCTTCCTGCGCGCCGCCCGGGAGGCGCAGGACCACTACCAGCTCACCGAGGCCGCGGGGTTCTATGCCCAGGCCGGGGCCGCCTTCGAGGCGCTGGGCCGCAAGGAAGAGGCCGCCGCCGCCCGCTCGGAGGCGGCGCGCGTGCAGGACCAACTGCTCGTCGCGGGGGTCCAGTGAGCGCGCCCGGGTGGCACCTCCGCGTGCTGGGCCCGCCCGCCCTGGAGGGGCGCGGCCTCCGGATGGCCCCGGTGGAACGCAAGCTTGCCGCGTGTCTGGCGTACCTGGCGCTGGAGGGAGCCACCGGGCGCGGTCGGCTCGTCGGGCTGCTGTGGCCCGACTCGCCCGAACACACGGCCCGGAACAATCTCTCGCAGATGCTGCGCAAGCTGCGCCTCTTTGCAGGCACGGACCTCGTGACCGGGGGCGACCTGCTGACATTGGGCCCGGACCTGGAGGTGGACGCGGCGCGGGTCCGGGCGGCGTACACCCAGGGCCACAGCGCCGAACTCCTGGAGGGGGGCGGTGAACTCCTCGCCGGGTTGCGCTACGACGACTGCCCCGACCTCGACGACTGGGTGAGCGCCGAGCGTGACCGCCACGCCGAGGCGCGGATACAGGCCCGGCGCCAGGAGGCGGCCCGGCTGGAGCGCGAGGGGCACTACGAGGGGGCGCTGGGTCTCGCCCGGGCGCTGCTGGACCTCGACCCGGTGTCCGAGGACGCCCATCGTCGGGTGATGCGGCTGCACTACCTCCTGGGTGACCGTCCGGCGGCGCTGCGGGCGTACCAGCGGTGCAATGAGGCCCTGTGGCGTGAGTTTCAGACCGAGCCCCTGCCCGAAACGAAGCAACTGGCCCGCGAGATCGACCGGGGCACCGTGCCGGTCCTGGCGCCCGCGGCACGCACCGAGCTGCCCCTGGCGGTGTTGCGCCCCCCGCACCTCGTGGGGCGCGAGCGCGAGTGGGCGCGGCTGGAGGCCGCCTGGGAGGCGGGGCAGTGGATCTTCATCTCCGGCGAGCCGGGGTCGGGCAAGACGCGGCTGGCGCTGGACTTCGCCGGGAGCAAGGGCGGGTACATCGTCTATTCCGGGCGGCCCGGCGACCGGGTGCAGCCCTGGGCCACCCTGACGCGCATGAGCCGCATCAACACCGCGCGCTTTCCTGACCTGCGGCTGGAGCCGTGGGTGCGCCGCGAGATGTCGCGCCTCGTGCCGGAACTGCTGCCGCCGGAGCAGCGGCCCCCGCCCATCACCAGCGACGAGGAGCTGCTGCGCTTCCGCGAGGCGCACATGGTCTGGACCATCGCCGTCCACGAGGGCCTGCTCTCCAACATCTGCGACGACTGGCAGTTCTACGACGACCACACCAACCAGATGGGCATGTACATGTTCGGCACCTCGTTTCCCCTGGGGCAACCGGGGGGCATGCCGCGCCTGATCGCCACCTTCCGCCGGGGCGAGTTGCCGCGGGAGAGCGCCGACCTCGTGCGGCAGACCGTGGAGCAGGGCATCGCGGTCCTGATCGACCTGGAGTCCATGGACGAGCGGGCGGCGAACGAACTCATGACCGACATCGGCGTGCCGGACGACCCCACCCTGCGGCGGCGGCTGTGGCGGCACTCGGCGGGCAATCCGCACTTCCTGCTCGAGACGGTCAAGCTGCTGCTGGAGGCGGGCGGCCTGGACGGCCCCCTCCCCGACCACCTGCCCCTGCCCGGCAAGGTCTGGGCGCTGATCGGGCGGCGCCTGGAGCGGCTGTCACCCCCGGCCCTCCAGGCGGCGCGGGCGGCGGCGGTGCTGCAGAGCGACTTCGACGTGGAGCAGGTGGCCCAGATGTTGGGCGCCCCACTGCTGGACCTCGCCCAGGCCTGGGAGGAGCTGGAGGCCGCCCAGGTCCTGCACGGCCACCGCTTCACGCACGACCTGGTGTACGAGGCGGTGCTGGCGGGCATCCCCGGCTCGGTGCGCGGCCTGCTGCACCGGGCCGCCGCGCGCACGCTCGAGGCGGAGTCGGGCGGGGCGGCGCGGGTGGCCCGCCACTGGCAGGAGGGGGGAAAACCCGACCTCGCCGCCAGGGCCTACCTGCGCGCGGCGCGCGAGGCGCACGACCAGTACCTGCTCGCCGACGCGGCCCGCTTCTACGCCCTGGCCGCCGAGTTGCTGGAGGGCCAGGGTGACCCGCGGGGCGCCGCCGAGGCGAGGTCGGCGCTCGCGCGGGTGCCCGTGCCGGGTGCGGAGCCGCCGCCGGTTCCGCCCGCGTAGGGCGCCCCGCTCCGGCCCCGGCGTGAAGCCGCCCCTCAGCCGAAAAACACGCGCTACTGACTTTCGACAGGCGGGGATGGTGCCGCCAAGCCTCCCGACGTACCAGACCGACTCTGCCCGGCACCGCTCAGGTGGAGGGGCGCGGGGCCTCAACCCCGGGCGGCCCGGGGCGGGGTGGCGGGGGCACGCACGGGGGGCCGCGCGAGGTACTCCGGGGAGCTGCCCCGGTAGCCCAGCAGCCGGGCCAGGGGGGCCACGACCGCCACGACCGCCTTCATGACGGGCGGGGGCGGGCCCTCCACGAAGGTCACGACATCGGCGAACTCCTGGGCGAACACCACGAGTTGCAGGAAGTTCGGCATGCCCCTGGCGTTCGTCTTGCCGTCCCGCGCGAGCCCGAACAGGTTGACGGCCATCTCGATGAAGCGGTCGGCGGGCGTGATCTCCACGCGCAGGACAGCGTCCTCTGTCCCCGCGTTCCACCAGTCGTGGACGGTGCCCGCCGGGCACGCCACCCGCTCGCCGAGGGGCGCGATCAGCGTCCGCTTCCCGAGCCGCAGCCCGACCCGGCCCCGCAGCACGGTGAAGGCCTCGTCGATATGGGGGTGAATGTGCGCGCCCGCCACCGCGCCGCCGGGGCGCACGGTGGCCTCGCAGATCATCCGCCGCCCGTTTGCGCCGCTCGGCGCCTCGATGACGGTGACGACCTCGCCGGTCACGGGATTTTCCAGGGTGTCGCCGGGTTCAACGTGAATCATGTGCGTTCCTCCTCCGGGGGTGTCTGCCCCCGGACCCCATCGGGCCAGCAGCAGCATCGTCCGCCGGGGTCCTCCTGGCCGTGTGATGGGGACACTGTGACGCGGGCGGTCTGATTGGGCCGTGATCGGGGCGGCGTGGGTTCGCCGCCCCGGTCCGCCCGGGTGGGCGATGCGCCGGGCGTCCTGTTCCGGCCGGAGGGGGCCCGTGGACCGATCACGCGGGAATCAGGGGAGGAGTTCTACGGTCTGTTCACTTCCCCCGGAAGTTCCCAGTCCGCTAACCCCCCGCCCCAGACAGGAGAACCCACCATGAAACGGCACCACCGCAGCCTCAGCCTCGCCCTCGCGCTCGTCCTCCCCCCGGCGGCCTGGGCCGCGCCCGTGAAGCCCCCCCTGCTCGGCAGTTGGCTGTACGGCACGCTGTCGTCCATCCAGTATTACGACCGCACGACGAACAACTGGATGGACGCCAGCGGCGCCTCGGAGATCGTCACCTTCACCGCCGACGGCCACTACGAGCGCACCCGGCTCCTCTCGCTGACGACCTATAGCTGCACGTCCAAGCTCTTCATCTACGAGAAGGGCACGGTGAAGATCGCGGGGAACCAGCTCACCTACCAGCCGCAGGAGGGCGTGAACAAGGGGTACACCTGCACGCCTTCGAACAGTTGGAGTACGGCCCGGGTCAACCCCGAAACCTGGACCTTCCGCTTCGAGCGCAACTCGAACGGGCAGGACGTGCTGGTGATGAGGGGCAAGGAGAGTGAACTTCACTATGGGCGTTACCAGCGTTGAGGTGGGCGCGGTGCCCCGCCCCCCGCGCCTAAGCTCGCGCCGGGGGGTGCCCTTCCGGCGCCTGCCCGCCCTGGTGCTGGGCGCGCTGTCCACCGCCCTGGCGGCTCCGGCCCCCGACCTGAAGGGCGCCACCCTGTGCCTGAGCCCCCTGATCACGGTGTCGGTCACGGTCGAGTCCGGCCTCCCCCTCAGGCTCACGGGGCTGGACGCCCAGGTCTATGACGAGGTCAAGGCGCGCCTGGGCGCCGGGGGGGTGAGGTACCGGGAGGAACACGTGTGCAGCCGCGCGAACGCGAGCCTCGCCCTGTCCCTGAGGGTGCGGCCCACCCGTGGCGGCTCGGCCCTGGAAACGCAGGTCTCGACCTACATTCGGGACGAGACCGGACCGGGGGCGGGCTCCTGGCTGGGCGGCGAACTCCGCTGGTCGGCGGTGGGCTACGGCAAGGTCAACCCCACCGAGGCCGGGGTCAGGGCAGAGCTGCTGGCGGACACCCGGGCCTCCCTGGGCCAGCTCGTGAACGACTGGAAGGCGGTCAACCGGTGAGGACGGCCGCCGCGGGTTAGGGCCGCCCTTTGGCCAGGGAACTCCCGCGTCCCGGGCGGACGCCAGGAGGCCCGGCTGGTCCGCTCCCGCAGCGCCGCCCCGGACGAGCATGGGGGAGCTGGCCCATTCGGGGGTCCTTGAAGGCGTAAAGGGCAAAAAGCCCACCGAGGAGCAGGCCGTCAAGTTGCCCCGGAACGCCGGAAACGGGGAGGAGCCGTGGCGGGAGGCCGGGCGTGGGGGAACTGCGCCCAAAAAAAGGGCGCGTGTGGAACGCGCCCTTTTCCTTTCCCTCCCGCTTACTTCGGCTCGTTCACGATCACGATGCGGCCCTCGGGCTGGGCATCGACGGTGGGGTGGGCCTTGAGGTAGTTCACCAGGATGTCGATGTCCAGGGTGCCCGTGTCGATGCGGCGCCCCTTGGTGTTCTTGAACACATCGAAGCCGTCGCCGCCCTTGGCCGTGAAGGTGTTCATGGCGACCGTGTACGTCTTGGTGTCGTCCAGCGGCTGGCCGTTCAGGGTGACGGCGGTGACGCGGCTCCCGGCGGGCCTGGAGAGGTCGAAGGTGTAGCTCATGCCCTTGGAGACGTGCAAGAACTGACCCTTGCTCTCGCTCCAGGTGGCGACGCCGTGTTCGAGCGCCTGCTTGATCTCGGCCCCGGTCAGGTCCAGCAGCGTCAGCGTGTTGCCGAAGGGCTGCACGGTGATCGCCTCCTCGAAGGTGATCGGCCCCGCGTCGATGGAGGAGCGCACGCCGCCGCCGTTCACGAAGGCCATGACGGCGCCGCCCTTCTGCCCGGCCTCCAGTGCGGCGTCGGCCAGCACGTTCGCCATGCCGCTCTCGCGCTTGCGGACGATCTCGCGGCTGCCGTTCAGGCCCTGGGTGGTGTTGCCGATGACCTGCTTGCGGAGGTTGGCAATCGGAACACTCAGCGTCTCGATCATCCGCTTGGCCGTGGGGTCCTCGGGCAGGTCGGCGGACACGACGATGGGCTGGCCCTCATAGCTCTCGACGGCGCCCGCGTCGTTAAAGGTCACCTTGATGCGGCCCAGCACCTTGCCCCACTCCCAGGCGGCCACGAGCAGCGTGCGGTTGCCGTCGGGGTTCTGGACCACGGTGGGGTAGGGCCCCTCGCTCGGCGGGAAGTCCTTGTTGTCAAAGGTTCCCAGCAGGGTGTGCGAGTGCCCGCCCACGATCACGTCGAGGCCGGGCACGGTCTTCGCCACCTCCTGCTCCAGCGTGTAGCCCAGGTGCGACACGAGGATGATCTTGTCGATCCCCTGGTCCTGAAGCGCCTTCACGCTGCCCTTCAGGCTCTGCGTCAGCTCCAGCATCTTCACGTTGTCACCGGGCGAGCTGATGAGCGGGAGGTCGGGCGTCACGGCCCCGATCACGCCGACCTTCTGCCCGGCCACGTTCAGCACGGCGTAGGGCTTGATCAGGTCCTTGAGGAGCGGCTCGGTACTCACGTCGAGGTTGGCGGCCAGCAGCGGGAACTGCGCCTTCTGGGCGAAGCGGGCGAGCGCCTCGGGGCCGTTGTCGAACTCGTGGTTGCCCACCGCCATCGCCTGGTAGCCCTGGAGGTTCATGAACAGCACGTCGGCCAGGCCCTGGTAGACGTTGTAGAACAGCGTTCCCTGGAAGGTGTCCCCGCCCGAGAGCACCAGGGGGTTGGTGTCCTCGGCGGCGTACTTGCGGAAGAGGGCGGTCTGGCGGGCATAGCCCCCGTACGTCCCCTCGCCGACCTTCACGGGGTCGAGGTGCCCGTGCAGGTCGTCCGTGTGCAGGATGGTCACGGTGAGGGGCGCGGCAGAGGCGGCGGAGCCCAGGAGGGCGGCGGACAGGAACCACAGTTTCATAAGCGCGACCATCATAGAGGGTCGGGGCGCGCTGTGGGTGCGCCCTTCCCGGCCCCGGGTAGACTCGGGCATGACCCCACTCGACCTCGCCGCGAACGCGGCCGCGCTGCGCGCCCTGGGAACCTCCCCCGAGGAGGTGCGGGACCGCCTCGCCCGGGAACTGGACGCCTTCGAGGCCGCCGTCCTCGCCGCGCAGGGGCGCTGGCACGAGCCGCTGCCGGGCCGGACATGGACCGCCGCCCAGGAGGCCGAACACGTGATCCTGGTCAACGAGGGCACCGCGCGCATCGTCGCCCTGCTGCTCTCGGACCGCCCGCTGCGCCCGGTGCCCCAGGTTCCCGGCGAGGTCGTGGAGGGCAAGCGCCAGGCCCCCGACGCCACCCGCCCCGGCCCCGACCAGCCCTGGGAGGCGTTGCGGGAGCGTCACGCCACCGTCCGCGAGGCCCTGCTCGGTCAGGCCCCCCGCGCCACCGACGACCCCGGGCGGCGCTTCTTCCACCCCTTCATGGGGGAACTCACGGCGCTCGACTGGCTGCGGATGGCGGCCTACCACGTGCGGCACCACCGCCAGCAGCTTCGGGCAGCCAGCACTCCGGGCTGACCGCGGGGGGCGGTCCCGGAAGGTGGGACGCCCCCCTCTTTTTAGCGATCCGTTTATGTCCGCTGCGGCAGATTGCCGCCCATGAGAAAGCAGCACACAGGGCGGGCCGGGGGCGCGTCCGCCCGCGAGTGCCCGGACGCGGGGGAGCCATGCCGCTGACCCGCGTGATCGAGCAGACCGTTCCGGTCACGTTCCGCTACGCCGTCCATTTCACCCACGGGCTGTTTGCGCCGCACAATCCCGTCTTTCGCGACGCCCTGGCGGGCACGGCGGGCGAGCCCGTCAAGGTGCTGTGCGTCCTCGACGCGGGCGTTCTCCAGGCGTTTCCCAGCCTGGAATCGCAGATCGGAGCCTACTTCGCCCGGCACGCGGGCGCGCTGCGGCTGGTCGCCCCGCCCCTCGTCGTGCCGGGGGGAGAACGGGTGAAACAGGAAGGCGGCCACGTTCAGCGGGTGCAGGACGCCATTCACGCCCACGGCATTGACCGGCACTCCTATGTGGTCGTGGTCGGCGGCGGCGCCGTGATCGACATGGTGGGCTTCGCGGCGGGCACCGCTCACCGGGGCGTGCGGCTGGTGCGGGTGCCCACCACCGTCCTCGCGCAGAACGACTCGGGCGTGGGCGTCAAGAACAGCGTGAACGCCTACGGCAAGAAGAACTGGCTGGGCACCTTCGCGCCGCCCCACGCGGTCCTCAACGACCTCGACTTCCTGGCCGCGCTGGGGGACCGCGACTGGCGGGGCGGGCTGGCCGAGGCGGTCAAGGTGGCGCTCCTCAAGGACGCGGCCTTCTTCGCCTGGCTGGAGGAGCACGCCCCGGCCCTCGTCGCCCGCGACCTGAGCGCGATGGAACACGCCGTCTACCGCTGCGCCGAGCTGCACCTCGCCCACATCGCCGGGAGCGGTGACCCCTTCGAGATGGGGTCCTCGCGGCCCCTCGACTTCGGGCACTGGGCGGCGCACAAGCTCGAAAGCCTGACGAACTACGCGCTGCGCCACGGCGAGGCGGTGGCGGTCGGGCTGGCGCTCGACTGCACCTACGCGGCGCTGAAGGGGATGCTCTCCGAGAGTGACTGGCGGCGCGTCCTCGACCTGCTGCTCGGCCTGCGGCTGCCCGTCTACGTGCCCGAACTGGGCACGTCGGCCCAGGACCCCGCCGACCCCAAGAGCGTGCTGAGCGGCCTGAACGAGTTCCGCGAGCACCTGGGCGGGCGCCTCACCATTCCGCTGCTGACCGCCATCGGCCAGGCGACCGAGGTTCACGAGATGGACTTCGGGTTGCTCCGGCGCAGCGTTGGCATTCTCCAAAACCTGCACGAGAAGCGAGGAACCCCATGGCTTTCCATCCAGGCACCTGCCTGCTGACCCAGACCGAACTGCTCGACCTCTCCTTCATGGAACACCGGGCGCAACTGCTCGCGGTGGCGGCCTTTCTCGACCGGCTGGACCGGGCGAAGGGAGCCAGTGCGGAGGAGGACTTCCGGCTGCGCGCCTTCCGCGAGGCTCTGGAGGTGCTGACCTCCGACGAGCCGGGCCGCGTCAAGCGGGCGCAGATGCTGCTGAGCGATCAGAACCTCGAACTGCTGGACCTGCGCGACTCGCAGAGTGCCTTCGGGGCGTCCAGACGGTCCGCTGTGGAACCGAACGCCGAGGTGGAACAGTGAGACGGATTCCGCTCCACTCCGGACCTCCCGGGAGGGCGCCGGAAAGTCCTGCGTTCCGCGAAACCCGTCTTTTCTCCTTCTCCCTTCGGTCGGGAACGCTCCTGAAACAGCGCCGGAACGTTCCGGAGGTCGCATGAACTACATCGACATGCACGCGCACATGATCTCGCGCACCACCGACGACTATCACCGGATGGCGCTGACGGGCTGCCTGGCCGTCACCGAGCCCGCCTTCTGGTCGGGGCGCGACCGGCTGGGGCCGCAGGCGTTCGCGGACTACTTCGACCACCTCACGACCTTCGAGCCCGCGCGGGCGGCGCAGTACGGCATCGCGCACTACACCTGGCTCTGTCTCAACCCCAAGGAGGGCGAGGACCGCGAGCTGGCCCGGCAGGTCCTCGCGCTGATTCCCGACTTTCTGGAGAGGCCCAACGTGCTCGGCATCGGCGAGATCGGCCTGAACCGCGTCACGCGCAACGAACTCGCCACCTTCCACGACCATGTGGAACTCGCGCTGGAGCACGGCCAACTGATCCACATCCACACGCCGCACCTGGAGGACAAGTACAAGGGGACCCGCGTGATGGTGGAGGCGCTCGCCAGCGACCCCCGCATCGACCCGGGCCGCGTGATGATCGACCACGCCGAGGAGCACACCGTCGAGATGATCCTCGACCACGGCTTCTGGACCGGGCTCACCCTCTATCCGAGGACGAAGGCCTCCCCCGCCCGCGCCATCGACATGATCGAGATGCACGGGCCTGGGCGCATCGTGGTCGCCTCGGCCTGCGATTGGGGCCCCAGCGATGCCCTCGCGGTGCCCGAGTTCGTGCTGGAGGCGCGGCGGCGGGGACATGACGACGCGTTGATTGAACGGATTGTGCTGGACAACCCAGCGCAGTTCCTGGGGCAGTCCTCCAAGTTCATCCCGGTGAAGCCCGGACGAGCGAAGGTCGCGGCGGACTGATGCGGCTGGCGGGCGGAGTGCAGCTCACCTACTGCACGAACATTCACCCCTCGTCAGGAATGGGGGAGGTGCGGGCGAATCTGGAGCGGTACGCGGTGCCGCTCAGGGAACGCCTGTCGCCGGACGCTCCCTTTGGGATCGGTTTGCGCCTGTCCGGGCAGGAGAGCGCGGAACTGGTAGAGGGTTCGGCACTCGCTGACTTCAAAGCGTTTCTCGACGAGCGCGGCCTCTACGTCTTCACCATGAACGGCTTTCCCTACGGCCCCTTCCATGGTCAGCCCGTGAAGGCGCAGGTCCACGCCCCTGACTGGCGGGACGAGGAGCGGGTCGCCTACACCCTGCGCCTCGCCGAGATTCTGGCCGCGTTGCTGCCGGAGGGGGAGGAGGGCGGTATCTCGACCAGCCCGCTGTCCTACCGGGAATGGGTAGGGGAGGGGGACTGGGAGAGGCTGACGGGCAACGTGGTCCGGGTGGTGGAGGCGCTCGTCCACCTGCGTCAGACGCGGAACTGCTTCATCCACCTGGACATCGAGCCCGAGCCGGACGGGCTCTTGCAATGCAGCGACGACCTGGCACGGTTTTTCACCGAGCATTTGTTGGAGGGGGGCGCGCGGGACCTGGCGGCTCGCCTTGGAGTCCGCCAGGAGCAGGCGCGCGAACACCTGAGAAACCACGTCCAGGTCTGCTTCGACACCTGCCACGTCGCCGTGATGTACGAGGACCCGGCGCGGGCTTTGCAAACCTACGAGCAGGCGGGCCTCCGCATCGGAAAAATCCAGATCAGCTCGGCCCTTCGGCTTCCGTTGCCCCCCGCCCCCGAGGCGCGGCTGGAGGTGGCCCAGGCCCTCTCGCCCTTTGCGGAGGGAACCTATCTCCATCAGGTGATCGCCCGGCGTCAGGACGGGGAAATCGTGCAGTACCCCGACCTGCCGCCCGCGCTCGCCGGGTTGAACGATCCGGCGATGACGGAATGGAGAGTCCACTTCCACGTGCCCGTCTTTCTGGAACGGGCAGGCTTGTTCGGCTCCACGCAGGCCGAGATCGTCGAGACGCTGGCCCTGCTGCGCGGGCGGCCCTTCACCCGGCACCTCGAAATCGAGACGTACACCTGGGACGTGCTGCCGGATGAGTTGAAGTTGCCCCTCCTGGACTCCATCGAGCGGGAATACAGGTGGGTGCGGGATGTCCTCTAGCACCCTCCGGCCCGACCTGTCGCGGCGCCTGTACGGCCACCTGTCGCTGGCCCGCATCTCCAACAGCCCGACCGTCGTGACGAACGCCCTGGCTGGGGCGGCGTTGGCCGGTGGGGGCGGCGTAACGCTCGTCCTCGTGGCTGCCGCAATGGTGCTGTTCTACACGGGTGGGATGTACCTGAATGACCTCCTCGACCTCGGCATTGACCGCCGGGAACGGCCCACCCGCCCGCTGCCCTCGGGCCTGATCCCGGTGGGCGAGGCGTGGGCGGTGACTGCCGCGCTGTTTGGGGCCGGGCTGCTGCTCCTCGTGCCTGCTGGAGGAAAAGCCTTCCTCAGCGGCCTGGGGCTCGTCGGCCTGATCGTCTTCTACGACGCCTGGCACAAGACCAATCCCCTCAGCCCGGTCGTCATGGCCGCGACCCGCGCGATGGTGTACGTGACGGCGGGGCTGGCCTTTCTGCCGCAACTGACGCCGCCGCTGATCGTCTGGGCCGCCCTCCTCGCCGCGTACATCGCGGGCCTGACCTACGTGGCCAAGACCGAGAGTCGGCGGGGCACCGCGCGCTTCTGGCCGGTCGCGCTGGTGGCCGCGCCCGCCGTGTATGGCCTGGTCGGCGGCTTCGGCCCCGGCGTGGCCCTCCTCGCCCTGCTCCTCGCGGCGTGGGTGGCCCACTGCCTGACCTTCGTGTACGGGAAGACGCGCAACATCGGCGGGGCGGTGGGGCGGTTGATCGCTGGAGTCTGCCTGCTCGACGCCGTCGTGCTGGGCGTGGCGGGGGCGTGGGCCTGGCTGCCCTGGGCGCTCGCCGCCTTCGCGCTGACCCTGTGGTGGCAGCGCCACATCAAAGGAACCTGATATGCAACGAACCGCCGTCATCAACATCGTGGGCCTGAGCCCGGACCTGCTGGGACCGCACCTGCCGCGCCTGACCGCCTTCGCAGGGAGGGGAAAACAGGTCCCCGTCGAGAGCCTGCTCCCCGCCGTCACCTGCTCCGTGCAGGCGACCTACCTGACCGGGCGGTGGCCGGGCGAACACGGCATCGTCGGCAACGGCTGGTACTTCCGCGACGAGTGCGAGGTCAAGTTCTGGCGGCAGTCCAACCGGTTGATCGAGGCGCCCAAGATCTGGGACGTGGCGCGCGAACGGGACCCCAGCTTCACCGTCGCCAACATCTGCTGGTGGTACAACATGTACTCCAGCGCCGACTACGCGGTGACGCCCCGCCCGATGTACCCCGCCGATGGGCGCAAACTCCCCGACTGCTACACCCAGCCCACCGAGTTGCGGGGCGAGCTACAGGCGAAGCTCGGGACCTTCCCGCTCTTCTCGTACTGGGGGCCGAACGCGAATATCAGCTCCAGCCGCTGGATCGCGGAGGCGGCGAAGTACGTCGAGGAGAAGCACTCGCCCACCCTGAACCTGGTGTACCTGCCCCACCTCGACTACGGGCTTCAGAAGTACGGGCCGGACCAGGACGCGATGAAGGACGACCTCGCCGCCATCGACGAGGTGGCCGGGGACCTGATCGATTTTTACGAGCGGCGCGGGGTGAGCGTCATCGTCGTCTCCGAGTACGGGATCGAGCGGGCGTGGCGTCCGGTCCACCTCAACCGCGCCCTGCGGGAAGCGGGATTGATCGCCGTGCGCGAGGAGCTGGGCCGGGAACTCCTCGACGCGGGGGTCAGTGCCGCCTTCGCCGTCGCGGATCACCAGGTCGCCCACGTGTACGTGAACGACCCGGCCCGCATGGACGAAGTTCGCGCCTTGTTGGAGCGCCTGCCCGGCGTGGCCGAGGTGCTGGACGAGGAGGGCAAGCACCGTCATCACCTCGACCACCCGAGGGCCGGGGAGTTCGTCGTTGTGGCCGAGCCCGGCGCGTGGTTCACCTACTACTACTGGCTGGACGACGCCCGCGCCCCCGACTTCGCCCGCACCGTGGACATCCACCGCAAGCCCGGTTACGACCCGGTGGAACTCTTCATGGACCCGCACTCGCCCGCGAAGGTGAAGGCGGGGGTCGCCCTGGCGAAGAAGAAGCTGGGCTTCCGCTACCTGCTCGACGTGATCGGCTTCGACGGGACGCTCGTGCGCGGCTCGCATGGCCGGGCGGGGGTGGGGCCGGGGGCGGGGCCGCTCCTCATCACCGCGCAGCCGGAGTTGTTGCCGCAGGACCACCTCGCGCCGACCGACGTGTTCGGGGTGATCCTGGCCCACCTGGGGCTGGCTCAGGAGGCGTGGGACTGGTCGCCGGAGACTCAGCCGGTGACCCGGGAAGGTTGAGGATAGCCTTGAACATGACATTTCCCCTGCCAGCCGTAAAAACCCTGCCGCTCCCCGGGGAGAAAGCGCGGGTGGGGCGCGCGTGATGACGGCTCCTGCGGCTCGCCCCCGCCCGGCCCCGTCCCCTTCGGGGCTGACAACGCACGTTCTCGACATCGCGCGGGGCCGCCCGGCCAGCGGGGTCCGGGTCGAACTCTTCCGGGTCGAGGGTGGGGATCGCCGCAAGCTCGCCGAGGCGGTGACGAACGCGGATGGCCGCACGGATGCTCCCCTGACCGGGCACGGCGGCCTGCACCCCGGCACCTACGCGCTGACCTTCCACATCGCCCCGTACTTCGCGGGCTTCGAGGGGGCGCCGGCCGTACCCTTCCTCGACCTCGTCACGCTGCGCTTCACGCTGAGTGATCCCTCCGGGCACTGCCACGTGCCGCTGCTCATCACCCCCTGGTCGTACAGCACTTACCGGGGAGGCTGACCGGCGCCGGACGACTCCCGGGTAGGCCGGGGGATATGGAGCGGTGGGGAGCCTTCAACGTCGGGCTCCCCACCGCTCCATCTGCCCCTCAAACGGCGCGGGCTTCAGGCACCACGGGTTGTGGCTGGGTGGGGAGGCGCCAGAGGAAGCGCGCGGTCAGCGCCGCCAGCCCGGCGCCGAGCAGTGGCCCCACCCAGTACACCCACTGGAACGTCCAGTCCCCCGACACCAGGGCGGGGCCGAACACCCTGGCCGGATTCATCGCCGCGCCAGAGACCGGCCCCCCCGCCAGGATGTCGAGCACGACCGTCAGCCCCACGATCAACCCGGCCAGGGCGTGCCCCTGCCGCACCGCCACCTTCAGCACCACCAGCACCAGGAAGAAGGTCAGGACCGTTTCCATCCCCAGCGCGGCCCCGGCCCCGAAGCCCGGGCCGGGGTTGGGCTGGCCGAAGCCCGCCCCGCTCAGGGCGCCCTGGCCGCGGATCGCCAGGACGGCGAAGGCCCCCAGCGCCCCGCCGACGAGTTGGGCGGCGGCGAAGCGCAGGGTATCGGCCCAGCTCTGGCGGCCAACCAGACTCAGGCCCACGCTGACGGCGGGATTGAACTGGCCGCCGCTGATGGTCCCCAGGGCGGTCGCCATGACGGTGATGGCGAGGCCGTGGGCAAAGGCGACTCCCAGCAGGCCAGCGTGGTTGACGATGGCGAGCATCCCCGCGAAGACCAGGGCGAAGGTGCCGATCCCCTCGGCCAGCATCTTCCCGCCGGTCACGCCCGGCCCCCTTCGCGGCCCGGGGCGCGGAACGGCAGGTACTTCGGCACCCAGAACTTGGCCCGCACCCGTTCGGTCAGCGCCGCCTCGTCCAGGTCGTCCAGCCCCGTCTCCTGCGCCACCCCGTCGCGGAGCGCCTGCCGGATCACCCGCGCGGCGACCTCCACGCTGGCGGCGGGCAGCTCGGCGACGGGCGGGTAGAGGCGCTCGGGGTGCTCGCGCCCGGTGTAGTCGGCCAGGGCGTAGGCGGCCTCCAGCACCATCTCGTCGGTGATCTCGCGCGCCCCGGCGAGGACCGCGCCGAAGCCCAGCCCCGGGAAGATGAAGGCGTTGTTCCCCTGCCCGATGGGATGGGTGCGGCCCCCCAGTTCCACCGGGGCGAAGGGGCTGCCCGTGGCGACGAGCGCCGCCCCGTCCGTCCAGCGCAGCACGTCCTCCGGCAGCGCCTCACAGTGGGCGGTGGGGTTGGAGAGCGGGAACACGACGGGCCAGGGCGTGTTGGCCCGCACCGCCCGCACGACCTCCTCGCTGAAGGCGCCCGCCACGCCCGAGAGGCCGACCAGGACCGTCGCTTTCGCCCCCCGCACGGTCTCCAGCAGCCCCGGTGCCCGGCCCTCGTAGGTGAAGCCGAGGCCCGCCGGGTCGTGCGCGTAGGGCCGCTTGTAGCCGTCCAGCTCGCGGTCGCTGAGCAGCAGCCCGGTCTGGTCGAGGACGAACAGGCGGGCGCGGGCCTCCCCGTCGCCCAGGCCGTCCCGCATCAGGCCGCGGCGCAGGGCGTCGGTCACGCCGATGCCGCCTGCTCCGGCGCCGTGAATGACGATCCGTTGGTCGCGCAATCTCTCGCCCTTCAGGCGGCAGGCGTTCAGCACCCCGGCGAGGACCACCGCGCCCGTGCCCTGGATGTCGTCGTTGAAGCTGGGCACCACCCGGCGGTAGCGCTCCAGCACGGTGAAGGCCGCGTCGCGCGAGAAGTCCTCCCACTGGATGATCGCCTTGGGATACCGCCTCCGGGTCGCCTCCACGAAGCGGTCCACGAAGGCGAGGTACTCGTCCCCGGTGAGGCGGCGGTGGTGCACGCCCAGGTAGTCGGGGTCGTCGATCAAATCCTGCCGGTTCGTGCCCACGTCGAGTTCGACCGGGAGTGTCTTGTCCGGTCCCACGCCGCCCGCCACGACGTACAGGCTGAGCTTCCCGATGGAGATGCCCATGCCGCCGAAGCCCTGGTCCCCGATACCGAGGATCGCGCTGGAATCGGTCGCCACGATGATCCGCACATCGTTGAGGGGCACGTTGGCGAGCGCCCCCTCCGCCCGCTCGATGGTGCGGGTGGAGAGCATCAGGCCGCGCGGCACCCGGTAAATCTGGCTGAACCGCTGCACGGCCAGGCCCACCGTCGGCGTGTACACGACTGGCAGCATCTCCTCCACGTGCGCGGCGAGCAGGGCGTAGAACAGCACCTCGTTGCGGTCTTGCAGGTTGCGCAGGAAGACGTGCTTCTCCAGCGGGTCGGTGATCCTCACGTAGTCGCGGTAGAGGCGGCCCACCAGCGTCTCCAGCGAATCCACCTGCGGGGCGATCAGCCCATCCAGACCCAGCGCCTCCCGTTCCTCCTCGGTGAAGGCGGTGCCCTTGTTGAGCAGCGGAATGCGGGTGAGGTCGAAGCCCCGCACCAGGGGTTCCAGGTAGCGGTGCCCGGCGGCGTCACGGCGCACGTCGTAGTGGGTGGTGAGCGGCAGGCGGTCCTCGGTGGTGGTCATGTCGGCTCCTGTGGGGGGAAGGAACTGGCTGGTTTCGAGGAGTGAAAAAAGATTTCAAGGCATAAGCAGAACGTTCTGGACTGTCAGTCTTCCTGCTCGCCTTGCCCGGAGCCTCCCCGTTCAGGGACGGGAAGGCCCGGACACCTACCGAATCTCCAGCGGGTGGCGGTTCATGTCCTTGTACAGCAGATACTTGCTCCACGTCTTGCCCAAGGCGCCGTACCACTGCGGGCAGTGGGCGCCCATCCAGATCACGTCACCCTTGGTCACGGGCAGGAAGCGTTCGCCCAGGCGGTAGATGCCTTCGCCCTCCAGCATCAGCAGGCCGTGTTCCATGTAGTGAATCTCGACGTAGGGCAGGGTGGCGCCCGGCGCGTAGCTCATGGTGGTCACGATGAAGTCGAACTGCGGCTCGTCGGGGAGGAGTTTGCGGGCGATCAGGCCGGGATCGCCCTCGAACTCGGTGCCGGGCACCTTGCGCTCGTTACCGAGGAAGACCTGGGGGGCGCGCAGGCTCTCCGCCTGGGGGTGAAACCGCTTCTCAAAGACTTCGATGCGGGCGGCCTGCTCGGCGCGCAGGGTGTGATCCGTTCCGGCGGGCAGGTAGGCGTAGTCGTACTCAGCCAGCCGGTGCGTCTCGCCGTTCACGCGCAACTCCACCTCGCCCTCCAGCACGAAGACGAAGCGTTGGATGCCCGCTGGGGGCGCACTCGCCTCGGCGCCCGGCCCCATCTCCGCCGTGAACTGGGTGAAGCGGGCGCCCTGCCCGATCACGGGGGCGATGTGGACCATGCAGGCGGTGTTCTTCCACTCGGCGACCGTCGTGCGGATAAAGGTCTCGGGCGTCAGGAGCGCGAACTCGGGGGCGACGACGCTGCGGGTCTGACCTAGCTGTTTGAGGGTCAAGGGGTGACCTCCTGGGGAGTGGGGGCGGCGGGGCGCAGGAAGCGGCCCTGGGGGGGAGTCGGGAAGGTGCCGCCGCTGTGGGGGCCGTCCGCGTACACGGTCTGGCCGCGCAGCAGCGTGCGGCGCACCCGGCCCCGGAAGGTGCGGCCCAGGTAGGGGCTGTACTTCCAGCGGGTGTGGAGGTCTTCGGCGGTGTGGACCCATTCCGCGTCCAGGTCCACGAGCACGAGGTCGGCGTCGAAGCCCGGCTCGACGCGGCCCTTCCCGGTCAGGCCGAACCGCTCGGCGGGCGTGCGGGCGAGCAGGCGGGCGATGTGCGGGAGGGTCAGGCCGCGCGCCCGGCCTTCCGTCAGCAGGACGCCCAGGGTGGACTGCACGCCGCCGATGCCGCCCCAGACCTCGAAAAAGTCGGCGCGCTCCTTGAGGTCCAGGGTGCTGGGCGAGTGGTCGGAGCCGATGGTGTCGATGCGGCCTTCTCGAATCGCAGTCCACAGCGCCTCTACCTCGCCCGCGTCCCGCAGCGGCGGCGCGCACTTCAGCACCGCGCCCAGCCGCTCCATGTCCTCGCCGGTGAAGCAGAGGTAGTGCGGGCAGGTCTCCAGGCTCACGTCCACGCCCCGTGCCTTGGCCTCGGCGGCCAGCGTCACCGCCCGCCCGGTGCTCAGGTGGACGAGGTGGAGCCGCGCCCCCGTCTCCTCGGCGAGCAGCAGGGCGCGGCTGACCGCCTCGACCTCCGCGATGGCGGGGCGGCTGCGGAGGTAGTCGCGCACGGAGCGGCCCCCCTCCGAGCGAATCCGCGCCGAGAGGCCCTGGGTGATGGAATTGCTCTCGGCGTGTAGGGCGACGATCAGGCCCAGCTCGCGCGCCAGGCGCATCCCCTCGTACAGGGTGTAGTCGTCGGGCGACTCGAATTCCTCCAGGCCGCTGTGGCTCATGAAGGCCTTGAAGCCCACCGCGCCCGCCCCCGCGAGCTCGGGCAGCCGGTCCATGTTGCGGGGGGTCAGTCCGCCCCAGAGGGCGAAATCGGCATGGGACCCCCGCTCCGCCGCCTGCCGCTTGGCCTCGAAGGTAGCGCGGTCGAGGACGGGCGGGGTGCTGTTGAGGGGCATGTCGGCGAAGGTCGTGCCTCCCCCGGCGATCAGCGCGCGGCTGCCGGTGGAGAGGCCCTCCCATTCCGTCCGTCCAGGTTCGTTGAAGTGCACGTGGATGTCCACCGCGCCGGGAAAGACGTGCAGGCCCCGCGCGTCGAGTTCCTCGCGGGCCGGGCCGTCCAGTTCCGGGGCCAGGTCCACGATGCGGCCCTCCGCGATCCCCAGGTCCGCCGTCTCGATCCCGTCCTCACGGACCAGGCTCCCGCCGCGAATCAGCAGGTCGTACATCAGCGCACCCCCTCCCGTTCGGCGAGCATCCGCAGGAACTGGGTGCCCACGCGCAGGGCGGCCTCCACGTCCTCCGGGAGCACCGTCTCGTCGGGGTGATGACTGAGCCCGCCGGGGCTGCGCAGGAACAGCATGGTCGCGGGCCAGACGTGGCCGACCGCCATCGCGTCGTGCCCGGCCCCGCTCACCATCGGGGTGGGCACGTGCCCCTCGGCGCTCAGGGCCTCGCCCAGCAGGGCGGTGAGGCTGGGGTCCATCGGGGTGGCAGGCTCCTCCATGCGAAGCTCGTGGGTGAAGGTGAGACCGCGTTCCCGCGCGATCCGCTCGCCTTCGGCCAGCAGTTCCTCCTGCGCGCGGTGCCGCACCTCGTCCCGCGCGTGGCGGATGTCGAGGGTGAACTGCACCTCACCGGGAATCACGTTGCTCGCGCCCGGCAGGGGCCGCAGAGAACCGACGGTGGCGACGAGGCCGGGGGTGTTCCGGGCCACCTCCTCGGCGGCGAGGACGAAGGCACTCGCGCCCGTCAGCGCGTCGCGGCGCAGATGCATGGGCGTGGTGCCCGCGTGGTTGGCCTTGCCCGTCAGGGTCAGGTTGAAGCGCGCCTGCCCGGCGATGGCGTTCACGGCCCCCAGCGAGCGGCCCTCGGCCTCCAGCACCGGACCCTGCTCGATGTGCAGCTCGAAGTAGCCCAGCACGTCGTCCCGCAGCCGCGCCCCCTCCAGTTCCCTCACGTCCAGCCCGTACTCGCGGATGGCCTGCGCGACGGTGACGCCCCCCGCGTCCGTCAGGTTCAGCAGTTCGTCCGCCGTCCCGATCAGCGCCCGGCTGCCGATGAAGGGCACGCCGAAGCGCACCCCCTCCTCCTCGCTGAAGCCGACCACGTGGAGGTGGTAGGGGAGGGGCGTGTCGCCCAGGGCCTCCAGCAGGGACAGCCCCAGCACCACGCCCAGCACCCCGTCGTAGGGCCCGGCGTTCGGCACGCTGTCGAGGTGCGACCCGATCACCAGGTTACGGGCCTCGGGGTTGGGGCTGCGGCGCAGGGCGTGCCAGTTCCCCACGGCGTCCACGTGGGTTTCCAGGCCCAGCGAGGCGGCCCAGGCGTCCAGCCGGGCGTGCGCGTCGTGCATCGGGGCGCAGAGGAAGGTCCGGGTGATCTCGCCGGGCTTTTCCGTGCAGGCGGCGAGGTCGGCGCAGCAGTCCAGCGTGCGCCGCACCAATTCGGTCCAGGCCGGAAGAACCGTCATCGGAAATTCACCTCATCGAAAGCCCGCACCACCAGCGGGAAGTAGGCGGGGCAGGCGTCGGCGAGGACGAGCGACCGGAGCAGCCGCGCGGCGGGTTCCTGCGGGTCCGTTTGAACGGCGAGGAGCCGTCCGAAGAGGTCAGGGGTGAGCACTTCTCCACTATCCAACGGAAGACGGTGCTGCACCCACTGCCAGAGTTGTGCCCGGGCGAGTTCGGCGGTCGCCGTGTCCTCCACCCGCCCCGCCCGCACGATCACGCCCCGCCCGGCGAGCCAAGCCCGGAAGTAGTCGCACGCCACGCCGATGGCCTCGCGCACGGCGGCGAGAGGGACCTGCTCGGCCCGGGGAAAGCCCAGCAGCGCAGTTTTCACCTGCTCCTCGGACAGCGGGGCGGGTGGGGAGACGGGCGGGGGAGACCGGAACACGGCCCGCACCGTGGGGATCAGGCCAGGCAGCCCGGCCCAGGCCGCGACGTAGCCCTGCGCGGCTTCCCGTTCCTTGTCGGCGCGGACGACTGCGAGGGCCGGTTCGGGGTCGGCGGGGTCCGGGGCCAGGGCCGCGGTCCCCCCGACGGCCTGGGCTCCCCGGCGGGCACACACGCGGGCGAGGTGCGCCTCGTAAGCCTGCATGGAGGGCTGGCCCATATGCAGCTCCGCCCGTTCGGGGAGGCAGAACTGCTCGTCCCCGCCCAGCCACTTCACCGCGCTGAACACATAATCCCAGCGCCCCGCGTTCAGCCCGAAGGCCCGCTCGCGCAGGGCGTACAGCAGTTCCTCGGCGTGGAAGGCGCCCGGCAGCGTCTCGATCTGGAGGCAGACACGGATGCTGTTCGGCGCCCGCCCGCTCTGCCGCTCGACCTCGGTGAGCAGGTCGTGCCAGAACTCGGCCTGGGCGGGAAATTCCAGCTTGGGGATGTACACGTACAGGAACTCCCGCTCGGGGAACGCCTGAACGAACGCGGCCACGTCGTTGATGGTGGCGCTGTCCGTTCCCGGGGCAGACGGGCTGGGGTCGGCCATGTACAGCGGGCGGGGCCGCAGCATCGTGAGGGGGCCTGCCCGTCCCTGAAGCGTGGTCAGGTTGGCGTAGCCCGCCCGCACGTTCGCCGGAGTGGGCGAGAAGGTGTCGTCGAAATCGAAGATCAGGGCGTCGGGTCCGGCCACCAGCGCCTGGTCGAGGGCCGCGGCGTCGCTCGCCTCCACGAGTTGCTCGACCTGCCGCGCGCGCAGCTCGTCGGGTGGGGGCGCCACCTGCCATTCCCCCTGCCGGATCGCCGCGCCGCGCGGGTCGAAGCCGGGAGTCCAGGGCGTGGGCGAGAGCAGCGCCTGCCAACGCGCCGCGAACAGGCCCTGAAGGGTGCGCTGAACGGCAGTTTCGGATGTGGTCACGGAAGTCTCCAGGGGGCTGAGGAAGGCGGTGGAGAGAAGGCTGTTCTGTACGCACGGTGTAACACGCCAAGCCCAGAATTGTCAAAGATTGGATAGATTTTTTACCGAGCAAAATTCAGCAACCCGGCGAGCGGAGCTGTGATGGTAGCTAGACTCCGAGGTTGCCGACTCCTAACACCTCTTCATCCCAATCCGCCTACTTTCACTGTATGAAAAACTCTTCTATAGATTGACAAAACACGGTCCACCCCTTACGCTGCCCCCAAGGAGGAAATGAAGATGCCGAAGATGCCCGCAGTCGAGGCGGCTGTTCACGTGTTGCGCCTGGAGGGTGTGGAGACCGCCTTCGGGGTGCCGGGGGCCGCCATCAATCCCCTGTACGCCGCGCTGCGGAAGCTCGGCGGAATCACCCACATCCTCGCCCGCCACGTCGAGGGCGCCTCGCACATGGCGGACGGCTACACGCGCGCCCGGGCCGGGAACATCGGCGTCTGCATCGGCACCAGCGGTCCCGCCGGGACGGACATGATCACCGGCCTGTACGCGGCGAGCGCCGACTCGGTACCCATCCTCTGCATCACTGGGCAGGCCCCCCGCGCCCGGCTGTACAAGGAGGACTTCCAGGCGGTGGACATCGAGAGCATCGCGGGGCCGGTGACGAAGATGGCCGTCACGGTGCGCGAGCCCGCCCTCGTGCCCCGCGTCTTCCAGCAGGCCTTCCACCTGATGCGCTCGGGGCGGCCCGGCCCGGTGCTGATCGACCTCCCCTTCGACGTGCAGATGGCCGAGATCGAGTTCGACCCGGAGACGTACTCGCCGCTGCCCGTGTACAAGACCGCCGCGACCCACGCGCAGGTCGAAAAGGCGATGGAGATGCTGAACGCCTCCGAGCGCCCGCTGATTGTCTCGGGTGGCGGCGTGATCAATGCGGACGCCTCCGACCTGCTCCAGACCTTCGCGGAACTGACCGGCGTGCCCGTCATCCCCACCCTGATGGGCTGGGGCAGCATCCCCGACGACCACCCGCTGATGGCCGGGATGGTGGGCCTCCAGACCTCGCAGCGGTACGGCAACGCGACGATGCTGGCGTCGGACTTCGTGCTGGGTATCGGGAACCGCTGGGCGAACCGGCACACCGGCTCGGTGGACGTGTACACCCAGGGCCGCCAGTTCGTCCACGTGGACATCGAGCCCACCCAGATCGGGCGCGTCTTCGGCCCCGACTACGGCATCGTCAGTGACGCGAAGGCCGCGCTGGAACTGTTTGTGCAGGTCGCCCGCGAGTGGCGCGCATCCGGGAAGCTGAAGGACCGCGGCGAGTGGGCCGAGTCCTGCCGCGAGCGCAAGCGGACCATGCTCCGCAAGACGCACTACGACAACGTGCCGGTCAAGCCCCAGCGGGTGTACGAGGAGATGAACAAGGCGTTCGGGCGCGACAGTGTGTACGTCACGACCATCGGCCTCTCGCAGATTGCGGGTGGGCAGTTCCTGCACGTCTATAAGCCGCGCCACTGGATCAATGCCGGGCAGGCCGGGCCGCTGGGCTGGACGGTGCCCGCCGCGCTGGGGGTGGCCGCCGCCCGCCCCGACGCGGAGGTCGTCGCCCTCTCCGGCGACTACGACTTCCAGTTCATGATCGAGGAACTGGCGGTGGGCGCCCAGTTCAACCTGCCCTTCCTCCAGGTGCTCGTGAACAACTCCTACCTCGGCCTGATCCGCCAGTCGCAGCGCGGCTTCGACATGGACTATCAGGTGCAGCTCTCCTTCGAGAACATCAACTCGCCCGAGGTGAACGGCTACGGGGTGGACCACCTCAAAGTGGTGGAGGGCCTGGGCTGCAAGGCGCTGCGGGTCTTCACACCCGACGAGATTCTGCCCGCCCTCGAAAAGGCCCGCGACCTGATGCGCGAGCACCGCGTCCCCGTGGTCGTCGAGGTGATCCTGGAGCGGGTGACGAACATCAGCATGGGCACCGAGATCAACGCCGTCACCGAGTTCGAGGAACTGGCCGAGGACGCCCGGCAGGACGCGCCGACCGCGGTGGCACTGCTGGACTGAGGGATGAGGGGTTGGAGACCATGTTTCTCCTGACCTCCAGGAAGTCACTTGCGACCGTCTTTTTTACTCCTCCCCCTTGAGGGGGGAGGCCGGGAGGGGGTGAACGGGCCAGGCATCCGAGAAAAGTCGCCCGGCCCACCGCTCCGCCCCTTCCCCCACTGGGAGGACTCCACCCATGACCCGATTCGCCGCCAACCTCACGATGCTCTTCCAGGAACGGCCCTTCCTGGAACGGTTCGCCGCCGCCCGCCAGGCGGGCTTCGATGCCGTCGAGTACATGTTCCCCTACCCTTACGCCCCCGAGGACCTGCGGGCGCAACTCCAGGAGCACGGGCTGAAGCAGGTCCTCTTCAACCTGCCCGCCGGGAACTGGGAGGCCGGGGAGCGGGGAATCGCCGTGCTGCCGGATCGCCAGGAGGAGTTCCGCCAGGGCGTGACCCGCGCGATGACCTACGTGGAGGCGCTGCGGAGCGCGGAGGCCCCGCCCCTCGTGAACTGCCTCGTCGGCAAGCTGCCGGAAGGGGCGGCCCCCGATGAAGCCCGCCGCGTGCTGGTCGAGAACCTGCGGTACGCCGCCTCGGAACTCGCCCAGGTCGGCGTCACCCTCCTGATCGAGCCCATCAATCCCCACGACATTCCCGGTTTCTTCCTCCGCACGCCGGATCAAGCCGCCGCATTGATCGCTGACGTGGGGGCGGACAACCTCCGCATCCAGTACGACCTCTACCATCAGCAGCGGACCGAGGGGCAACTGCTCGACACCTTCCGCCGCCTGCAAGAGCAGATTGGGCATGTCCAGCTCGCGGACGTGCCGGGCCGCCACCAGCCGGGCACCGGGGAGATCAACTATCCCTTCGTGCTGCGGGCGCTCGACGAGGCGGGGTACGGTGGGTACGTGGGCCTGGAGTACGTCCCGGAAGGCGACACCGTGAGTTCGCTGGCCTGGATGCAGGGCCTGAGGGAAGGAGTGGGCGTATGACGAACGGTAAGGAACGCATCGGCTTTATCGGCCTGGGCATCATGGGCCTCCCGATGGCCCGCAACCTGATCAGGGCGGGCTACTCCCTCACCGTGAACAACCGCGGCCCCGAGGCCGAGCAGGCCCTCGCCGCCGAGGGGGCGCGGGTGGCCCGCACCGCCCGAGAAGTCGCCGAGGCGAGCGACATCGTCATCACTATGCTCCCCGACAGCCCGCAGGTGGAGGAGGTCGTGCTGGGCGAGAACGGGGTTGCGGAAGGCATCCGGTCAGGTGGCCTCTATATCGACATGAGCAGCGTGGCCCCCAGCACCGCCCGCAAGGTCGCGGGGGCGCTGAAGGTAAAGGGGGCCGACGCCCTCGACGCGCCCGTCTCCGGTGGTCAGGTCGGCGCCGAGCAGGCGACCCTGAGCATCATGGTGGGCGGCAGCGAGGAGGGCTTCGAGCGGGCCCGCCCGGTGTTCCAGGCGGTCGGAAAGAACATCGTGTACATCGGCGGCCCCGGCGCCGGGCAGGTCACGAAAATCTGCAACCAGATCGTCGTGGCCCTGACCATCCAGGCCGTCGCGGAGGCGATGACCCTCGCCCGCAAGAGCGGGGTGGACGCCGCCCGGGTCCGCGAGGCGCTGCTGGGCGGCTTCGCGCAGAGCCGCATTCTCGACCTGCACGGGCAGCGGATTCTGGACGGGAACTTCAAGCCCGGCTTCCGCATCAATCTGCACCGCAAGGATCTGCGCCTCGCGCTGGAGGCGGGCCGCGAGCAGGCCGTGCCTCTCCCCGCCACGGCGGGCGTCGCCGAGCTGATGAACGCCATGATCGCGCAGGGGATGGGCGACCTCGACCACTCGGGCCTCGCGGCGCTGTACGCGCAACTCTCCGGGCTGGACTGAGCATGACGGCGCCTGAGCGGACGGTGCCCCGGACGGACCTGCGGGCGCTGCTGGAGGCCAGCTACCGGGCCGCGCTGGAGGCCGTCGCCCCGGCCCGCCTGCTCGCCCCGCACCTGAATGGGCCGTGCCCCGACTTCGTGCTCGCCTTCGGCAAGGCGGCGCTGCCCATGCTGCGCGCGGCGCTGGAGGCCTACCCAGGCGTGCCGGGCCTGGCCGTGCCGCCCCGGGGAACCCCCGACCTCAGCGCACCGGAAGGGGCGGAGGTGCTGCCCGGCAGCCACCCGGTCCCCGACGAGTACAGCACGCGGGCCGCCGAACAGGCCCTGGCCCGGGTCCGCGAGTTACCGGAAGGGGCGCGGCTCCTCGTCCTCGTCTCGGGTGGGGGGAGTGCGCTGCTGAGTGCTCCCTGGGGCGTCACCCTGGAGCAGAAACAGGCCCTCACCCGTGACCTGCTGCGCGCCGGGGCCACCATCGAGGAGATCAACGCCGTTCGCAAGCACCTCTCGCACGTGAAGGGCGGGCGACTCGCGCAGGCCACGCGCGCCCAGGTGCGGACCCTCCTGATCTCGGACGTGATTGGCGATGACCCCTCCGTGATCGCCAGTGGTCCCACCGTGCCGGACCCCACGACCTTCGTGGACGCACTGGCCGTGCTCGACCGTTACGGCATTACGGCGCGCGAAGCCCGCGCCCATTTCGAGGCGGGTGTCCGGCGCGACCTCCCCGAGACCCCGAAGCCCGGTGAGTTGCCGCAGGTCGAGAACACCGTCATCGGCTCCAACCGTGTGCTGCTGGAGGCGGCGCAGGCGTTTCTGGAAGGACAGGGCGTCCGCGCGGTCATCCTCGGGGACACCTTCGCCGGGGAGGCCCGTGACCTGGCCGGATTTCACGCCTCTTTAGTGGGGAGCATTCGCAGCTACGGCACGCCTTTCCAGGGGCCGCTGGTCCTGCTCTCCGGCGGGGAGGCGACGGTCACGGTGCGGGGCAACGGGCGCGGCGGGCGCAACCAGGAATTCGCCCTGTGGCTGCTTCAGGAACTGGGAGAACGCGGCGTGTATGCCCTCTCCGCCGGTTCGGACGGCATCGACGGGAACAGCGACGCGGCGGGGGCTTTCCTCACGCCCGACTCGCTCGCGCGTGCTCGTGCGCTGGGCCTGGACCCCCGAGACTTCCTCGCCCGCAACGACTCCGGCACCTTCTTCGCCTCAGTAGGAGACGCTCTCATTACAGGACCCAGCGGGCATAACCTCAACGATTACCGGGCGATCTGGGTGGGATAAAAGCGGCGTTACCGGCTCGGAGACGCCCACTGAGCTTGCCCCCGCCTTCTGGATGGATAGAATGGAAACGATCTTCACCAGATAAAATTCTTTGCACGTTTCCCGTTCCCTCCAGGAGGTTCCCGTGACCACGATCCCGCAGACGCCCGCTGGCCTGTCCATCACCGCTCCCCTTCAGGAAGGGTACGCCGAGGTGCTGACGCCCGAGGCGCTCTCCTTTGTGGCCGAGTTGCACCGCCGCTTCGACGCCCGGCGCCGCGAGTTGCTGGCGGCCCGCGAGGCGCGGCAGGCCCGGCTGGACGCGGGCGAATTGCCCGACTTCCTGCCGGAAACGGCCCACATCCGGGCCGGGGACTGGAAGATCGCGCCCCTGCCGCGGGACCTCCAGGACCGCCGGGTGGAGATCACCGGGCCGGTGGACCGCAAGATGATCATCAACGCCCTGAACAGCGGCGCCCGGATGTTCATGGCCGACTTCGAGGACGCGAGCAGCCCGACCTGGGAGAACATGGTCGAGGGCCAGCTCAACCTGCGCGACGCGGTACGCGGCACCATCAGCCTGGAGCAGGGCGGCAAGAGCTACCGCCTGAACGACAAGGTGGCGATGCTGCTCGTCCGCCCGCGCGGCCTGCACCTCCCCGAAAAGCACGTCACGGTGGACGGCGAGACGATGAGCGGCTCTCTCTTCGACTTCGGCCTGTACGCCTTCCACAACCTGCACGAGCGGCTCAGCCGGGGCACCGGCACCTACTTCTACATCCCTAAGCTGGAGTCGCACCTCGAAGCCCGCTGGTGGAACGACGTGTTCACCCTCGCGGAGGACACCCTCGGCGCCCCGCGCGGCACCATCCGGGCCACCGTCCTGATCGAGACGATCCTCGCCGCCTTCGAGATGGACGAGATCCTGTACGAACTGCGCGAGCACTCGGCGGGGCTGAACGCGGGGCGCTGGGACTACATCTTCTCCTACATCAAGAAGTTCAGGAACCGGGACGACCGGATTCTCCCCGACCGCGCCCAGGTGACGATGGCGGTCCCCATGATGGCGAACTACTCCAAGCTCGCCATCCAGACCTGCCACAGGCGCGGCGCCCCGGCCATCGGCGGCATGAGCGCCTTTATCCCGGTCAAGAATGACCCGGCGGCCAACGAGCGCGCCTTCGAGCAGGTCCGCGCCGACAAGGAGCGCGAGGCGACGAACGGCCACGACGGCACCTGGGTCGCCCACCCCGGCATGGTGGGGCTCGCCACCGAGGTCTTCGACCGCCTGATGCCTGGCCCCAACCAGATCGACTCCGGCAAGCAGGCGGACCTCAACGTGACCGCGAGCGACCTCCTCACCCCGCCGGGGGGCACGATCACCGAGGGCGGCGTGCGGACGAACATCAGCGTGGGCATCCAGTACCTCGCGGCGTGGCTCCAGGGCCGGGGCGCCGTGCCCATCCACAACCTGATGGAGGACGCCGCCACCGCCGAGATCAGCCGCGCGCAACTGTGGCAGTGGCTGCACCACGGGGTCCGGCTGGACGACGGGCGCACCCTGACACAGGACCTGCTGGGCACCCTCTTTGAGGACGAACTGGGCAAGCTCGGCCCGAACTTCGCCCAGGCGGGGCGGCTTTTCAAGGACGTGGCGACGCGCTCGCCGCTCGTGGAGTTCCTGACCCTGCCCGCCTACGGGCAGCTCGCCTGATGGGCATGGCATGGATTTCGGTGGAACAGGTCTACCGACGGTTCCACCCGAGCAGCGCGAGAAGGAAAGAGGCCGTGGCCCGGAGAGGAGGGACCGAATTGGCGCTTGCCCCATCCGACCGCGGACGGTACGGAAACCCTATGACAGTCCCGCCGCAGCCCAGGGGCTACCCTCGGGCAGGACTCCTATGACGACGACCACACGGCAGAAACCCGGCCGCACCCGCAGCGGCGAAACGAGCAGCGTCCGCACCCTGGAGCGGGGGCTGACCGTGCTGCTCGCCCTCAAGGACCTGCGCCGGGCGTCCCTCAGCGTGCTCGCCCGGCACGTCGGCCTCTCCGCGAGCACGACCTACCGCCTGCTCGAAACCCTGCGTCAACAGGGCTTTGTCGAGTGGGAGGAGCAGACGGGCCTCTTCAGCGTGGGACTGCGCGCCTATCAGGTCGGGCTCGCCTTCACCGAGCGCAGCAACCTGATCAGCTCCGCCCAGCCCGCGATGGAGGCCGTGGTGAGCGACCTGAACGAGACGGTGAACCTCGCCGTGCTGTACGGCTCGGAGGCGGTGTACGTCCATCAGGTCGAGGGCCGCCAGCTCGTGCGGATGTTCGCGCACCTGGGGGACAGCGCGCCGCTGCACGCCTCGGGGGTGGGCAAGGTGCTCCTCGCCTGGCGCCCCGAGGGGGATGTCCGGCAGAAGCTGGGCGACGGACCCTACCCCGCCTACACGCCGCACTCCATCACCACCCAGGCGGCGCTCCTCGCGGAACTCGCCCGGGTGCGCGAGCAGGGCTACGCCCTCGACGACGAGGAGCGCGAGCTGGGCGTGCGCTGCGTGGCCGTTCCGGTGCGGGACGCCACGGGGCAGGTCGTCGCGGGCCTCAGCGTCTCCGCCCCCACCTCGCGCTTCGCCCGGGAGCAGATCGGGCAGGTGGCCGAGCGGATGACCCTCGCCGCCGCCCAGGTCTCCACCCGGCTGGGCTGGGGCTGAGTCCCCGGCGGCCCGAATCGTGAACGCCCCCGCGCCTCCTCCCCCTCCGGGTTCACCCCGGGTGGAGGAGGTCGCCGTGTCGGGAGAGGGCCTGACGGAATCCACCCCGGCGCTCGCCGGTCGCAGGACCGCTCTTCTGGTCCTGGGCCTGGTGCTCGTGGCGCTGAACCTGCGCCCCAGCCTCGCGGGGTTCGGGCCCCTGCTCGGGCAGATTCAGGCGGAGCTGGGGGTGAGCGCGGCGACGGTAAGCCTGCTGACCACCATTCCGCTGCTGTGCTGGGGGCTGCTGGCCCCCCTCGCTCCCCTCCTGACCCGATGGCGCAGCAGCGAGACGGTGGTGCTGCTGAGCACCGGCCTGATCGGGGTGGGCGCCCTGCTGCGGGTGGGCCCGACCCTGGGCTGGATTCTCCCCGGCACCGTTCTGGTCGGGGCGGGGATCGCCCTGAACAACGTGCTGCTGCCCAGCCTGGTGCGGCGCGACTTCCCGCGCCAGGTGGGGCTGATGACGGGCGTGTACACCCTGGCGGTCGTCGGCGGGGCGGCGATGGCCTCCGGGCTGGCGGTGCCGCTGCGCCGGGCGTTCGGTGGGGAGTGGCGCGCGTCGCTGGGGGTCTGGGCCGGGCTGGCCCTGCTGGGCATGCTGGCCTGGCTCCCGGTGCTGTTCGGGCGGCAGACCCGCGGGGGGTGGGGAGCCCCTGCCGGAACGTCCGTCTGGCGCAACCCCTACGCCCCGCCGGTGACGCTCTTCATGGGCTTTCAGGCGCTGGTGTTCTTCACCTGGCTGACCTGGTTGCCCCGGGTGCTTCAGGACCGGGGCCTGAGCCCGGAGGCGAGCGGGCTGCTGCTCGCGCTGGGGAATCTGGTCCAGCTCCCCTTCAGCCTGGGCGTGCCCGTCCTGGCAGCGAGGCTGCGGGGCGCGCGCCCCCTCGTCGTCGCCATCTCGGGTCTGATCGCGGCGGGGTTGCTGGGACTTCTGCTCCTGCCCGCCGCGCCGCCCCTGCCCTGGGTCCTGCTCCTCGGGATGGGTTCCGGCAGCACCTTTCCGCTGGCGCTGGTCTTCATCGCCCTGCGGGCCAGCAACCCGGCCCAGGTGCCCCGGCTGTCCGCGCTGGCGCAGGGGGTGGGCTACCTCCTGGCGGCAAGCGGTCCCTTCCTCTTCGGCGCCCTGCACGACCGGACGGCGGCCTGGACCACGCCGCTGTGGTTCCTGGTGGGCTGCACGGGGCTGGTGCTCCTGGCCGGATTGTGGGCCACGCGCGCCGAACCCTCAACCCGCCGCTGACTCGTCCTGCTCTCCTCCGGCCTGGACTTCCAGGGCCCCGAGCAACTGGCCTGCGAGCTGCCGGAGCGTCTCGGTCTCCCCGGGGCCCAGGGCCGAGAGAATCCGCGCAGTGTTGGCGAGGTGCTGGGGCAGCAGGCGTTCCACCAGGGCGCGGCCCTCCGGGGTGAGCCGAATCCGCACCGAGCGGCGGTCCCCCCCGCCGCCCCGGCGCTCGGCCAGCCCCCGCTCAACCAGGCGCCCCACCCGGTTCGTCATGGAGGGGCCGGTGATGGCGGCCAACTCGCTGAGTTGGGTGGGGGTTAGGCCCTCCGGGGGCGCCGAGCGGTACAGCGTCAGCAGGAGGTCCCACCCGGCGGCGTTGATCCCGCTGGGCAGGTAGGTGCGCTCCAACTGGCGGCCCAGCGCGGCGTTCAGGCGGCCGAGCAGCACGACCGTCAGCATCGGCGCGGGGTCGAGGCCGGGGCGGACCCGGGCCCAGTCCTCTTGCAGCCGGTTGAGGAAGTCGGGAGTCAGGGAGGAGGTCATCGTGGCGCGGCGGTGAAGCCGCCTGAGCGTAGCACGGGGCCGAAGCTGCTCTCTGGCGTCGCTCGCCGGGAGGAGCATGGGAGATGCAGCGCCCCTGTACCGTCGAGCTGACGGCCCTTTAAGATGCCTGCATAGAGAGTCACGCCCACCGGGGAGGCCGCCCATGATGACCAAATCTCGCCTGGAAGCCTTCTCGGACGGCGTCATCGCCATCATCATCACCATCATGGTGCTGGAACTGCCCCGGCCCCAGGGCCACGAGTGGGCGGAACTTGCGCGCATCTGGCCCACCCTGTTCGGGTACATCCTCAGCTTCGTCTACGTGGGCATCTACTGGAACAACCATCACCACCTGCTGCTGACCGTCCGCCGGATCAGCGGCAGCATCCTGTGGGCCAACCTGCACCTGCTGTTCTGGCTGTCCCTGTTTCCCTACGTCACCGGCTGGGCGGGCGAGAGTCACTACGCGCCGGTTCCGATGACCTGCTACGCCGCCGTTGCCCTGATGTGCGCCCTCGCGTTTACCCTGCTCTCGGTCCTGATCATGCGGGCCGATCCCAGCAACCACCTCCTGGCCGACGCGACGGGAACCGGCACGAAGGAAAAACTGTCTGTCGCCGCGTACCTCGTCGCCATCGTCGCGCCCTTTTTCGGGCCAACGGGGGTGATCGTCTCCGGCGTCATGCTCCTGGGCGTCGCCCTGATGTGGCTGGTGCCGGATCGCCGGATCGAGCGCGTGCTGGAAGGGGAGCAGACGGCGCGCTGAGCTGGGGATGAGGCGAGGACGCCCAAACGGCCGGGCGTCCTCGCCCACCCTCTGGAGGGCAGAGTTCCGAGACTCGACGGCCGAATGTTTTCCATAAATTGAAAAACTCTTCCGTCTGTTGACATGGTGGGGGGTGACCCTTACCATAAGGTGACTCGATACATAGGTGTCTAAGTAGTTCGGCTCACCGGCGGCTCCGGCCCGGTCGTCTCTTCTGGCGCGTGTCTGAGGCGCGCCGTACCCAGGGAGGTTTCGCATGACGCAGGCCCCGCCCATCCGGTCCGTCCACCCTGTGGACGAAGTGCCGCCCCCCGGGCGCACGGTCGCCTTCGGGCTGCAACACGTGCTGAGCATGTACGCCGGGATCATCGCGGTGCCGCTGGTGCTGGCGAGCGCACTTGGTCTTCCCCAGGATCAGGTCGTGCGGATCGTGAACGCCAGCTTCTTCATGTGCGGGATCGCCACGCTGATCCAGACGCTGGGCTTCCCCGGCTTCGGCGCGCGGCTGCCCATCGTCCAGGGGACCACCTTCGCCTCGGTCGCCAGCATGATCCTGATCGGCAAGGAGTTCGGGCTGCCGGGCATCTACGGCGCAGTCATCGTGGCGGGGCTCTTCACCGTGCTGGTGGCGCCGTTCTTCTCGCGGCTGCTGCGCTTCTTCCCGCCCGTCGTCGCGGGGACGGTCATCACCATCATCGGGGTCGCGCTGCTGCCCGTCTCCATCCGTTGGGCGGGCGGCGGCAACCCGGCGGCCCCCGACTTCGGCTCGCCCGCCAACCTCGGCCTCGCCGCGCTGACGCTGGTGTTCGTGCTGCTCGTGACCCGCTTTGCCCGGGGCTTTTTCAGCCGCATCGGGGTGCTGCTGGGGCTGGTGTTCGGCACGGTGGTCGCCGCGCTCTTCGGCAAGGCGTCCTTCGCCACGGTGGGCACCGCCGCCGCGTTCGGCTTCACGCCGCCCTTCTTCTTCGGGGCGCCCACCTTCGCCCTGGTGCCCATCCTGTCCATGATCCTGGTGATGCTCGTCGTGATGGTCGAGACCACCGCCGACCTGCTCGCCATCGGGGAGATCACCGAAAAACCGGTCGATGGCCGGGTGGTGGCGAACGGCCTGCGCGCCGACGGCCTCTCCACCGCGCTCGCCGGGGTGTTCAATGTGTTCCCCTTCACGGCCTTCGCCCAGAACGTGGGGCTGGTGCGTTTCACCGGCATCAAGAGCCGCTTCGTGGTCGCGGCGGCGGGCGTGATCCTGATGCTGTTGGGCTTCTTCCCCAAGCTGGGGGCGCTCGTGGCCTCCATCCCCCTGCCCGTGCTGGGCGGGGCCGGGCTGGTGCTGTTCGGCACGGTGGCGGCGGCGGGCATCCAGACCCTGAGCCGGGTCAACATGGCCGACACCCGCAACCTCACCATCGTCGCGGTGAGCGTGGCGATGGGCGTGATTCCCGCCACTGTCCCCACCCTGTACGACAAGCTGCCCGGCTGGGCGAGCCTGTTCCTGGAGAGCGGCATCACCGCCGGGGCGCTGACGGCCATCCTGCTCAACATCCTCTTTAACATCGTCGGCACGGGCCGCGAGCAACGCTCCTACACTGCGGACGTGACCGAACACGCGCCCGAGCCCGGAGGTCTGCATTGAACGCCCCCCTGCCCCTGTCCGCCGTGAACGCCCTTCCCCAGGCCGAGTTCGTGCGCGTCTTCGGCGGCGTGCTGGAACACAGCCCCCGCTACGCGGAGCGGGTGGGATCGGAACGCCCCTTCGCCAGCGTCGAGGAACTGGCCGCCGCCTTCACCGCCGCCGTGCTCGCCGACACGCCCGATCAGCAGCTCGCCCTGATCCGCGCCCACCCCGACCTCGCCGGAAAGGCGGCCCTCGCCGGAGAGGTCACCCGCGAATCGGCCTCCGAGCAGGCCTCTGCCGGACTCGACCGCCTGACCCCCGAGGAGTACGCCGAGTTCCACCGCGTCAACCAGGCCTACCACGCCAAGTTCGACATGCCCTACATCGTCTGCGTGCGGGAGAACACCAAGGGGAGCATCCTGGCCGGTGCCGCCGTGCGCCTGGAGAACACCCCCGAGCAGGAGCGGGAGACCGCCCTGCGGGAAATCGGCAAGATCGCCCGGCTCAGAGTGCTCGACCTGGTGGCCCAGGACCGCGAAGGAGTGGAAGCATGACCCAGACCCAGAACGCCCCGGCCAGGGTGAACGCCCGTCTCGGCTACAACAACTATGGCAAGGCCGAGGTCAACCTGATGAAGGTGAAGCGCGACACCGAGCGCCACGAGATCCGCGAACTCCAGGTGCGCGTGGCGATGACGGGCGACTTCGCGGCGGCCCACGAGCAGGGGGACAACACCGACCTGATCGCCACCGACACGGTGCGGAACACGATCTACGGGCTGGCGAAGGAAGGGTTTAACGGCAGCCCCGAGGAGTTCGGCAAGGAACTGGTCGCCCACTTCGTGAAGACCGGGCCCAGGGTCACGGGCGGCTTCATGGAGTTCACCGAGTACCTGTGGGAACGCATTCAGGTGGGTGGCCAGGGCCATGACCACTCCTTCGTGCGCCAGATGCCCCAGCGAACGGGCCGTGTGGAGAGCGAGGACGGCCAGACCTTCAAGGTCACGTCCGGCATCGAGAACCTCTACGTGCTGAAGACCACCGAGAGCGGCTGGGCGAACTACCTCCTGAACGAGCGGTTCACGACCCTGCCCGAGACGCACGAGCGCCTGATGGCGTCCTACGTGACCGCCAAGTGGGAGTACAACGAGGGTGAGGTGGACTACGACGCCGTGTGGGGACGCGTGTACCGGCAGATTCAGGAGACCTTCACCGACCACTACTCGCCCAGCCTCCAGAACACGCTGTTCCTGATGGGCCAGGCGGTGCTGACGATGTGCCCCGAGATCTCGCGCATCTACTTCCGCATGCCCAACAAGCACCACCTCCAGTACAACTTGCAGCGCTTCGGCCTGGAGAACAACCTGGAAATCTTCCACGTGGACCCCGAGCCCTACGGCCTGATGGAAGGCTGGGTGGAGCGCGCCTGATGGCGGGTCACTCCGGCCTCACGACCCACGTTCTGGACACGGCCAGAGGTCGCCCCGCCGCCGGGGTCCGGGTGGAACTCTTCCAGGTGGAGGGCGGGGAACGGCGCAAGGTGACCGAGGCGGTCACGAACGGGGACGGGCGCACCGACGCCCCCCTGATCGAACGCGGCAGCCTTCAGCCCGGCACCTACGAACTCACCTTCCACGTCGCCCCGTACTTCGAGGGCTTCGAGGCCACCCCAAAGGTTCCGTTCCTCGACCTCGTGACCCTGCGCTTCACCGTGAGCGACACCTCCGGGCACTACCACGTGCCGCTGGTGATGACCCCCTGGGCCTACAGCACCTACCGGGGAAGTTGACCAGTCCCGTTACCCCATTCCGCCCCTCTTGTCAAGGGACAAGCGCCGCAGTAAGCTTTACAAAATTCAGACCACTGTTCTGCATGGATAACCAGCGGTCCGCCTCGTGCGTCAACCATGCGCTCGTCCCCCAGGGGTCGGCGTGTGCCAGGCATGAGGCGGCCCCTTGTTTGGTTTCCCCTTTCCCGCAAAGGAGCAAGCATGAACAGCATCACCCTGATTGTGAACGGCGTGCCGTGCGAGGCGCACGACGTGCGGCCCCACACCACCCTCCTGAACTGGCTGCGCGACCAGGGCCTGACCGGCAGCAAGGAGGGCTGCGCCGAGGGCGAATGTGGGGCCTGCGCCGTGCTCGTCGCCCGCCCCGCCGAGGACGGTGGCACCCGGCTGGAGTCCGTCAACGCCTGTCTGGTCATGCTCGCCGCCCTGAATGGGGGAGAGGTCGTCACCGCCGAGGGGCTGGGTTCCCCGGGGAACCTCCACCCCGTTCAGCGCGAACTCGCCGTGCGCGGCGGCTCCCAGTGCGGCTACTGCACCCCCGGCTTCGTGGTCAGCATGGCCGCCGAGTATTACCGGGAGGACCGGCGCGCTTCAGACTTCGACATCCACGCCCTGAGCGGGAATCTCTGCCGCTGCACGGGTTATCGCCCCATCGTGGACGCGGCGCTCGCGCTGGGTGGCCCGGCCCAGGAGGACCCCTTCGCCCGGCGACGGGAGCAGCCCGCACCCGCCCCGCAGCCCACGCACCTTCAGACCCCGGACGGCGAATTTCACCGGCCCACCACGCTCGCTGAAGCTGTCGATCTGCTCGCCGCCAACTCCGGGGCCGTGTTGCTCGCGGGGGGCACCGACTGGGGCGTGGACGTGAACCTGCGCCACTCGCGGGCCGCCGTCACGATCGCTCTGGACGGCCTGCCCGAACTGCGGACGCTGAACTGGGCGGACGACCACCTGGAGATCGGCGCGGGCCTGACCCTCTCCGAGATCGAGCGGCGGCTGGCGGGCCGGGTGCCATTGCTGGCGGAGTGGCTGCCCCTCTTCGCCTCGCGGCTGATCCGCAACAGCGCCACGCTGGGGGGCAACCTGGGCACGGCCAGCCCCATCGGGGACAGCCCGCCCGTGCTGCTCGCGCTGGACGCGCGGGTGGTGCTGGCCTCCAACGCGGGCGAGCGCGAGGTGCCGCTCTCGGACTACTTCACCGGCTACCGCCGGACGGTGCGCCGGGGGGACGAACTCATCCGCGCGGTACGAATCCCGCTGCCCCTCGCCCCTATCACCGGCTTCTACAAGATCGCCAAGCGCCGCTTCGACGACATCTCCAGTGTGGCGGTCGGGATCGCGCTGGAACTGGATGGGGAGGTGGTGCGCTCGGTCCGCATCGGGTTGGGGGGCGTCGCGGCCACACCGATCCGGGCCTATGCCACCGAGGAAGCTCTCACCGGCCAGCCCTGGACCGAGCGCACCGTCCGCGAGGCGGCCCGGGTGCTGCGCGGGGAGGGGACGCCGCTGGACGATCACCGGGCCTCGGCGGCCTACCGCGCGGCGATGCTGGAACAGGCCCTGCTGAAGTTCTACTTCGAGAAGACCGGCCAGGAGGTGACCGTATGACCAGCCTGTACGAGAGGCCCCCGGGCGGCGCGGTGGGCGAGGCCATTCCCCACGAGAGCGCCGAGGCGCACGTCACGGGGCACGCGCTGTACACCGACGACCTGGGAGTGCGGCTCCAGAACCTCCTCCACGCCTGGCCGCTCCAGGCGCCGCACGCGCACGCCCGCGTGACCCGGCTGCATATCACGCCCGCGCTGGAGGTGCCCGGCGTGGTGCGGGTCCTCACCGCCGCCGACGTGCCCGGCCTGAACGACGCGGGCGTGAAGCACGACGAGCCGCTGTTCCCGACCGAGGTGATGTACTACGGGCACGCGGTCTGCTGGGTCCTCGCGGACAGCATCGAGGCGGCGCGGCTGGGCGCCCAGATGATCGAGGTCGAGTACGAGCCGCTGCCCGCCCTCCTGACCCTTCAGGAAGCCATCGAGGCTGAGTCCTTCCAGGGGGCGCAGTCCACCGTCCACCGGGGCGACGTGGAGCACGGCTTCGCGCAGGCTGCCCACGTCTTCGGGGGAGAGTTCGAGTTCGGCGGCCAGGAGCACTTTTACCTGGAGACGAACGCCGCGCTCGCGCAGGTGGACGAGTGGGGGCAGGTCTTCGTCCAGTCGAGCACCCAGCATCCCACCGAGACGCAGGAGATCGTGGCGCACGTCCTCGGGCTTGCCAGCAACGAAGTCACCGTCCAGTGTCTGCGGATGGGTGGCGGCTTCGGCGGCAAGGAGATGCAGCCCCACGGGTACGCGGCGATTGCGGCCCTCGGCGCCGTGCTCACGGGCCGCCCCGTCCGGCTGCGGCTGAACCGTCAGCAGGACCTCACCCTGACGGGCAAGCGCCATCCCTTCCACGCGAGTTGGAAAGTCGGCTTCGACGCGGACGGGCACCTGCTCGCCCTCCAGGCCACCCTGACCTCGGACGGCGGCTGGAGCCTCGACCTCTCCGAGCCGGTGATGGCGCGGGCGCTGTGCCACATTGACAACGCCTACTTCATTCCGCACGTCGAGGTCCACGGGCGGATTGCCAAGACGAACAAGACCTCCCAGACGGCCTTCCGGGGCTTCGGCGGCCCGCAGGGAATGCTCGTCATCGAGGACATCCTGGGCCGCTGCGCGCCGCTGCTCGGCCTGGAGCCGCATGAGTTGCGGGCGCGCAACTTCTATCAGCCCGGCGAGAGTACCCCCTACGGCCAGCCCGTCCGCCACGCCGAGCGGCTGCATGAGGTGTGGGGAACGCTCCTCGGGCGGTCCGACTTCACGGCGCGCCAGGCGGAGGTGCGCGCCTTCAACGCCTCGCACCCGCACGTCAAACGCGGTCTGGCGATCACCCCCGTCAAGTTCGGCATCTCCTTCAACTTCACGGCGTACAACCAGGCGGGCGCCCTCGTCCACGTGTACAAGGACGGCTCGGTGCTCATCAACCACGGCGGGACCGAGATGGGGCAGGGGCTCCATACCAAGATGCTGCAAGTCGCGGCGACGGCCCTCGGCGTCCCCCTCTCCTGCGTCCGCCTCGCCCCCACCCGCACGGACAAGGTGCCGAACACCTCCGCGACGGCGGCCTCCAGCGGCGCGGACCTGAACGGCGGGGCGATCAAGGACGCCTGCGAGCAGATCAAGGCGCGGCTGGCGTCAGTGGCGGCGGGATCGCTCGCGGCGCAGGCGGCGAAGGTGAGCGCGCTGGGGGTCAACCCGGGCGACGTGCGCTTCGAGAACGGGCGCGTCTTCCCGGTCGGGCACCCGGAGCTGGGGATGGACTTCCGCCAGGTCGTCCACGACGCCTATCACCTGCGGACCCAACTGTGGGCGGCGGGGTACTACCGCACCCCCGGCCTCCACTGGGACCGCGTGGCGATGCGGGGCGAGCCCTTCAAGTACTTCTCCTACGGCGCCGCCGTCAGCGAGGTCGAGGTGGACGGCTTCACCGGGGCTTACCGCCTGCGCCGGGTGGACATCCTGCATGACGTGGGGGACAGCCTCTCGCCCCTGATTGACATCGGGCAGGTGGAGGGGGGCTTTGTGCAGGGGGCCGGGTGGCTCACCCTGGAGGACCTGCGCTGGGACACCGGAGGCGGGCCGTACCGGGGCCGCCTCGCCACCCAGGCCGCGAGCACCTACAAGCTCCCCAGCCTCTCCGAGGTGCCGGACGTGTTCAACGTGGCGCTGCTGGAACGGGCCACCGAGAGCGGTGTCGTGTACGGCTCCAAGGCGGTCGGCGAGCCCCCCCTGATGCTGGCGATCAGTGTGCGCGAGGCGTTGCGGCAGGCAGCGGCGGCGTTTGGCCCCGAGGGGAGCTCCACCCTCCTCGCCAGCCCGGCCACACCGGAAGCGGTGTTCTGGGCACTCGACGCGGCCCGGCAGGCGAGCGCCCGAACTGAAGTCGCGGCGGATTAGCATGTCCTGGCTTAAGGCGGTGCAAACCCTCTCCGAACGGGGCGAGCCGGGCGTCCTCGTCACTGTCGCGGCGGTGCGGGGCCATGCCCCCCGCGAGGCGGGCGCGAAGATGGTCGTCGGCCTGAGGGCGACCTGGGACACCGTGGGCGGCGGCAACCTGGAGGCGACCGCCGTGGAACGGGCCCGCGCCCTGCTCGCCTGCGGGGCGACCACGCCCGAACTCCTCACCCTGCGCCTGACCGACCGGGCGCCGAACGAGTACGGGCGGCAGTGCTGCGGCGGCGAGGTCACGCTTCTCCTCGAACCGCTGAAGACGGTGCGGCCCGCGCTCGCCATCTTCGGAGTGGGGCACGTGGGCCTGGAACTCGCGCGCATCCTCTCCCGGCTGGAGGTGGAGTTGCACCTGATCGACTCGCGGGCAGCCCAACTGGCCCCCGAACGGCTGGCCCCCTTGCAGGACAGCCCCGCCCGCCTCCACATCCACCACGCCCCGATTCCCGAGATGGTCCTGGCCGACCTGCCCCCCGGCGCCCACTTCGTCATCCTGACCCACGACCACGCCGAGGACGCGGCCCTGTGCGACGCGGCCCTGCGCCGACCGGACCTCGGCTTCATCGGACTGATCGGGTCCAGGGTCAAGTGGGCCCGTTTCCGCGAGCAACTTCTTTCACTGGGCCACACTGAAACCGACCTCGCCCGCATCACCACGCCGGTCGGCCTGCCTGCCCTTCGCGGCAAGACCCCGGCGGTGATCGCCCTGGGGGTGGCCGCGCAGCTTCAGACCGTGCTGGAAGCCGCCGAACCCGCCCCCTTCGTTGTCGCCCCCCAGAGGACCCCATGAAGCTCTACCGCGCCGCCCTGATGCACACCCCTGGCAGCCCCTTTGCCGTTCCCGACGCCCTCCAGACGCACGACGACGGCGGCCTGCTGGTGGAGGAGGGCCGCATCCTGGCCTGCGGCAGCTACCCGGACCTCCGCGCCGCCTGGCCCGGGGCCGAGGTCGTGGACCTGCGCGGCGGGGTCCTGCTTCCCGGCTTTATCGATACCCACGTGCATTACCCCCAGGTGCGGGTGCTGGGCGGGCTGGGGATGGGCCTGCTGGAATGGCTGGACAAGAACACGCTCCCCGAGGAGGCCCGGCTGGCGGACGATACTTACGCCCGCGCCGTGGCCCGCGAGTTCCTGGCCGCCCTCGCCTCGAACGGCACCACGACCGCGCTCGTCTTCGGCAGTCACTACGCCTCGGCGATGGACGTGTTCTTCGGCGAGGCGGGGGCGAGTGGCCTGCGGGTGGTCGCCGGGCAGGTCGTCTCCGACCGGATGCTGCGCCCCGAACTGCACACGACGCCGGAGAGGACCTACACCGAGGGGAGGGCGCTGATCGAGCGGTGGCACGGCGTCGGACGCAGCCTCTACGCCGTCACCCCGCGCTTCTCACTCTCCGCCAGCGAGGGCATCCTCGACGCCTGCGCCTCGCTTCTCCGCGAGTTCCCCGACGTGCGCTTCACCTCCCACATCAACGAGAGCCCGCGCGAGATCGAGACGGTGCGCCGCCTCTTCCCCGAAGCCCGCGACTACCTCGACACCTACGAGCGGGCGGGGCTGGTCACACGGCATAGCGTGTTCGCCCACAACGTCCACCCGTCGAACCGCGAACTCGGCGTGATGGCCGAGCACCGCTGCACCGCCGCCCACTGCCCGTGCAGCAACTCGTCGCTGGGGAGCGGCCTCTTCCCGCTGCGCCGCCACCTTCAGGCGGGCGTCCACGTCTCGCTGGGCACGGATGTCGGCGGCGGCACCGGCTTTTCCATGCTGAAGGAGGGCCTCCAGGCGTACTTCATGCAGCAGCTCCTGGGCGCGGAGGGGGAGCCGCTCGGCCCCGCCCACCTCCTCTACCTGGCGACCCGCGCGGGGGCGGAGGCCCTCGGGCTCGCCGACCTGACCGGCGACTTCGGGGGGGGCAAGGCCTTCGACGCCGTGTACCTGCGCCCGCCCCCCGGCACCACCCTCGACACTGTGCTGCGCCACGCGGAGGACCCGGGGCGTGTCCTCGCCGACCTCTTCACACTGGGCACCCAGGCCGACGTGGCGCAGGTCTGGGTGGGCGGCGACGTGGTGTACCAGAGGGCAGCCGCTTCCCTGGAGGTGAGCGTGTGAACATACCCAGGTCGTTCGGGGTGGGCACGGCCAGACAATACGCCCGCCTCCGGCCCATCCAAGACCCGCGGGGCAGCCCCCAAAAAGGAGGTGTTCTAGACAGCCTCGTTCGAGCGGGGAGCAAGGTGCAAATCTAACATTTTGGAGGGTTGTTCCCGGTCCATAGGCCCCAGCCGCCCGTGTCCGTCCGCCCCATTCTCTGCCCCCCAGGAGTCCTCCATGTCCGATGCCTCCACCCCCGTCGCCCCCGCTGTTCCCCGTTCCGGTCTCGACCGCTACTTCGGCGTGAGCGCGCAGGGCTCGACCGTCTCCCGCGAGGTGCGGGCGGGCCTCACGACCTTTCTCACGATGAGTTACATCCTCTTCGTGAACCCGCAGGTGCTGGGTACGGCGATCAAGGTGCCCAACGCCTTCGTGCAACTGCTGATGACGACCGCCATCGCCGCCGCCTTCGGCTCGCTGGTGATGGGCCTGGTCGCCCGGTACCCCTTCGCGCAGGCGCCCGGCATGGGCCTGAACGCCTTTTTCGCCTTCACGGTCGTGCAGGGGCTGGGCATTCCCTGGCAGACGGCGCTGGGGGCAGTGTTCATCAGCGGCGTCCTGTTCGTGCTGCTCAGCGTCCTCGGCGCCCGGCAGGCCATCGTGCAGGCCATTCCGAACTCGCTGAAGTTTGCCATCACGGGCGGCATCGGGGCCTTCCTGGCCTTCCTGGGGCTGAAGAACGCCGGGATCGTGGTCAGCAACCCGGCCACGCTGGTGGGTCTGGGCTCGCTGACCGCCGCGCCCGTGTGGATCGCGCTGGTCGGCCTGATCCTCGCCGCCGTCCTGATGAGCCGCCGGGTAACCGGGGCCATTCTGTGGAGCATCCTCGCCACCAGCATCCTCGCCATGCTCACCCGCGCGCCCGTGTATGCGGGCGGGGCGAACGGGGGCCTGCGCCCCTTCCCCGGCTTCGAGGGGTCGTTTCTGGGTATCTTCGGCGCGCCGGTCTGGCCCTCCGGGCTCGTGGGGCAGCTCGACATCGCCGGGGCGCTGGGCCTGGGCCTGCTGAGCGTGGTCTTCACCTTCTTCTTCGTGGACTTCTTCGACGCGACGGGCACCCTGACAGGCCTCGCGCAGCGGGCGGGCTTCCTCGACGCGAGCGGCAACATGCCCCGCGCCCGGCGCCTCTTCGCCATGGACGGGCTGGCGGCCATGTTCGGCGCCTTCATGGGCACCTCGACGACCACCGCCTACGTCGAGTCCGCCTCCGGCATCGGGGAGGGGGGGCGCACCGGCCTCACCGCCGTCACGGTCGGCGTGCTGTTCCTGCTCGCCATGTTCCTGTGGCCGCTGGCCGCCGCGATTCCGGGCGCCGCCACCGCCCCCGCCCTCATCGTGGTGGGCGCCCTGATGATGGAAGGCGTGCGCCACGTGGACTGGGACGACATCAGCGACGGCCTGCCCGCCTTCCTGACGATCATCGCCATGCCGCTCACCTTTTCCATCGCCAACGGCGTAAGCCTGGGCGTCATCAGCTACGCCGCGATCAAGCTGCTCAGCGGGCGCGGGCGGCAGGTCAGCCCCATCCTGTACGGGGTGGCCGCGCTGCTTCTTGCCCGGTATCTGTGGCTGATGGAGTAACGGGTTTTCTCCCTGTTCAGGTCCTGGTCCCCGTGCCAGGACTTTTTTTGGGCGTCGGGGAGTTGGAAAGGGTCCTTCCGCTCCGTACCCGGACTGCAACTCCGGGTGCTTTCGCTGGTCCCCGTGTTGCGCCTCCCCTCCCGGTTGTCATGCACCCTGTCCCTCGCGGAACACGACGGGTCTGGCTCATGGCGGGCTGGCCACTGCCGTGGTCCTCGAAATAGAGCTGGATGGGCTGGCCGTTTTCCTCGCCGGCGGTGATGGAGGACATGGATTCCTCCGGTGGGGGAGAGGGGCCTGTCCCGCGCTCCTGTTTCTACCCGCAGAAGGGAGGAAGAGCCCAGATCAGAAGAGCCCAGATCAGTCGGCGCGCACCCCCTCGACGGCGCGGCGGCCGATGGCCTCGAAGCGCCGGACATCCTGATACGAGCGGGCGAGGAGCATCGCGCCCTCCAGCGCGGCCAGGAAGGCGGAGGCCGCCTCGCGGGGAGTGCCCGCGAACGTCAGTTCACCCTGAGAACGTCCCCGGGCGAACACCTCCGTGAGCCAGCCCTCGTTGAGGTCGAAGAAGGCGCGGACTTCCTGTCGCATCGCCTCCGGCAGCGTGTTGTAGTCCCCGGCGAGGACCGTACATAGGCAGATGCGGCCATCCTCGTGGACCACCGTTCGGTAGGCCGTCAGGTAGCGGTCCAGCCGTTCGGGTGCCGAGTCGGTGGCCTGGCTGATGGCCTCCAGGTCGCGTTCCAGCCGCTGCCGGTAGCGCCGCACCAGGGCCACGCCGAGGTCGGCCTTGCCGGGAAAGTGGTAGTGGATGCTGGCGTTGCGAATGCCGAGGCGGCGGCTGATGTCCGCGTAGCTCACCGCGTTGAACCCCCGCTCCTGAACGAGTTCCTGCGCCACGTCCAGAATCTGCTGAAGGGTGTCCCCCTGCCCCGGCATGGGCGGATTCTCTACCTACGGGTAGGTAACAGTCAAGGGGAAGAAGGGGCAGGGCCTGTTTGCCGAGTGGATACTTCCCGACCGCGCGTCGGCTCACTGGCGGCTCCAGGAATGGTGGACTCTTGCAAAGTTGGCATGCCGCCCGGCGGCAACCTCACAGGTGGCGACCCCCAGCTTCCTACCGGCCCTCCCCGGCCAAGTGCAGCAGCGCCCCCATCACCCGCCCGTATGAGCCCGGCAGCAGCCGCGCGAGCAGGTCGAGTACCCGGGCGTCGTCGCCCACGAGGACGCGGGGCTGGCGGCGCTCGACGCCCCCCAGGATGATCTCGGCGGCCCGGGCGGGCTCCAGCCGCAGGAGGCGCTCGAACTGCCGCTGGCCCGCCTGCGCCTCGCTGGCGCTGACCCCGCTCCCCACCCGGGCGTTGCGGGCGATGTTCGTCCTCACCCCGCCCGGATGCACGGCGGTCACGCCCACCCCCAGCGGCCCAAGCTCGTGGCGCAGCACCTCGGTGAAGCCGCGCACGGCGAACTTGCTCGACGAGTACGCGCTCTGCCCCGGCGGGCCGACGAGCCCGAACAGGCTGGAGACATTGACCAGGTGCGAGTCCAGTTCCGAGCGCAGCGCGGGCAGAAACGCCCGGGTCAGGGCGACGACCGCCCGAAAGTTCACGTCCATCACCCAGTCGAAGTCCTCGGCGCTGACCTGGGTAAAGGCGCCGCCCAGCGCCACGCCCGCGTTGTTGATGAGGAGCGTGACCCGGGGATGTTCCCGCAGCACGGCGCCGGCCAGATCGGGAATCTCCGCCGTCCGGGACAGGTCGAAGGGGTGGACGCTGACCCTCAACTCCGGGTGCTGTGGTCGCAGCCGGGCCACCAGCGTCCGCAGCCCCTCCTCGTCGCGGTCGATCAGCGCGAGGTGGCTGCCGCGCGAGGCCAGGCCGGAGGCGAGGGCCCGCCCGATCCCGCTCGCCGCTCCCGTGACGACCGCCGTGCCGCCCGCGAAGGTGTAGGGCCGCACCGCTCAGGCGCTCCGGGGGGACGCGGCCCGGAAGGGCGCGAGGGGCCGGGGGCTCAGCCGGGCGCGGTAGAGCGAGGGGTCGAAGTGGGCCAGGGTGCGCCGGAAGCTCGCCGCCCGCTCGGGCCAGAGCGAGGTGTTGCGCCCCCCCTCGTCGATGTACCAGCTCGTGCAGCCGCCCCGCATCCAGACGCTCTCCCGCAGCTTGGCCTGAATCGCCCCGTTGTAGGCGGCCTGCGCCTCGGGGCGGGGTTCGAGCGAGAGCAGGTGCCCCGCCTCCAGATGCTCCAGCGCGCGCAGGATGTACCCGATCTGCGCCTCCATGATGTACACCATGCTGTTGTGGCCGAGTCCCGTATTCGGCCCCACGATCAGGAAGAGGTTGGGAAAGCCCGCCACGGTCGTCCCGTGGAGCGCCTCCGAGTGCGGCTGCCAGACCCCGGCGAGGGGGTGCCCGTCCCGCCCGTGGATCACCCGCGCGATGGCGGGCCGCGCCGCGTTGAAGCCCGTTCCCCCGATGAGCACGTCGAACTCCCGCTCGGCGCCGTCCGCCGTCACGAGGCGGGAGCCGCGCACCTCGCAGATGGGCTCAGTGACGACCTCCGCGTTGGGCTGCGTCAGGGCCGGGTAGTAGTCGTCCGAGACCAGGACGCGCTTGCACCCCAGCCGGTAGTCGGGCGTCAGCTTGGCCCGCAGCGCGAGGTCGGGGACCTGCGCCTCCAGGTGCTTGCGCGCGACCTCCTCCGCCATCCGCCCCATGCGGGGGTTGGAAAAGGACAGGAAGTTGAACTCGGCCCGCCCGAAGATCCACTGCCGCGAGAGGCGTTGCAGGGCCGGGTAGCGGCGGAAGAGGGCGCGGCGGCGCTCCGTGGTGGGCTCGTCCATCCGGGGCATGATCCAGGGGGCCGACCGCTGGAACACCGTGAGCCGCGCCGCCTGTTTCTGCACCTCCGGGACGAACTGGACGGCGGAGGCCCCGGTGCCGATCACCGCCACGCGCTTTCCGCGCAGGTCCACCGAGTGGTCCCAGCGGGCCGAGTGGAAGCGGGGGCCGCTGAAGCTCTCCAGGCCGGGAATCACGGGCCACTTCGGCTCGACCAGGGGACCGTGCCCGGAGATCAGGACGCGGGTGGTGAAGGTGTTGTCTCCGTCGGGGCCGCCGCTCGTGCGAATCCGCCAGAGCCCCTCCGCGTCGTCCCACTCGGCCCGCTCGACCTCGTGGTGAAAACGGATGTGGGGGCGGAGGCCGAACTCGTCGGCGGTGCGGCGCAGGTACTCCAGGATCTCGGGCTGGCGGGCGTAGCGGTGCCCCCACTCGGGGTTGGGCGCGAAGGAGAAGGAGTAGAGGTCACTCTTCACGTCGCAGGCGCAGCCGGGGTAGGTGTTGTCGCGCCAGGTGCCGCCGACCTCCCCGGCCCGCTCGAAGATCACGAAGCCCTCCATTCCGTGCCGCCGGAGCTGGGCCGCCATCCCCAGCCCCGCGAAGCCGCTGCCGATGATGGCGATCTGGTGGTGGGTCGTCAAGGGGAAACCTCCTGCAAGAAGTCGAGGGCGAGGCGGTTGAACGCCAGGGCGCGCTCCAGTTGCGGCATGTGCCCGGTGTCCTGAAAGAGGTGGAAGCGGGCGTGGGGGTGGTGCCGCCGGGCTTCCTCCAGATGCCGCGCGGGCAGGATGAGGTCGTGGTCGCCCCAGACTATCAGGGTGGGCACCCGCCGCGCCGCGAGCTGTTCGCGCAACTCCTCGCGCCAGGCGGCCTTTTGGTCATGTCGCTGCCAAAGGGGCCTTCACCCTCGTCCCCGTGTTCGTTCACGGCGTCCTGGGAGGGGGATTCGGGCTTCTTGTAGGGCGTGTTTGGGTCGTCGGGCATAGGCACCTCCGGTGGAAGCCACAGCATCGGCTCCCCGGGGGCGGCGGCCATGAGGAATCGCTCAAGTTGGGGGGCGACAGAGCGGTTGCGGAGGGCGGGTCCGGGGGCGCAGATTGCACCCGTACAAACCCGCGCCGGGACAGGGTGAACACGGGCCGCGCCGCCAGGCTGAGGCGCTGCTCCTCGCCCCGGCCCGCTCCTTCGCGCTTCTGGAGGCCGCCTTGCCATCCTTCGATACCCACGTGACCGTCAACGGAGTGCCGCAGCCCGCCACCCTCGGCGAGCCCCTCGTGGAGGTCATCAACCGCGCCGCCGTCGAGATTCCGCAGGTGTGTTACCACCCCCAGCTCGGCCCCATCCAGACCTGCGACACCTGCCTGGTGGAGGTGAACGGCGAACTCGTGCGTTCCTGCGGCACCCGCGTGGCGGCGGGGCAGAACGTGCGAACCGAGACGACCGCCGCCCGCCATTCGCGCAAGGCTGCCTTCGACCGCCTGCTGGGTAACCATCTGCTGTACTGCACGGTCTGCGACAACAACAACGGCAACTGCGTGGTCCACAACACCACGGCGCTGCTGAAGGTCGAGCACCAGGACACGCCGTACAAGCCCAAGCCCTACGCGAAGGACGAGTCCAACCCCTTCTACCGCTACGACCCCGACCAGTGCATCCTGTGCGGGCGCTGCGTGGAGGCCTGCCAGAACCTCCAGGTCAACGAGACCCTGAGCATCAACTGGGAGGACCCTCACCCCCGCGTCCTGTGGGACGGCGGCTCGCCCGTGGGCGAGTCGAGCTGCGTCAGTTGCGGCCACTGCGTCACCGTCTGCCCCTGCAACGCCCTGATGGAGAAGACGATGTTGGGCGAGGCGGGGCTCATGACCGATCTGCCGCTGCCGGTCTTCCACTCGGCGGTCGATCTGGTGAAGGCGGCGGAGCCCTCCATTGGCTATGGCCCCATCCTGCAACTCTCCGACACGGAGTCGGCCATGCGCGAGGGGTCGGTCAAGCGGACCAAGACCGTCTGCACCTACTGCGGGGTGGGCTGCTCCTTCGAGGTGTGGACCAAGGAACGGCACATCCTCAAGGTCGAGCCGACGCACGGCCCGGCGAACGGCGTCTCCACCTGCATCAAGGGCAAGTTCGGCTGGGATTACGTGAACAGCGACAAGCGGCTGACGGTGCCGCTGATTCGTGAAAATGGGGCCTTCCGCGAGGCGAGCTGGGACGAGGCGTTCACCCTCATCGCCCGGCGCTTCACGGAGATTCGCGCGCAGCACGGCCCCGACGCCCTCGCGTTCATCGCCTCCTCGAAGTGCACGAACGAGGAAGCGTTCCTGATGCAGAAGCTCGCCCGCGCGGTGGTCGGCACGAACAACATAGACAACTGCTCGCGCTACTGCCAGAGCCCCGCCACGATGGGCCTGTGGCGCACGGTGGGCTACGGCGGCGACTCGGGCTCCATCCACGACCTAGAAAAAGCGGGACTCGTCATCGGCATCGGGACGAACACCGCCGAGTCGCACCCGGTCCTCGCCACCCGGATCAAGCGGGCGCATAAATTGCACGGCCAGCGCCTGATCGTGGCCGACCTGCGCGAGCACGAGATGGCGCGGCGGGCCGACCTCTTCATCCGTCCCACCCCCGGCACCGACTTCGTGTGGCTCACCGCCGTGGCGAAGTACATCCTCGACAACGGGCTGGAGAAGAAGGACTTCATCGATCAGTGGGTGAACGGGTTGGACGAGTACCGCAAGAGCATCGAGGGCTACACGCTCGCCCACGCCGAGGAAGTTACCGGCATCGCTCAGGACACGCTGAAACAAATCGCCCACGAGATCGTCGAGGCGGACGGTACCTGCATCATGTGGGCGATGGGCGTGACCCAGCAGTGCAGCGGGTCGGAGACCTCCACGGCAATCTCCAACCTGCTCCTGATCACCGGGAACTACATGCGCCCCGGCGCCGGGTCCTACCCCCTGCGCGGGCACAACAACGTGCAGGGCGCGTCCGACATGGGGGCCATGCCCAACTTCGTGGGCGGCTACCAGAAGATCGACGACCCGGCGGTGCAGGAGAAGTTCGCGGCGCGGTGGGGCGTGCCCCTCCCCCACAACAAGGGCCTGGACAATCACGAGATGGTCCACGCCGTCCACGAGGGTACCCTCCGCTGCATGTACCTCAAGGGTGAGGAAATGGGCCTGGTGGACGCGAACGCGAACTACGTGGACGCCGCCTTCGAAAAGCTCGACTTCTTCGTGGTGCAGGACGTGTTCTTCAGCCACACGGCGAGCTTCGCGGACGTGGTGCTCCCTGCCAGCCCCTCCCTGGAGAAGGAAGGCACCTTCACGAACACCGAGCGGCGCATTCAACGGCTGTATCGTGCGCTGGAACCGCTGGGTCAGAGCCGCCCCGACTGGGAGATTATCCAGGGCGTCGCCAACGCGATGGGCGCGAACTGGACCTACACCCACCCCTCCGACATCATGGCCGAGATCGCCTCGCTCGTCCCGCTGTACTCCGGCGTGACCTACGACCGGCTGGAGGGCTTCCGCTCGCTCCAGTGGCCGGTGCTGCCCGATGGGAGCGACACGCCGCTGCTGTTCACGGAAGGCTTCCCCTTCCCCGACCGCAAGGCGCGGCTCTACCCCGCCGAGTTCGTGGCGCCGCAGGAGACGCCCGACGCCGAGTACGACCTGCACCTCAACAACGGGCGGATGCTGGAGCACTTCCACGAGGGGAACATGACCTTCAAATCGGCGGGGATTACCGAGAAGGTGCCGGGCTCCCTCGTCGAGGTGTCGCCCGACCTCGCCCGCGAGCGCGGCCTGGAGAGCGGGCGCTACGTGCGGCTCGTGTCGCGGCACGGGGCGGTGCGGGTGCGCGTCCACGTCACCGACCGGGTGAAGGGCAAGCAGATTTACATGCCCATGAACAACCCCGAGGCGAGGAACGCGCTGAACCGCCTGACGGGCAGCCACACCGACCCCTGCACCCACACTCCCGCGTACAAGGACACGGCGGTGCGGCTGGAGGTGCTGCCCGAGATGGGCGAGAACCCGCTGCCGCGCGTGAATCACCGTTACGGCCACCCCACCCCGCAGCGGGGCGTGGAGGTCGAGCGCAAGTGGCGCCGGGCGGACTACCGCTTCCCGGGGGCGCCCTATAACCGGCTGGTGGTGCGGCAGCCTGACACCCTCGGAGGCGATGACTGATGGCGAAAGCGATTGACTTCGACCCCGGGACCTTGCTCCCCACCCCGGGGGAACGGGTGGCAGCGGGCACCGCCGAGAGTGCCGACGCGCTGCTGGAGGCCCTCGAACTGCTGCGGGTGCTGCACGAACACCGGGTGCTGCACACCCTCGTCCGGGTGGTGCGGGGCGGCGAGGGGCTGGCCTTTCACGCGCTGGAGGCGCTTAACGGGCCGGGCAGTGTGCGCGCCCTCCGCAACGCGCTGGATGCCGTCAAACTGCTCGGCAACGTGGAGCCCGGGACGCTGGAGACGGTGACGGGCGCCCTCTCGGACGGGTTGCGGGAAGGCGCCCGCCGGGTGCGGGAGGGCGAGCGGGCGGGCCTGGGCGAACTCCTCGCGCTCGTGCGCGACCCGGACGTGGGGCTGGCGTTGGGCGCCCTCGTCGGCGTGCTGCGCGGCTTCGGGCGCGGTCTGCGGGAGAGGGAGGCGCATGGGAATCTCCCGGACGTGCCCCGCACCTGAGCCGCCATGACGACGGCCGAGCCCGCCTCCCGCCCTGTCCTGCGGTATGCGGACGGCGCCGTGACGCCGCTAACCGATCAGGTGGCCGTCGAGGAACCGCTCGAACTCCGGTTGGTGCGGGGCGGCGAGGAGCGGCCCCTGGGCGTGACCATGCGGACGCCGGGGGCGGATCACGACCTCGCGCGCGGCTTCCTGTACGCGGAGGGGGCTATTCGGGACGCGCAGGACGTGCTGGGCCTCTGGGAGTGGCGAGAGGGCGACCTCGTGGCCCCGAACGTGCTGCGGGTAGAGTTGCGCTCGGGCTTCGCGGCGCTGGACGGGCTCTCTCGCCACACCTTCACGAGCAGCGCCTGCGGCATATGCGGCACGGGCAGCATCGAGCGGCTGGCCCTGCGCGCCTCTCCCGCCGTCTGGACCCGGCCACCACTCGACCCTGCGGTGGTGGGCGACCTTCCCGCCCGGCTGCGGGCCGCCCAGCCGCTGTTCGAGGCGACGGGGGGCCTGCACGCGGCGGGGCTCTTCACGCCTGGCGGCGAATGTCTGGCCGTGCGCGAGGACGTGGGGCGCCACAACGCGGTGGACAAGCTGATCGGCTGGGCGCTGGGACAGCACCGGCTCCCCCTCTCCGACCACCTTCTCGTCGTGAGCAGCCGGGCGGGCTTCGAGATCGTGCAGAAGGCCGCGCTGGCGGGGATTCCCGTCGTCTGCGCCGTCTCCGCCCCCACCAGCCTTGCCATCAAGGTCGCGGAGAGCTTCGGCCTCACGCTGCTGGGCTTTGTGCGGGAGGGCCGCTTCAACGTGTACAGCTTCCCGGAACGTCTGCGTCTTTGACCGGGGAGGGTGAAGAGCTTTCCAGCCTAACACCCCGCAAGCTGCTCGGCGACATGCTTTTTGCTCCTCCCCCTTGAGGGGGGAGGCTGGGTGGGGGTGAACAGGCCGGGCGTCCCCAGGTCAGCAGGAGGACCAGGGCCCCCTCCTTCAGCAAGCCCCGCTTACAGGCTCGTCCTCACCTGCCACAGCTCGGGAAACAGGACCACGTTCAGCGCCCGCCTCAGATACCCGGCCCCGCTCGTGCCGCCGCTCCCCGTCTTGAAGCCGATGGTGCGCTCCACCGTCGTGAGGTGGTTGAAGCGCCAGGCGCGGAAGTTGTCCTCCACGTCGAGCAGCTTCTCGGCGAGTTCGTACAGGTCCCAGTACCGTTCGGGGTCGCGGTAGACGGTGAGCCAGGCGTCCAGCACCCCGGGGTTCTCCACGGGCGGCTGGGTGTAGTCCCGTTCCAGCACCTCGGCGGGGATGGGCAGACCCCGCGCGGCAAGCAGGCGCAGGGTCAGGTCGTACACGCTGGGCGCGTGCAGGGCGGCGTGCAGCGGGCCGTGCTGGTCGGGGCGGTGCTCGAAGGGCCGCAGCAACACTGGGTTGCGGTTCCCGAGCAGGATCTCGACCATGCGGTAGCCCGCCGACTGGAAGCCCGACGCCTCGCCGAACGCGCCCCGGAATTGGAGGTAGTCGGCGGGCGTCATCGTCTTCAGCACGCCCCAGGCCGCCGTCAGTTGCTCCTGGGCGCGCACCACCCGCGTCAGCATCTTCAGCGGCTCGTCGGTCACGCCCGCCGCGAGGAGCGTCATCGCCGCCTGAAGCTCGCGGATGATCAGGCTCAGCCACACTTCCGAAACGTGGTGCACGGTGATGAAGAGGTGTTCGTCGTGCGCCCCGGTGATGGGCTGGTGGGCGCTGAGCAGCGTGTCCAGCCGGAGGTAATCCCCGTAACTCAGCCGCCGCCCGAAGTCGGTGTGGGCCCGTTCCGGCGCGTCCCGATCTGTCCCATGTTCCGCCTGGCTCATGCCCGCAGACTACAACCCCCGCTAAAGGCCCGCCCGAACGCCGCCCCTTACCCTGGACCCATGCCTTCCCCCATCCTCGACCTCGCCGGGCTCACGCTGGAGGTCAACCACCTGCCCCGGGGCGTCCGCTTCTACACCCAGGTGCTCGGGCTGGACCTGATTCACTCGGACGAGGAACGCGGCACTGCCCACTTCCGGGTCAACGATGCCCAGACCCTCACCCTCTGGAAGCCGATCACCCGGCAGGCGAACGACCCGCGCCTCGCCCCCCTGCGCGCCCGGGGCGCCTCGCACCTCCACTACGCCTGGCAGATTCAGCCGGAAGACCTGGGCCGCTGCAAGGCGATCCTCGACGAACACGGCCTGCCCTGGACCGAGATCGACCTGGGCACCCCCGGGCGGCCTGACCCCACCGTGTACTTCTTCGACCCCTTCGGTCACGGGCTGGAGTTGCGCGGCACCGACCTGAGCGACGAGCGGCGGCCGACCTACCCACCTGCCCCGGTGGAGCGCCCCTCCCACGCCCTCCCCGTCATGGGGCTGCGCGAGGTCGCCCTGGCGTTCGGCGACTACGCGGCCATGAAAGAGCGGCTCCCCCGCGCCTACGGACTCGCCTACGCCAAGGAGCAGGAGGACCGCGACTTCGCCCAGTTCACCCTGGGCCCGGAACCCGAGCCTGACGGCAACGGCACTCCCCGCCGCTGGCTCTACGCCTGGGACCCCCAGGTGGGCCTGGCCGACATGTTCGGCGGCGACCACGCCCTCGTGCAGTTCTACGCGCACGTGGACGAGGTGCTGCCCCGCGTGCGGGCGGAGGGCTTACCCCACGTGATGGAGGACGGGCGGCTGGCCGTGCGCGACCCCGAGGGGCACGTCTTCGAGTTCCTGCCCCCGCTTTGAGGGTGGACGTGGACGATCTCCGGCGACGCGGAGTCAACCTCGTGCGGACGCCGGAGGAGGCAAAGGTTCTTGCATGGCCTTCTGCCCTTCTCTACCCCCGAGCGCCCACATTCTCAGGGGGTCCGGTGACGGCTCGGCCTATCAAAAAGAAACAGCGACGTTTCTTTTCCTCCGGCTGGGCACCACCAAGTTCCGCTTCCCCCGGGACGCAAGAGACGTTTCTGAAGTTTGCTTTCATCCCCCGCCGAGAAAGTCTCAACTTCCCTATAGAAATCATTTTTTTTGACCCGGATACCCCGTGTTAACCTTTGCCCCTCGCCGCTCCGGGCGATGGCAGGCCGAACGAGGCGGCAGGAAGGTGGCGGGGAGAACTGCTGGGCTCCACGCCCGCCAAGAGTTATTGCCCCTCGCCACTCTTCGCAGACGAGGAAAGAAAATGTCCTGTTTATCCGATCTCCATTGGCACGTCGGCCTGGCTGTATCCATCGACCGATTCCGGGTGGGGGAGGGCGACTTCACCTCCTCCGGCTACCCCCGCCCCGGCTCCGGGAGGTGCGGATGCGTCCGCTAGACCGCCTGGAGCTGTGGGTGGGGGTGGAGCCCACGGTCAGCCGCATCGGCGACAGCGTGCAGGACCAGCTCGTGCTGAGTGGCTTTCACGAGCGGCTGGAGGACATTGACCGCCTGGCGTCCCTGGGCGCGACCCGGGTGCGCTTTCCGGTGCTGTGGGAGCGCACCGCCCCGAACGGGCTGGAGCAGGCCGACTGGACGTGGCCGGACACCCGGCTCGCGCGCCTCGCCGAGTGCGGGCTCGATCCCATCGTCGGGCTCGTCCATCACGGGGGCGGGCCACTCCACACCCACCTGCTCGACCCCGCATTCGTGACGGGGCTGACGGCCTACGCCCGGGCGGTAGCGGAGCGGTATCCCCACGTCCGCACCTATACGCCCGTGAACGAGCCCCTCACGACCGCGCGCTTCTCCGCCCTGTACGGCCACTGGTATCCCCACGCGCGCGACGACCACTCCTTCTGGCGGGCGCTGATGCACCAGCTTCAGGCCACCGTCCTCGCGATGCGGGCGATCCGCGAGGTGAATCCGGAGGCCGAGTTGCTCCAGACCGAGGACATGGGCCTGGTCAGCGCCCGGCCCTCCCTGCGGGAGCAGGCGGACTTCGAGAACGAGCGGCGCTGGCTGTCCTTCGACCTGCTGCTGGGGCGGGTGGACCAGCAGCACCCCATGTGGTCCTACCTGCGCTGGGCGGGGGCCACCGAGCGGGAAATCCTGTGGTTCGCCGAGAACCCCTGCCCGCCCGACGTACTCGGCCTGAACGCTTACGTCACCAGTGAGCGGTTTCTGGATGACCGCGTCGAACACTACCGGGGCGGGCACCACGGGGGCTTTCACGGCGGCAATGGGCGGCGCGCCTACGTGGATATCGAGGCTGTGCGGGTGCAGGGGCACCCCATCGGCGGCCCCTGCGGGCGGCTGTACGAGGCCGGCGCGCGCTACGGCCTGCCCCTGGCGCTGACCGAGGTGCACCTGGCCTGCACCCGCGAGGAGCAACTGCGCTGGCTGCACGAGACCTGGCAGCAGGCGCAGTCGGCCCGGGCCGACGGGGTGGATGTGCGCGCCGTCACCGCCTGGTCGGCGCTGGGCGCCTTCGACTGGAATTCGCTGCTCACCCGGCAGGTCGGCCACTACGAGAGCGGCCTGTGGGACGTGCGGGCGCCCCAGCCCCGCCCCACGGCCCTGGCCCACCTCGCCCGCCACCTGGCAACCGGCGCCGAGCTGGGCCCCGCGCGGGCCGTGCTGGAGGGCCCCGGCTGGTGGCGCCGCGCCGACCGCCTGCGCTTTCCCCCGGAGGGCCCCCTCCACGCCGAGGCCCCCGACGGCCCCCCGCTGCTCGTCGCCGTCCCGGGTCGGCTGGGCGGGCGGCTGCTGGAAGCCTGCGGCGGGCGCGGCCTGCCCGCCCGGCGCCTGGCTCCCGGCGAGGCCCGGCCCGCCCTGGAGGCCGAGCGGCCCTGGGCAGTCGTGGTCGCGGCGGGTGCCTTTCCCGACCCCGCCGATCTCCGCGCGCTGGCGGCCGCCTGTGCTGGCCGGGGGCTCCCCCTGCTGCTGCTGTCCTCGGCCCAGGTCTTCGGGGGGGACGCCACCCGGCCCTTCCTGGAATCCGACGCCCCGCGCCCCACCTGTGCCCGGGGCGTGCGCCAGCGGCTGGAGGAGGAGGCCGTCCTCGCCGCGCATCCGGGCGCGCTGGTAATCCGCACGGGTCCCCTCTTCGACGTAGGGGAGACGGAGGGCTTCGCGGCGGGCCTGCTGCGGGCCCTGCGGGCGGGGCGGCCCTTTCCGGCCCTCGCGGGCGTGGCCGTGTCGCCCACCTTCCTGCCCGACCTGCTGCACCACGCCCTTGACCTGCTGCTCGACGGCGAGGTGGGGGTGTGGCACCTCGCCAACGCGGGGGCGGTGTCGTGGTTCGAATTCGCGGGGATGCTCGCGCGGGCGGCCCGGCTCGATCCGCGCCGGGTGCGGGCGGTCTCCCCGGCCCAGGTGCGCTCCCCGGCCCCCTGGCCCGCCCTCGCCAGCGAGCGGGGGTGGCTCATGCCGGGCCTGGAGGACGCCGTGCGCCGCTGGTCGCCCGTCCCCGCGGTGCGGCGGCCCCGCCCGGCGGACACCCGGGCGCCCGAGTACGCGGGTGGGCGGCGCTGAGTGGGCCGCCCCGCGGAAGCCGGGAGGCTCCGGCGGGCAGGGGCGAGGGACCCGCATTCGCCCCAAGGACTCCTGAAGTTCTGCGGGGGTTCCTCATGCCACCCGGGTGGGCCTCGCCTCCCCCCGCGACGAGGCGGTGACCCGACTGGAGGTCCTGCTGCGGGCGGCTGAGCGGGCACGATGGGCCGTATAGACGCCACCCCTGCCCGCCGCCACAAATCTTCGCCCGGCCCCCCGTCCCGGCGGATACGATGGGCGGCAAGTCACAACTCGCTGTTCGGGGGGACACCATGAAGCGACGGCTGCCGTTTGCCCTGCTCACACTCGTACTCGCTGCCTGCGCGCAGCCGCCGGACTCCGGCGGGACTCTTCCCCCCGAGCCCGTCGGGAATTACGACAGCGTCGACGGGGCGTGGACCACGCCCCCGCACCTGAGCGCGCAGTCCCTCACGGCTGACGTGAACACGCTCTACTACGAGACCGCGTTGGTCGCCACCAATGCCTGGGGACCCATCGAGGTGGACCGGAGCAACGGGGAGCGGGGCATCGGGGACGGCCAGACGCTGACCCTGAACGGGACGATCTACCCCAAGGGCTACGGTGTTCACGCGCCCAGCGAACTGAAATACAGCCTGGCGGGGTCGGACAACGCCAGGTGCGTGCGGTTTAGGTCCCAGATCGGCGTGGACGACGAGGTGGGAAGCCGCGGCAGCGTGGTCTTCCAGGTCTGGGGTGACGGCGAGAAGCTCTACGACAGCGGGGTGATGACCGGGGCCAGCGCGACGAAGAGCGTGAGCGTGGACCTGCGCGGCAAAAAGACCATCCGTATGGTCGTGACGGATGCCGGGAATGGCAAGACCGCTGATCATGCGGACTGGATTGCGCCGACGATTACTTGCGTGCCGGACATCACGGGGAGCGTGTCAAGAGGCACAGGCATTTATCAGGACACGCATAGGAACGTCCCTGTAACATTCACGAATAGTAGCGGAAAATTCGCGGGGGACTTGAGCTTTCGGCTCACCTCAGATGTATCGGTCAATGATTATAAAGGAACTCGCTTCCGTCTAGACACATGGGGAACAAAAATCGTTGGTGCTGGGACGTTTCAAAGAAATTTGAGCGTTTACATGCCGCCGCTGGCGTTTCTGGAACTCGGTGAGGAAGAGCCGGAACTTCCCTACCCGGATACCCTTGTTGTGTTTTACAGGGGCGAAGAAGTGACGCGCGTGCCGCTTCGAGTCTATCCCATTAGACAGTCAACCAGCCCACTTTTCCCAAGTACAACTATTGAGGTCCGGTTGGGTGAGCCCACGATAGTGATTGTTCCTGTAGAGGCCGATCCTGGGGGAGAAACCACTGGACCAGCGTTTTCTATCTACCCGGATAGTGACTCACCCGCCTGGTTAGATGTTCAGGAGATTGGAGGAGGGGAAGTGCCGAAGGAGGGGGGAGCCATTCAAGTAAAATTCACGGCGACTCGGGCACCAGAGCCCAACGAACCTAGAGAGCGTTACGCACGTCTTCGGATATATGACTATAGGCTGGCAGGAGGCAATTTCACATCGCTCTCCAACGTCAACGTTCGCTTCGTCCCCTAACCCCTCAAGGCCGCTCCTTCGGTGACAACGCCGCCGTCGCAAACCAGAAGCTGCCGAACGATTTGATCACGTCCACGAATTCGCTCACCGTCACCGGCTTGGGGATGTAGGCGTTGGCGTGGAGGTTGTAGGAGCGCCAGATGTCACCCTCGGCGCGCGAGGTGGTGAGGACCACGACCGGGATGTTGCGCAGCACCTCGTCGGCCTTGAGGACGTCGAGGACTTCCAGGCCACCCATACGCGGCATGTTCAGGTCGAGCAGGACCACGTCGGGGGTGGGTGCCCCGGCGTGCGGCCCCTCCCGCCGCAGGAAGCTCAAGGCCTCCACGCCGTCCTTGGCGAGATGCAGGTGGTGCGGGAAGTGAGCCTCCTCAAAGGCCTCCCGGGTCAGCAGGATGTCGGCGGGGTTGTCCTCGACGAGCAGGATGTGAATGGGTTTCATGACTGGGGCGCCTCCTGGGCACCGGGTGGGGGAGTGTCGGGCAGGGTGAGGGTGAAGGTGCTCCCCTCGCCCGGGGTACTCTGGACGGTGATGGTGCCGCCCTGACGCTCGGCGGCGGTGCGGGCGAGCGCGAGCCCGATGCCGCTGCCGGGGTACTCGTCCATGGGGTGCAGACGCTGGAACACGCCGAAGATGCGCTCAAAATACTGCTCCTCGATGCCGATGCCGTTGTCCCGGATGTGGAAGCGCCACTCGCCCGGGCCGCGCTCGGCCCAGACGCGCACGTGGGGCGGTCGGTCCGGCGCGCGGAACTTGACGGCGTTCGTGAGCAGGTTGAGAAAGACGTGGTGCAGCAGCTCGGGGCTCGCGCGCAGGGTGGGCAGGTCGCCGATCTCCACCCGCGCGCCCGCGTTCCCGATCTTGGCCGCCAGGTCCTGCACCAGGGTTCCCACGAGTTCGGCCGTGTTCACCTCGCGGGAGGTGTGCTGTGCCTGGCGCACCCGCGAGTAGGCGAGTAGGTCCTGAATCAGGGCCTTCAGGCGCTGGGCGGCCGAGATGGTGAAGTGGATGTACTGGTCGGCGCGCTCGTCGAGCTGGCCCCCGTACCGCCGGGCCAGGAGTTCGGTGTAGCTGGCGATAGTCCGCAGGGGCTCTTGCAGGTCATGGCTGGCGACATACGCGAACTGCTCCAGTTCCCGGTTGCTGCGGGCCAGGTCGGCGTTGCTCGCCGTGAGCGCCCGGGTCGCCCCCCGCAGCGCCTCCTCGCGCTGCTGCACGGCCTCGGCCATGCGGTGGAACTGGAGACTCAGCTCGCCCAGCTCCCGCAGGGGCGTCCGCGGCAACCGGGCCGAGTAGTCCCCGGCGGCGATGTGCCGGGCCTCCTCGGTGAGCTGGCGGGTGGTCCGCGACAGGGTGCGGGCCACGCGCAGCGCGGCGAACACGAGCAGCCCCCCCGAGGCGAGCAGCCCGGCGACCGTGAAGAGGCGCACGCGGTGCAGGACGGCGGTGCTGTTCTCCAGGGCGGCCCTCAGCCGGAGGTTTTCGCCCGCCTGCATGTGGGCCAGGACCTCGCGGACCTCCTCCAGGGTGCGCTTGCCGACGCCGCCGCTCACCAGGGCCGCCGCACTCTCCAGCGAAATCCGGCGCGCCGCGATCTCGGGCCGGGCCGCCTGCGCGTACCAGCTCTGCGTCAGGGTCCGCACCCGGGCCAGGTCCCCGCGCCCCGGGTCCGTCCCCACCCGGGCCTCCAGTTCCCGCAGGTGGCGCTCCAGGTTCACCCCGCCCTGCCGGTAGGGCTGCAAGAAGGCCGGGTTGCCCGTGATGACAAAGCCCCGCTGCCCGTTTTCCAGGTCGGACACGTCGCGCGCCGCGGCCTGGATCAGCGTGAGCCGCGCCTGGGCTGCCGTGACCTGCGCGGCGCTGCGGGCGCTCTGCTCCACCCCGGCGGCGACGGCGACCGCCACCGCCCCCAGCAGCAGCAGCGGAAACAGGAAGGCCCGCAGGATGAAGGCGGCGATGGTGGTGGTGCCGGGGGGCGCGCCGAGCGGGCCGGGCAACGGGGGGGACAGGGCTGCCGACATCGGGAGGCATTCTAGAGAGCGTGGGCCCGGGTTCCCGGACGGGGGAGGGGGGCTTTCCCCCTCCCCCGGGCCTTGTCTAGGCCAATTTCCTCCTCGCCGCACCCCACCTTCGGTCTAGACATATAAATAAAGGTTTCCTCCAAGATCGCTCTGCTCCGTTCAGAACGGCCCGGGGGGAGGGACGCTAGACTCCGGGCGTTCCCGGAACCGTGCAAGTGCCGCCAGAGGGGGAACCGGCGAGCTGCTGGCGCGGCGTTCTCACTTGAGTGTTTTTGACTTCCGCTTATGGCTGCGGCGGTGGGCTTTTTCCCGACACCGGCCGCGCCCCTGATCCCCCAGGGAGGGACGACATGCTCAATTCTTTCGAAGGCCGTCTGCCTCTGAACCGCCCGGCCTCCACCCCCGCGCTGCTGGTCATTTCCCACCTGCGCTGGGATTTCGTGTTCCAGCGCCCCCAGCACCTGATGACCCGCGCGGCCCGTACCCGGCGGGTGTACTACATCGAGGAGCCCATCTTCTCCGAGGGGCCGGACAGCCTAGCCGTGCGCCGGGAGCCGTGCGGGGTCACCGTCGTCACGTCCATGCTCACCGCGCCCGCCGAGAGCCGCACGCTGGAGGAGCGGCAGGCCGCCATCGCCCGCCTGCTGGAGGACTTCGTGGCGGCCGAGGGCCTGGAGGAGTACGACCTGTGGGTCTACTCCCCGATGGAGCTGCCCGTCACGGCGGGCCTGACGCCGCGCGTGACGATCTACGACTGCATGGACGAGCTGGCGAACTTCAAGGGGGCGCCGCCCGAACTGCGCCGCTGCGAGGACGCGCTGTTCCGGCAGGCGGACGTGGTGTTCACGGGGGGCCACCGGCTGTACGAGGCCAAGTGCCGCCAGCACCACAACGTCCATCCCTTCCCCTCCAGCGTCGATGTGGGCCACTTCGCCCGGGCGAGAAACGGCCTCCCCGACCCCGCCGACCAGCAGCACCTGCCCCACCCCCGATTGGGTTTCTACGGGGTGATCGACGAGCGCTTCGATATCGAGCTGGTGGGAGAGCTGGCCCGGCGGCGCCCGGAGTGGCAGTTCGTGCTGCTGGGGCCGGTGGTGAAGATCGACCCGGCGGAGTTGCCGCGGGGGGAGAATCTGCACTACCTGGGCATGAAGAGCTACGCGGAGTTGCCGTCGTACCTGGCTCACTGGGATGTCGCCCTGCTGCCCTTCGCCCGCAATTCCGCCACCGAGTTCATCAGTCCCACCAAGACCCCCGAGTACCTCGCGGCGGGTGTTCCCGTGGTGTCCACCGGCATCCGGGACGTGATCCGGCCCTACGGGGAGCGGGACCTCGCCCGGATCGCGGACGGGGTGGACGCCTTCGAGGCTGCCTGTGCCGCCGCGCTGGCCGAGCGCGGCACGCCAGCAGGCGAGGCCCGGCGGGAACGGGCCGACCGCTACCTGTCCACCCTGTCCTGGGACCGTACCTGGGCGGATATGAGCGCCCTGATCGAGCGGGCGGCGGCGGAGCGCACCGCCGTGGTGCTGGCCGGAGTGGCCGATGACTGAACCGCGACCGACGGGCCCTATGATGGACCCGATGACCGAACCTACCTCCAACGGCTTCGACTACCTGATCGTCGGCGCGGGCTTCGCGGGCAGTGTCCTCGCCGAGCGGCTGGCGAACGACGGCAAACGGGTCCTCATCGTGGACCGCCGCCCCCACATCGCGGGCAACGCCTACGACCGCTACGACGACGCGGGCATCCTGATTCACCCCTACGGCCCGCACATCTTCCACACCAACTCCAAGGAAGTCTTCGACTACCTCTCGCGCTTCACCCAGTGGCGGCCCTACGAACACCGGGTGCTGGCGAGTGTGGACGGCCAGCTCCTGCCCATCCCCATCAACCTCGACACGGTGAACCGGCTGTACGGCCTGAACCTGACCTCCTTCCAGGTCGAGGAGTTCTTCGCGTCGGTGGCGGAAAAGGTTGACCAGGTCCGCACCTCCGAGGACGTGGTCGTGAGCAAGGTCGGGCGCGACCTGTACAACAAGTTCTTCCGGGGCTACACCCGCAAGCAGTGGGGGTTGGACCCCAGCGAACTCGATGCGAGCGTGACCGCGCGGGTGCCCACCCGCACCAACCGCGACGACCGTTACTTCGCCGACACCTACCAGGCGATGCCGCTGCACGGCTACACCCGGATGTTCGAGAACATGCTCAACCACCCGAACATCAAGGTGATGCTGAACACCGACTACCGCGAGATCGAGGGCTTTATCCCCTACGGCCACATGATCTACACCGGTCCGGTGGACGCCTTCTTCGACTACTGCTACGGCAAGCTGCCCTACCGCAGCCTGGAATTCGTCCACGAGACGCATGCGCGGGAGTATTTCCAGCCGACCGGCACCGTGAACTACCCCAACGACTACGGCTACACCCGCATCAGCGAGTTCAAGTACATCACCGGGCAGCAGCACCCGCACACCTCCGTCGTGTACGAGTACCCCCGCGCCGAGGGTGATCCCTACTACCCGGTGCCCCGGCCCGAGAACCAGGAGCTGTACAAGAAGTACGCGGCCCTGGCCGACGCCCGCCCCGACGTGACCTTCGTGGGCCGCCTCGCCACCTACCGCTACTACAACATGGACCAGGTCGTCGCGCAGGCGCTCGCCACGTACCGCAAGCTCACCGGGCAGAAGACCCAGCCCGAGGCGGCGACCGCCGGCTAAGTCGGCCCCTCTGCCACCCGCCCGGCTCCCCGAGGGGTCGGGCGGGTGCCTTTTGTTGGGGTCAGTTCTGGAACCGTCCTCGCGCGGCTTGTTTCTCTCCATACCAGCAGGCCGGTCCCCGGGACCTCACTCCACCCTGTCACGTCCGCCCCTGGGCGCCGTCACCGCATCCTCCGGCTGGGCAGCGTGGCGAGCGACGACCAGAACGACAGGAGCTGCTCCACGACCTGCAAGAAGTCCGGCAGGTTCACCGGTTTGGTGACGAAGGCGTTCGCGCCCAGGGCGTAGGCCTGGTCGATGTCGCGCGGGTCGCTCGACGTGGTGAGCATCACGACCGGGATGTGCCGCAGGTCCGGGTCGGCCTTGAGCTGCGCGAGCGTCTCCAGTCCCCCCAGGCGGGGCATGTTGACATCCATCAGGATCAGGTCGGGCAGTTCCCCCGCCGGGCCACGCAGCACCGTGAGGGCTTCCTCGCCGTCGGAGGCCGAGCGCAGGGTCGACGGTGAGGCCCCCAGCGCGAACGCCTCCTCGGTCAGCACGATGTCGGCGGGGTTGTCCTCCACCAGCAGAACGTCCAGCCCCCGTGAAAACGCCCGCGTCATGCCTGCTCCGTTCCCGCGGCGGGGAAGGTGAAGTGGAAGGTCGTGCCGACCCCCTCCCGCGACTCCACCCAGATGCGCCCGCCATGCTCCTCCACGATCTTTTTCACGATGGCGAGGCCAACGCCGGTCCCGTTGAATTCCTCGCGTCTGTGCAGGCGTTGAAACACCCCGAAGATGCGCTCGAAGTGCTGCGGCGCGATCCCGATGCCGTTGTCCCGCAGCGTGAAGTGGACCGCGTTACCCTGCACCTCGGCACTCAGGTCCACCTCCGGCGTGCGGCCCGCGGGCTGAAACTTGACCGCGTTCCCGATCAGGTTTTGCAGCACCTGGCGCAGTTGGGTCTCGTCAGCATGGACATCGGGGAGGTCGCCGCACGTCACGCGCGCACCCCGCAGGGCGTCCTCCAGGTTCTCCAGCACCTCGCGCAGCACCCGCCCGGTGTCCACATTCGCCACCCGCGTCTCGCGCCCCACCCGCGAGTAGGCGAGGACATCGTCGATCAGGACGTTCATGCGCTCGACGGCGTCCACCGTAAAGGCGATGTACCGGTCGGCCTGGTCGTCGAGCTGTCCGCGGTACTTGCGCTGGAGCAGTTGCACGTAGCTCGCCACGGTCCGCAGGGGGGCCTTGAGGTCGTGCGAGGCGACATAGGCGAACTGCTCCAGCTCGCGGTTACTCCGCACGAGCTGCTCGGTGCGCTCGGCCACCCGCGCCTCCAGCGTCTCGTTCAGGTGACGCTCCTCGGTGATGTCGGTGTTCGTGCCGAACCACCGCACGAGTTCGCCGCGCTCGTCCCGCAGGGGAATGGCGCGGGTCAGGAACCAGCGGTACTCCCCGTCCCGGCTCCGCAGCAGGAAGGTGCCCTCCCAGGGCTGGCCCGCCGCCCACTTCTCGGAGACGTACTCGATCACCCGGTCGATGTGTTCGGGGTGATGCACGTCCCGCCAGCCCCAGCCCTGCATCTGCTCGAAGGTCGTGCCGGTGTAGTCGTACCAGCGCTGGTTATACCAGTAGATCCAGCCCCCCGGGTCGGCCATCCAGGCGAGTTGCGGGATGGCGTCGATCATGGTCCGCAGCTCCGCGTCGCGCCCCTCCAGGGCCGCCTGCGCCGCCTTGCGCTCGGTGATGTCGGTGTGGGTGCCCACCCACTCCCGCACCTCGCCGCCTTCCCCCTTGACCGGCACGACCCGCACGAGCACGTGCCGGTACTCGCCGTCCGCGCGGCGCAGGCGGTACTCGACCTGATACAGGGTCTTGGCGGCGTAGGCCCGCGTCCACTCGCGCAGGACCCGGTCACGGTCCTCGGGGTGCACCGCCCCCAGCCAGCCCCGGCCCTGCAACTCCGCGATGGTCTGCCCGGTAAAGGCCCGCCACGCGGGCTGGTCGCCCTCGAACTCGCCGCTGGGGGGCGTACTCCACACCATCTGGCTGGTGGCCTCGACCAGCGAGCGGTAGCGGGCCTCGCTGTCCCGGACGGTCTGCGCCGCGCGGGCGTTTTCCACGCTGCCCGCCGCGAGCTGCGCGAGCTGCACCAGCACGCTCTCGTCCTCGGCCGTGAAGTCGCCCTCGAATTTGTCGCTGAGCTGGATCAGGCCGATGTTCTGGCCGCCCCGGCCCACCAGGGGCACCGCCAGCCAGCCGCGCATGGGCGGGTGCTTGCCCGCGTGGGCGCCGAACCCCTTGTAGTCGGGATGCGCCTCCAGCTCGGCCTGGGTCAGCCGCAGCGGGGCGTTCAGACGGCACACCAGGGCGTAGATTCCGCTGCCGTCAGGAGTGCCCTCGTACTCGCGCCACGCCGCGTACTTGTCACTCAGGGACACCGCGTTGATGGCCTGCGCCCAGTTGTCCCCCACACTCAGGCTCACGACCGCCTGGTGGGCGCCGACCAGGGTGCGGGCCTGCTCGGTGATCACGCGCAGCGCCCCCTCCAGTGTGCGGGCCGCGTTGATGCTCAGCGCGGCCCCCGCGAGGTCCCGGAGTTGCCGGGCGGAGCGCGCCTGAGTCTCCTGCAGGCGCGCCCGGCCCAGCGCCTGCGCGAGCTGCCCGGCGAGGGACATGGCGAAGCCGCGTTCCGCCCCCCCGAAGGTGCGGTCGGTGTCGAAGCTCAGCGTGAGGGCGCCCAGCGCCCGGCCCTCCACGACGAGGGGCAGGGCGGCGAGGGCGCGGGTCCGGGCGGACCTGTGCTGCTCCAGAGCCGGGTAGCGGGCGAGCAGCTCCCCCTCGCGCACGAACACCGCCTGCAGGGTGTGAACCGCGTCGATGGCGGGCAGCGGGGTGTTCATCGGGAAGCGGTGCCAGGTGCGGCTGCGCTCGTCATCGTAGCCGCGGGTATGCACGACCTCCAGGGCGCTCCCCCCCTCGGTGAGCCGCAGGATTGTCCCGCCGTAGGCGCCGAGGACCGGGAGGCCCGCGAGGAGGGCCGCCTCCGCCACCTCGCCCTCGGTGGAGGCCTTGGCGAGGTCGAGCGTCGCCGCCAGCAGCGCCTCGCGGCGCTCGTCGGCCAACCTGCGCCCGCTGATGTCCCGGAAATGCACCGCGATCCCCTCACCGTGGGGAGAGGCCCTGACCTCAAGCCACATGGGCGGGGCGGGGTAGTACAGGTCGAAGTGCCGCGCCTCGCGGGTCGCCATCACCCGGCGGTATTCCTCGTCCAGGCGGGTGCCCCGCGCCTCGGGAAAGCAGTCCCACAGGACCTTGCCCAGCAGGTCCTGCGGCGTCACGCCCATGATGCCCGCCGCGTGGGCGTTGACGTACGTGTAGCGCCACTCGCCGTCCACCACGAAGAAGGGGTCGGCCAGACCATCGAGCAGGTGGAGGAGATCGGGATTGAGGGTGAGTCCGGGGATCGTCATGGGGTGGGAGGTGGGCTTCCACCCGCATCTTAAAGAGCTGGGCGCGGGTAAAGGTCGGCTTGACTTCACATAAAGGAAAGCTTAAAGAGACGACCCACTTCCTGCTCCCCTCATCACGAACGCGGGAAGCTGGTGCCAGAGTGCAGGGGTGCCGGACAGCCTGGGGCACGAGCCACCCGGGCCGGGCACTCCATGGGAGGCGCGTGGGTGCCCTGTCGTTCGCCCCACCGGGACCGGGAGGTCATCCCGCTCGCGGGTCCCGAGCAGGAAGCGTCAAATACCCCGGGCGTGATCTTTTTGCCAGGGTGTGGGGCGTACCCTACGCCCGATGCTCCCGCCTCCACCCACGCTCTCCGGCACCGCGCGCCGCCCACTCCAGGTTCTGCTGATCGATGACAATCTCGCGGACCTGCTGCTCGCCCGGGAGGCCTTCGCCGCGCTGGGCGAGCAGGTCGGCCTCACCTCGTACCGGAGTGGCGGGGCGGCACTCCAGGCGCTGGGTCAGGCGAACGCGGCACTCCCCGACGTGGTGCTGCTCGACGTGAACATGCCGGGGCTCAACGGGTTCGAGGTGCTGAGCACGCTCAAAAGCGACGCGCGGCTGCGCCCCATCCCCGTGGTGATGCTCACGACCTCGGGCAGCCGGGAGGATGTCCGCGAGGCGTATGCCCGCCGCGCCAACGCCTACCTGCTGAAATCGGGGGATTTCGGCGAGTTCTGCGCCGATATTCGGGGCTTCGTGCAGTTCTGGGCGGGGAGCGAGCTGCCCCACTGACCCGCGCGGCCCGGGGGAATCCAACGGCCCCAGGCGGGGCATGATGACCGCCACCGGGATGGATGCAAGGGGAGGGCGTTAAGCCAAAAGTCTATGTTCCCTCACACAGAGCTTAGCTATGCTGGGGACAGCACACCACGGCTGGCCGGCGGCCCTGCCCTCTCGTCACTGGTGTTCGGAAAGGACCTCCTTGACGCCCCCCGCCTTCCCCAAACACCTCCTGCTGGTCGAGGACAACGAACACGACGTGGAGCTGGCACGCGCGGCGCTGGACGAGAGCGAGGTGCGCTGCGAGGTGACCGTGGCCCGCGACGGGCAGGAGGCGCTGGACCTGTTGCGCGGGGGGGGGAGCCGCCAGCCGGACCTGGTGCTGCTCGACCTCAACATGCCGCGCGTCAGCGGGCACGAGGTGCTGCGGGCCGTGAAGGGGGACGCGACGCTGCGCCACGTCCCGGTGGTGGTCTTCACCACGTCCAACGAGGTCTCCGACCGGGACGCCTGCACCGCGGCGGGCGCCGACGACTACGTCCTCAAGCCGGGCCGCTTCGACCAACTGGTCGAGGCCGTCGACCGGTTGGGCCGCCGCTGGCTCACCCTGACCTTCTCCGTCTGACGCCTTCCTCCGGCGCGCCCAGCAGGAGGAAGGCCGGGAGGCATTCTGTCGCGCGCCTCCCGGCCGCATCAACCCGTCCGTTGATCTCTTCCGGTGCTCTTTCGATTAGCGATCCCTTGACGCGGCTCCCTCAGGGCGGGGCACCTTCAGGTGAGTGTGCGGTCGGCCTCCCCGGCGCGCAGGTTGCGGTCGGGCAGGGGGCGCGGGCTGCCGGCCGCCTGCTGGGCCTCGTCCTCCAGCTGCAACTCGTTCAGGACCACGCCCAGCACGCGGACCTTGGCGAGTTCGGCGCTCTGAAGCACCTGCTCGACCTCGTTCACGCGGTTGGCGCCCGGGCCAAGCACCAGGACGATGCCCGCCGCGCCCTGCGCCCACAGCAGGGCGTCCGAGCGCCGCAGCAGCGGGGGGGCGGCGATCAGCGTCAGGTCGTAGGCGGGCGCCCGGCTCCCCACCAGCGTCCGGGCCTGAAGGGGGTCGGTGCCGGGCAGGGAAAGCCGGTCGACATGGTCGGCCAGAGGCTGCACCCCGCCCTCCAACGCCGCCCCGGCGCCCGGGTGAGGCTGGGTGTCCACAACCAGCACCCGCTGACCCGCCGCCGCGAGGCTGGTCGCCAGCGCCGTCACGACGCTGCCGCTGCCCGCCCCGTCCTGCGGGCTGGCGAAGACCAGGCGGCGCGGACCCTCCGCCGAAAGCTGGGAGAGGACGTTCACCCGCAGGAACCCCAGGCTGTCCTGAAGGGCGCCGTCTTGCAGCGCGCCCGGCCCGCCCCGGCCCGCCGGACGGGGAAGCTGGCCCAGCAGCGGGAGCCCCAGGTCGCGCAGGCTGTGGGCGTCGTACACCCGGCGCCGCCACGCCTCCAGCAGCAGGATCACGGCCGAGGCCCCGAACAGGGTCAGCAGGGCGGCCAGCCCCGCGCGGCCCAGGGGACTGGTCGCCACCGGGGCGGCGGGCTCGGGGGCCCGCGCGACGACCTGGAGGGTGCCCACCGCCGCGTTCTCCAGCAGCGACACCCGGGTCAGCGCCTGGTAAAGCCGGGCCTGGGTGGACTGGTAGGTGTCCCAGCGCAGGTCGCTGGCGGTGGGGGGCGGCTCGTTGCGGTTGAGTTCCGCGAGCTGCTTTTGCAGGCTGGCGCGGGCCAGCACCACCCGCTCGCGGGCGCGCTCCTGGTCCCAGGCGAGCAGGGCGTCCACTGAGGCGTTCACGAGGACCCGGGCCGAGGCGGGGTCCCCGGCCTGGCCCCAGACCTCATACAGGTCCGAGCGGGTGCCCTCGGGCGTGGTGACGCGCACAAGCGAGAAGGTGTTGCTGCGGCGCTGCCCCTCGACCGCCTGGGCCAGCGCGCGCGCCCGGTTGGGCGGCAGGTCGCTGGCAAGTACCCGCCGGGCGATGTCGTCGACGACCTCCCCGTCCCGCAGGGCCTGTTGGAGGGTGCCCGGTGGCAGGGGCGGGGCGGCGACCAGCCCCTCGCCGAGCGCGCCGTCCGCGTTGCCGCCCACGGAGACCACGCTGCTCATGGTCTCGTACTGCCGGGCCTGGCGCGCGGTCACGGCGTAGGTCAAGGCGCCCGCGAGCAGGGCCGCCGACAGCAGCGGCAGGGCGTGGCGCCGCAGGGGCAGCGCGAGGCGGGGCACATCAACGTCGTCGTTCTGGAGCTGGGTGGGTGGGCGGTAGGGCATGGAGCAGGCACCTTTCTGGAAGTTCAGGGAGGACGGTCGGGAAAGCGGGCGGGGAGGGGGAGGGGTGGGCGGCGAACCTCAGCAGCCGAACTCGAGCAGGCTGGTGTCCGACAAGACCAGGCGGTGGACCCGCGGCACCTCGCCGTGGCCGATCACGCGCGCGCCCAGCCCGATCAGGCACTCCTGGAGCCGCACGCTCATGTCGCGGATTTCGGCCTCCTCATCAATCACGCTGTACTCGACCTCGGCGTTCCGGATCACGCTGCTGCGCCCCACGCTCGTGAAGGGCCCGATGTACGCGTTTTCGATCTCGGCCCCGGCCGCGATGGTGACCGGCCCCATGATGACGCTTCCCCGCACCCGGGCGCCAGGACCCACCACGACCCGCCCGCAGACCCGCGAGTCCGTCACCTCGCCGAGGACGCAGGGCTCAAGCCGCTCGAGCAGCAGCCGGTTGGCCTCGAGCAGGTCATGGGGCCGCCCGGTGTCCTTCCACCAGCCCGCTACCCGCTGGCCCACCACCCGGCCACCCTCCTCGATCAGCCGCGCGACGGCGTCGGTGAGTTCGTACTCCCCGCGTGGGCCCGGCGGCAGGGTCTCCAGGAGGTCGAGGATGCCCGCCCGGAAGCAGTACACGCCTGCCACCGCCAGGTTGGAGGGCGGCGCCTGGGGCTTTTCCAGCAGGCGGGTGATGTGGCCGCGCTCATCCAGCACCGCCACCCCGAAGGCCCGGGGATCCGGGACCTCCACCAGGGCGATCACGGCGTCCGCCCCCGTCTCATGAAAGGTGGTCAGGAAGCTCCCCACGCCGTTCTCAAAGAGGTTGTCCCCGAGGTACACGCAGAAATCACTCGACCCGATCCAGCTCCGGGCGACCCGGACCGCATGCCCCAGCCCCAGCATCTGCGGCTGCTCGATGTACTCGATGTGGGCGCCCTCGACGTCCCGCAGCGCCCCCTGAATCGCCTCCCGCGTGACGCCCGAGACGACGACGCCGATCTCGCGGATGCCCGCCGCCGTGAGGCTCTGGACGGCGTGACAGATGATAGGCAGGTTGGCGACGGGCAGCACCGGCTTGGGCCGGGCATAGGTCAGGGGGCGCAGGCGCGTGCCAAAGCCCGCCGCCGGGATGAGGGCTTTCATCGACCGGTCTCCCGCGGGGGAGGACCGGCGACACTGCGCGAGCAGGCCACAGGCACCTTCGGATCAGGGTTGAACATATGCTCCCACCTTTCACTTCTCTCCAGACATGTCGGGGCCGCCTCTGGTCCTGCCCCGCTCCTGTTTGAGACGAGTATGTGAATGGAAGCGTTACAACTTCGCCAATTGCTTTTCCAGCCGCCACCTCCACCCCAACGCGAAAAAAGCCACACTTGGGCGAAACTTACCAGCCTGTCAGAAACTCCACATTTTCAGGAACTGACCGGCAAATTAAGGGTTTTTAACAGAATCTTATAATTTACTTTGTGTAACCTCAGCCCGTGCAGAAAGTCGACGCGATAGTTGAGGAGCGGATGAGGGGAAGTTCATACAGTTGAAGTTCTTTGGGTGGTTGAACGCCGTTCAGACCCGCATCCGGGTTCGAGCCACCGCCACCTCTTGATTTGCCCGTCCCGGTCTACCGCCATTTATTCCTTTTCTCGTTAGGAGACCTATGAGCAACAACAAGATGCAACTTCCCACCTCCCGCACCGCTCTTTTCTCGCTGGGTGTGCTTGGCCTGACGTTGGCGCTGGCCGCCTGTGGATCGACCCCGCCCGCCCAGACTCAGGCCTCCCAGGACTCCACCCCCACCTACACGTACGACGGCACGGACCACAGTTGGAGCAGTAGTGGTGGGCCGAGCCTCCAGCCCCTGACGATCACGGCGGGCGACAACGGCCTGAGCTACGAGAGCTGGATCACCGCGACCAACGGCTGGGGGCCGATTGAGCGCGACCGCAGCAACGGCGAGAAGAATGCTGGGGACGGCCGCACCCTCACCATCGGCGGCGTGACATTCGACAAGGGGTTTGGGGCCCACTCCAACTCAAGCATGAGCTTTAAGTTGAACGGGCAGTGCAGCACCTTCACGGCGAGCGTGGGTGTGGACGACGAGTCGGGAAATAAGGGCAGCGTGGTGTTTCAGGTGTACGGGGACGGCACCAAGCTGTATGACAGCGGCGTGATGCGCGGCACCGACGGGGCCAAGGCACTGAGCGTGAGTGTCAGCGGCAAGAACGAGCTGCGGCTGGTCGTGACGGACGCGGGTGACGGCATCAGCTACGACCACGCCGACTGGGTAAACACTACGCTGCGGGGCTGCACCAGCGGCACTTCCTCTTCACCGGCCCCCGCCCCCGCCCCGGCCCCCAGCGACAACATCCAGTACAGTGGCCGCCTGATCATCACCAAGGGCGGAACCTATTCGGGCAACTGGGAGAGTACCGAGAACCGGGCGGCGGTCATAATCCAGACGGATGAGCCCGTCATCATCGAGAATTCCAACATCCGCAGCCGCGGCAACCTGATCAGCGGGTTCGGCAACCGCGTCACCATCCGCAACGTCCGCGGCTACGCCCTGAACCCCAACGTCGCGGGCAAGACGACCGGCAAGGCAGTGAACGCGGAGGAGGTCAGGAGCCTGACCGTCGAGAACAGCTACTTCGAGAACACCACCGGCATCTACATCCGCTCGTTCTACGGCGACCCGGCCAGGGGCGACGGCATCAGGATCCTACGCAACCAGTTCCGCAACATCAATGGCCTCAAGAGTGACGGTGCGGGTGGGTACACCAAGGAGGCCGCCGTCGTGCAGGCCGTGCTGTTCAACGCCGTACGCCGCGCTCCCGGCGTCGAGGTCGCCTGGAACGAGATTATCAACGAGCCCGGGAAGAGCCGCACCGAGGAGACCATCAACCTCAACGGCAGCAGCGGCACGCCCGCCTCGCCCATGAAGATCCACGACAACTACATCCAGGGCGCCTACCCGGTCGACCCCGCCACCACCACGAGCTACCCGGGCGGCGGCATCCTGCTCGGCGACGGCAAGGTCAGCAATCCGCTCGACAACGGCTATGCCTGGGCCTACAACAACCAGATCGTGGGGACCACCAACCACGGCCTCGCCATCGTGGGCGGCGTCGGCAACCAGATCTTCAACAACCGCGCTGTGTCGAGCGGCCGTATGCCCGACGGGACGCGCCTGCCCTCCGTCAACGTCGGCGTTTACGTCTGGGACATGTACGGAGCCGGTTCCCTGTCCGTGCCCACCTTCGCCAACAACGTGATGCGTGACAACGTGATCGGCTGGACCAAGGTGAATTCGAACGGCACCACCACCAACAACCCCACCTGGTTCCCGAACTGCGGTCTGAACGGCACCGTGTGCAGCAACAACCAGAGCCTCGGCACGGTCACTCTCGACATGGAGAGGGCCGAGTGGACCCGCTGGCAGGACAAGCTGGCCTCGGCGGGCATCAAGGTCGGACCCCGCTAAAGCACGGGGCGGCAGGAGGGCGGGCGCACGGAGAACCGTGAACCCGCCCCAACTTGTGAGGCGGCGAATGGAGCTGAAATCCATTCGCCGCTCAGTTTTAGGATGTGGGGTGGTCGCCCCGTCGGGGGTGCGGATTCGGGGCCACTTTGCCCGCCCCCTCAGCGCACCTGTTTGAGGAGTGGCGCGCCGGGCTGGGAGGAGAGCGGCGCGCCGGGAAGGGGCGCAGGGCGCAGGGCGGGGACGGGCACGGCGGCCAGCAGGTCCTGCCCCTGCCAGGTCAGGGCACCCACGGTGAGGGCCAGGTCGAGGGCGCGCACGCTGAGTTCCAGGATCGCCCCGCCCTCGGCGGGGGCCGGGAAGGTCAGGTGGTGTTCCATCCACTGCTCCGTGACCACGCCCGCGTGAACGGCGTGACGCACTTCCTCTTCCAGGTAGTCGGGGGTTTCCGTGCGGGTTAGGACGTGGGCCATTCCAGAGCCGCGCAGCCCCACCCGCAGGGGAAAGGGAAGCTGCTGCGGGCCGAGTTCCTCGCCGCCGCTGAACACGTCCAAGCGCCAGACCAGGCGCAGCCCGGCCTCGCCCGAAGCCGGGGGCAGGGGCAGGTGCAGCCGCAGGGTCTGGGGATGCCCGTAACGCCCCACGCTCCAGATGTTGAGCCAGCCATTGTTGTCCCGCGAGATCTGGTACCCCTGGGCAGCGACCGGGCCATGCGGCGCGGCGGGAGTCCGCCGGGGCTCGGGCACGGGGGAGCCGGACCCGGAGACGGACCGGCGCCCGGCCCCCGGCAACTGGCGGTCCTGGAGCCCGGCGCGGTACACCCGCTGGAGACGCTCGGCCTCCTCGGTCAGCCCGCCCCGCCGCGCGTAGTAGGCGGCGAGCCCCGGCGAGTCCTCGGCCAGCGCGGGGACCAGACGCCGCCGCACGTCCTGGCGAATCAACTGGGGCGAGCGGCTGGCGAGCGCGATGCGCAGGCCCTCGCTGACAAAGGTGTAGAGCGTCTCGGCCCCCTGGGGCGCGGGCCGCAGGGTAAGACCGGGCCATTCCAGGGTGCCCCCGGCCTCCACCTCGCGCAGGATATGGCGCTCCAGCGCCTCGTACAGCAGCGCGTCGGTCGAGGCGGCGAGCCCCTCGCCCAGCGCCGCCTGGGCCACCCGGCGGTCGAAGTGGCCGTAGATCGCGCTGAGGCGGGTCATCGCCTCCACCAGCGTGGGCGGCCACCCGTCGATATCCGTGCCGTAGCTGTCGCGCACCGCCTGGGGGAAGTGCATGTCCTGGTCACCGGGCTCGCCCGCCGGGCCCAGCAGGCTGAGCAGGTGCAGCGGGTTGCCCTCGCTGCGCTGCACCAGCCGGGCCGCCTCGCCGTGCAGCGTCCGGGCGGGCCGCGCGGCGAGGCGGCCCTCCAGGGCCTGCTGCACGCTCGACCGGGTGAGCGGCGGCAGCTCCAGCTCGCGGCACGCGCTGCCCACCCGCGCACGCAGGGCCCGGGTGAGCGGGGCCTGCGCCGCCCGCTGGCGGCTGAGCAGCACCAGGGCGCGCGGCCCCTCGCTGGGCACCTGCGTCAGGAAGGTGAGCAGCGGGGCCAGCTCGCCCGGGGCGTCATGGACATGGTCGAACACCAGCAGCAGCGGGCGGCGCAACCGGGCCAGGGCGACCGCCACCTTCACCGCGTCCTCCTCCAGGCTGGTTGGGGCGAGCAGGAGGCGGCGCAGCGCCTCGGCCTCGGCTCCCCCCGCCTCGCTCTCCCGCAGGGCCGCCTGCGCGAGCGAGGCCAGCACCAGGCGGCTCGACCGCGTGTCGGTCACGCGCACCGTCTGCCAGCCGCCGCTCGCCGCCGCCCGCTCGACGTGGTAACTCTTGCCGATCCCGGGGGGGCCGTGCAGCACGATGACCTGCGGTTCCCGCTCCGCGTCCCGGAGGACCCGCTCCAGCATCTGCTCCTCTTGGGGGCGTCCGAAGTGCAGCTCGGGGGCCTGATCAGGTTCCGGGGCCGGCACGCCCGTTCCGCGGGGTGCCGGAAGGTCGGCCGGATGCGGGTCCTCCGGGGCCTCGGTGGTCAGCTCGAAGCCCAGGGTGTCGGCCCGCGCCGCGATCAGCCGCAGCGCCCAGGCCTGCTCCGCCCGCGCGTAGCGCCAGTACACCCGGCTCAGCCCCTCCTCAATCTGCTGGCTGAGAATCCAGCGCTGCTGGTCCACCCACTCTTTGAAGGTGGAGCTGCCCAGGTCCTCCAGCCCGCTGAGCGGAAAGCCCCGCAGCATCGCCAGCCAGTCCGAGAGCTGCGCCTGGTTCATGTCCTGCTCAGCCCGCGCCTGCCACAGGTCGAAGTCGGTCGTCACATTTTCCAGGTACAGGAGTTGGCGGCTGGCGGGGAACAGGTTGAGTCCCGCCGTGCGGATGCGCGCCAGTTCCACCCGCAGGTTCTTGCGGGCCTCGGCCGTCGTCCACAGCAGGTCCGCGAGCCGCTCCCGGTGCTGGGGCAGTTTTTCTATAGAGAGATAGGTGATCAGGGCGACTGCCTTGGCCGAAACCGGTACAGGCTGCCCGTCGCGGCTGAGGTGCGCGTGTCCCAGAAGGTGGATGGTCAACACCTGTGGCCTCCGTCCGTTCCCTGCGCCAAAAGCCCCTTCCTCCCGGGAGAGGTCAGCATCCCTCAGCGCCTATTACCGTGTCCTGCTTACTGCTTTCGAGCGGGGCGTCCCTGCGCCCCAGAAGGTCGTCTTTAGTCAGCCCCGACCGGCAGCTTTCTTAGGCCCCGGTGAGCCTCCATGAGCTTACCATGCGAAGCGGGCGAAAACTTACGACTGTAGGCCGAGCCTGTGCCCACTGGCGCAGGGCGATGTGAGGACAGTGAGTCCAAAAGAAGCCTTTCCAGAGGCGCTTCCCTGCCACTGATCCCCCACTGAATAAACCCAGGGTAAAGAAAGACTTATAAAGACAAGTTCATCAGGAAGCAATCAGGTTGATGAGAAGGCTGACCCGAGCTTCATAAAAGCAAGCTCAAGGTCCGGCCCCTTCCCCGCACCGGCGGGCATTAGCGCGCAGTTAACGCCCCGACCCGCACCATGGGGTCACCTCTCCAGCTCCCTGGAGCGGAAGGACAGGATGAGTGCGGGCTGAGGTGCGCGGCTGCCCGGGCTCGGTCGGGCAGCGGTTCCGGGGTCAGGTGGAAGGTGGGAAACAGGGGATGGGGATGGATGTGGCAGTGACAAGAAGACCTGTGGGCGGGGCTGTCCCGCCCGCCCTTGACGGCCCCGCGGAGGTCGGCGGTGGGCCTTGCGACAGGCGCGGCCAGTTCAGGGGGTCACCGGAGTGGCGGCTGATTGCCCCGTGGGCGGCGTCTCACCCGCCCGTTGGCCGGACCCTTCGTGCGGTCAAGAGCCGCTCCCGTCCCGAGTCGCGGCCTGCCCCGGCCCTGCCATTGCCCATCCCGTTGGTCCAGCCATGAGCCTTCCCACCGACGCCAAGATTTTTGTGGCCGAACACACGGGGTTCGTGGGGCAGGCCCTGGTCCGCAAGCTCCAGCAACTGGGGTACCACAATGTCACCACCCGCGCGGACTACGAGCTGGACCTGCGCGAGAAAGACGATGTCAACGCCTTTTTCGAGAAGGAGCTGCCCGACTACGTCTTCCTGTCCTCCGTCAAGGTGACCGGGTCCATCACCGACTCGATCTACCCGGCCCAGTGGCTGCGCGACAACCTGATGGTGATGACAAATACCATCCACGCGGCGTACCTGTATGATGTGGAAAAGCTGGTGTGCATCGATTGCAGCTCGACCTACGCGGATGTGGGCGCCCTGCCGCTGAACGTGAGCTACCTCCAGGCGGAGCTGATCGAGGAGACCCAGCGGGTCTGCCAGGTCGTGAGCCAGACGACGACGGAGCTGTGCGACAGCTACCGCCGCCAGTACGGCTGCGATTTTGTCAGCGCGGTATTTAGCAGCCTGTACGGCCCGAGTTCGAGCGGCGACCTGCACCGCAGCAGCGTCGTGCTGGCGCTGCTGCGCGAGATGCTGCATGCCAAGGAACTCGGCCGCCCCTCGGTCCGCTGGCCGGGCGGGGGGGTGTGGCAGCGCGACCTGCTCCACGTGGACGACATGGCGGACGCCTGCCTGTTTCTCGCCAACCACGTGTCGGAGCCCGGTGCGGTCCATGTGGGCTATGGCCGGCCCTGCACCCTGACGGACCTCGCGGCGGCGGTCAAGGCCGTGGTGGGGTATGACGGCGCCTTCGAGGTCGATCCGCGCGCCCCCCTGCTTCCGGCGCGCGGCGCGTTCTCGCGGGACATGCTGCGGGCGCGGGGCTGGACGCCGGGCACCTCGCTGCACGCCGGGATCAACCAGACCTACCACTGGTATCTCCAGCACCGGCCCTTCGCGTCCTTCGGCTGAAAGGGCAGGGCCGGGCGTTTATTTTTCTTTAGCGCCCACCTTCTTAAGTTGACCCCAGCGTAGGTCGAGCCGCTTATAAAAGCGCAGCACCCCAAAGGAGAATGAGATGCAGGATGCCAAGGCGTTGCAGGTAGCGGTGGTCGGAACCGGGTACGTCGGGCTGGGAACGGCGGTCATGCTGGCCTACCTGGGCCACCACGTCACCGGCGTGGACGTGGACCAGGCCAAGATCGACATGCTCACGCGCGGGGAGCTGCCCATCTACGAGCCGTACCTCGACGAGCTGCTGCGCGAGAGCGCGCCGCGGCTGCGCTGGACGACGGACTACGCCAGCGCGATTCCCAATGCCGACGTGATTTTCATCTGCGTGGGCACCCCCCCGCTGCCCAGCGGCCAGCCCAACCTGGCCTACGTCGCCGAGGCGGCCCAGAGCATCGCCCGGCACCTCAACGGCAAGGTGCAGGTCGTGGTGAACAAAAGCACCGTGCCCATCGGCACCGGGGACTGGGTGGCGCGCATCCTGGAGGAGAACGCGGTGGACTACCACGCCAACCGCTACCTCGTGGTCAGCAACCCCGAGTTCCTGCGCGAGGGCACGGCGCTGCACGACAGCCTCTACCCCGACCGCATTGTGCTGGGCAGTGACAGCCCCGAGGCCATCGAGCGGATGGCAGAGCTGTACGAGCCGCTGCTGAGCCAGGATTTCGCCGCGCCCGTGTCGGTGCCGCGCCCCGACTGCTACACCCAGCCCGCCCTGGTGAAGACCAGCCTGAGCAGCGCGGAGATGATCAAGTACGCGGCGAACGCCTTCCTGGCGCTCAAGATCAGCTTCGCCAACGAGATCGCCGGGCTGTGCGAGCGGGTGGACGCCGACATCCAGGAGGTCACGCGCGGAATCGGCTACGACCAGCGCATCGGGCCGCACTTCCTGGGCGCGGGCGCGGGCTGGGGCGGGAGCTGCTTTGGCAAGGACACTGCCGCGCTGATCAGCATCGGCCACGAGTACGGCTACGAGATGCCCATCCTGGCGGCCGCCATCGAGATCAACCAGCGCCAGCGCCAGCTCGTGATCGCCAAGCTCCAGCAGCACCTGCACCGCCTCAAGGGCAAGCGGGTGGCGGTGCTGGGCATGGCCTTCAAGCCCAACACCGACGACCTGCGCGACGCGCCCGCCCACGACTGCATCGCCCGATTGATCGAGCTGGGCGCCCAGGTCGTCGCGCACGACCCCATCGCCATGCCGCGCGCCCGCCACGAGTGGCGGCACCTGCGCTACCAGGAGGCGGAAAGTGCCGAGGCGGCCCTCCGGGGGGCGGACGCCGCAATCCTGATGACCGAGTGGGACGACTACCGCCGGATCGACTGGGAGAGCGCGCTGCGGGGCATGCGCCACCCCCTGGTGATCGACACCCGCCGGGTGATCGGCCACTTCGGCGGCGCGGGCATCGTCGAGCAGATCGGCAAGCGCCCCGCCAGCCGTGTGGCCGAGGTGACCGCGTGAGAATTCTCCTGACCGGCAGCGCGGGCTTCGTGGGCAGCCACCTCGTCGAGCGCTTCCTGGGAGAGGGCCACGAGGTGGTCGGCGTGGACAACTACCTCAGCGGCCAGCGGCGCAACACCGAACTCTTCCTGAGGCACCCCCGCTTCCGCTTCGTCGAGGCCGACGTGAGCGCGGGGCTCCCGGTGGAGGGGACCTTCGACGCGGTGCTGCACTTCGCCTCGCCCGCCAGCCCGCCGCACTACCAGCAGCACCCGGTGGAGACGCTGCTGGTGGGCGCCCAGGGCACCCAGCACGCGCTGGAGCTGGCCCGGCGCGACGGCGCGACCTTCATGCTCGCCAGCACCTCGGAGGTGTACGGCGACCCCCTGGTGCATCCCCAGCCCGAGGACTACTGGGGGCACGTGAACCCGGCCGGGCTGCGAAGCTGTTACGACGAGGCCAAGCGCTACGCCGAGGCCCTGACGATGGCCTACCACCGCCACCACGGGGTGGACACCCGGATTATCCGCATCTTCAACACCTACGGCCCCCGAATGCGCGCCGACGACGGCCGGGTGGTGACGAACTTCGTCAACCAGGCGCTGCGCGGCGAGCCGCTCACCGTTTACGGCGAGGGGTTGCAGACGCGCTCCTTCCAGTATGTGGACGACCTCGTCGAGGGCATCATCCGGCTGCTGGGGGTGTCCTACCACGGGCCGGTCAACCTGGGGAACCCGGACGAGTACACCATCCTGGATTTCGCCGAAATTATCCGGGACCTGATCGACCCGCGGCTGGGGATCGTGTACGAGCCCATGCCCGCCGACGACCCCCGGCAGCGACGCCCCGACATCACCCTGGCCCGCGAGCTGCTGGGGTGGGAGCCGCGCGTGCCCCTGCGTGAGGGCCTGGAGCGCACGGTCGCCTCCTTCCGGGAGGTGGGGGAGGGGCGGCCGGAGCGGGTGGGGGTGGACGCGTGACCGCGGGCACGCCTTAAGTCAACACGGTTTTCCAGTCCGGGCCGAGAATCCTTTGCGGGAAGTCTTTTCGTCTGGCCCCGCGCTCCGGGAGATTGGGCGCCCGGCGGTCAGGGGCGCGCTGGGATGCTACCCGTGCCCCTGACCGCCGGGCGGCGCCCCACGTTCTGCCGACGCGGCTCCAATCGGGAACCCGGGCAAAGGGGAGCAGTTTCCGAAGAGGTGCCGGGGTCCTCGCTTGGGGTGGCCCCGGGGATTCGGCAGTTCGCCTTCCGAGGACGAGGCTGGCGCCAGGGCAGTCGAGACAGACCCTGGAAACCCCAGGGCTTTTCAAGCTATGTTCGCCTGGACCACAGAGAGGGCGCTCTCCCGTGAGGAACGGGCACGGGACCAGGCCCGCCTCGTGTGTCGCCCGTCTGCCCCTGCGAGGGAAGAGCCAGCCCCGGATGATCAAGGAAGCCCGCATGTCCAACAGCATGACCACCCGACCGCTGCACATCTCTTTCGTCATATACACGTTGGAGACCTTTGGTGGTGCGGAACGCGCGACCACGCTCGTCGCCAATGCCCTGGCCGGGCGGGGCCACAGGGTCACGATCGTGACCCTGTGGGGCCGTGAGAGCAGGTTTCCGCTTCACCCGGGCGTTCACCTGCATGCGCTTCAACCGACGGCAGGCTCCTTCAAGAGGCGGTACCTCGCCGACGTCCTGGGCCTGCGGGCCTACTTCAGGGGACACACGCCTGACGTAGTGGTGGGGTCGGAAACGAGCGTCATGCTGCTCGTCCTGCCCGCCACGGCTGGCCTCGGTGTGGTGCGGGTGGGGTGGGAACACTTCAATTTCAACACGATCTTCAACCGGCCGAAGGGTCGGCTCAACCGCTGGCGCCTGGCGCGAACCCTGACGGCCCGTTTCGCTCAGGCGGTGGTGGTCCTGACCCGGCGGGACGCCGAACTGTGGCGCATGGGGATTCCCGGCATCCACGCCCGCCTTGAGGTCATCCCCAACTTCCTGCCCTTCCCGCGGCCAGCGGTCAACCCCTACCGTCCAGACCGAAAAGTCGTGCTGTCGGCCGGACGCCTCAGTGGGGAGAAGGGCTTTGACCTGCTGCTCGAGGCGTGGGGGCGGGTGGAACAGGACTTTCCAGAGTGGGCGTTGCGGATCGTGGGGGACGGTGAGGAGGCCAGCCGCCTCAAGGCCCAGGCGCTGCACGCGGGGCTGCAACGGGTCGAGTTTGCGGGGCGGTCGGGGGATATGCCCGCGCACTACGCGGCGGCAGGTCTGTACTGCCTGAGTTCCCGGTCCGAGGGCTTCGGTATGGTGCTGATCGAGAGCCAGGCGTATGGTCTGCCCGCCGTCGCCTTTGACTGTGAGGTCGGGCCGCGGGAACTTGTCGAGCACGGGGTGAACGGCCTGCTTGTGGCATCCGGGGACACTGCCGCGCTGGCCGAGGGGCTCCGGACCGCCATGTCGAGCCCGGAGTTGCGCGCCCGCATGAGTGGACGGAGCTACGAGGCGGCTGCCCGCTTCAAACCGCAGGAGATCATCGCCCAGTGGGAAGAGCTGCTTGGTTCTCTCAGGCGTGAGGAGCCCCGGCGCGAGCAGCCGATGCATCCAGCTTTTCATCAAGGGGACGACTGACTTGCCACCGGGGAGCTGGGGAAAACGTCGTCCGTGCTGGGAGAGCGAAAAGGAATAAACGCCAGTCCCACGAGTCTCGTTCAGAGGCAATGCCGGGACGGTGTTCGCCCGCGCGTGCTTCACGGTAGAGGGCGGCCAAGGAAAGGGAACAAACAGATGAACAATGGTGTCTGCGCGGTCATCGTGACCTACAACAGGAAGGACAAGCTCCGCGAGTGCCTAACCAGCCTGTGGGCGTCGAGCGAGCGACCCGAGAAGGTACTCGTCGTCGACAACGCCTCGACCGACGGAACTCCCGCTCTGGTCGCAGAGCTGTTTCCCGAGGTCGATCTGCTCGTGCTGGAGCAGAATCTCGGCGGCTCGGGGGGGTTCGAGGCGGGCATGCGCCGAGCCTACGCGAGCGGGTACGAGTACCTATGGCTGTTCGACGACGACGCCTACGTCGAGAAGGACTGCCTGCGGCGCCTGCTGGCGAGAGCGGACGAGGCGGATGTCCTGGTTCCCATCCAGGTGGACCAAGCGGGCCGGAAATACGGCATCTACCGCTGGAACAACGGCTTTGTGGAGGTGGACAAGGAGAGCCACGCCACCGTCCAGGTCGATATCTTTGCCTTCGTCGGTCCACTCATCAAACGCGGCGTGGTGCGGAAGATCGGCTTGCCCCGCACGGATTTTTTCATCAGTGCGGACGACATTGAATACGCCCTGCGGATCAAGGCGGCGGGCCTAAAGACGCTCTGCGTCCTGGACGCCGTCTTCTACCACGATTACGGCGGCAGGACGATCAAAGTCAAGCGGCTGGGCCGGATCAGCACCCGCAGCACCCAGCCCGCCTGGAAGAACTACTACAACGTCCGCAACGAACTGCTGATGGCGAGAGACCTAGACGTGCCGGCGGGTCAGAAGGCGGGGGTCTACCTCTACATTCTCAAGAAGTTCGGGCGGGCTTCGCTGGCGGAACTCGTCTATGAGGAGAACTTTCTGGAAAAGTGGAAGTACACGGCGATCGGCGTCAAAGACGGCTTGTTGAACAGGACCGGCAAACGGATCCTGCCTGTGGTGAAGTGACCGCCCGGGGTCTCCCCTGTGGCCCGTGTTCCTCCTCCAGCCGCGGCGCGGAGAGGAGCGAACGCGGGCCGCAGTGCTGATGCTGGGGAACCCCGTCCAGAGGGCGTTTCCGGCGTACGCGGCGCACTTTGGGTTTACTTTCGTGTAACGGCCCTGCGCCTACTATGGAAGCCATATGAAGGGTTCAGGGTGCAGACAGGGAGCTTGCTGGGGGCGCGGCCATAGCGGAAGGCCGTTTGGCCGCCCGTGCAGGAATGTTCCCACGCGGGGCGGCCGGAACAGGGCGGCCAGGGAATGAAGCGTAACTTGATCATCTACCACGAGGACCTGCTGACCTATTCTGAGACGTTCATCCTGGGCCAGGCCGAATCCCTGCGGCGCTTCACGCCCTATTACGCGGGGCTGCGCCGCGTTGGCGAACTGGAGACTCCTCCGGGGCGCACGATCGTGGTGAGTGACGGAACGCCCCGGGGGCGCGCGGGGGAACTGCTATACAAGGCGACGGGCCTAGCGCCGCGCCTGGTCTCGCGGTTGCGGGCGCTGCGCCCGGTACTGATGCACGCGCACTTCGGCACGAACGGCGCGATGGCGTTGCCGCTTGCCCGGCGGCTGCGGGTGCCCCTGGTGGTGACGTTTCACGGCCGCGACGCGACGGTGCATGACGACCACTTGCGGGCGGGCACGCTGCGCGAGCGCCGTCTCGTGACGCGCCGCCCCGAGTTGATCAGGCAGGGGGCGCTGTTCATCGCCGTCTCCGAACACATCCGCCGTCAACTGCTGGACAGGGGCTTTCCGCCTGAGAAGGTGGTCACCCACTACAACGGGATAGACACCACATTCTTTACCCCGCGCGAGGGTCCGCCTTCCGCTGAGCCCGCCGTGCTGTTCGTCGGCCGCCTGGTGGAGAAGAAGGGAGCGGCAGGGCTGCTGCGCGCGATGGCCGAGGTGCAGCGCGCGGTGCCGGGCGCGCGGCTCGTGCTGATCGGCGACGGGCCACTCAGGGCCACGCTGGAGGAACAGGCCCGGGCGCTGGGAGTGCGCTGCGCCTTCCTGGGCAAGCTGTCGGCGGGGGCTGTCCTCGACCATATGCGGGCGGCGCAGGTCTTCTGCCTGCCCAGCCTGACCGCGAGCAACGGTGACACCGAGGGGCTGCCCACCGTCGTCCTGGAGGCGCTCGCGGCCGGGGTGCCGACGGTGTCCACCCTCAGCGCCGGGACCCCGGAGGCGGTGACGGACGGCGAGACGGGGCTGCTGGTGCCCGAGCGGGACGAGGGGGCGCTCGCCGCGGCCCTGATCCGGCTGCTGCGGGACGCGCCGCTGCGGGAACGCCTCGCGCGTGCCGGACGCCGCGTTGTGGTCGAGCGTTTCGACGCGGCAGTGCAGGCCCGCGCCCTGGAGACGCTGTACGACCGGGTCGCCGAGCAGGCGCCGTCAGGCACCAGCAGGGGGGACGTTCCAGCCGTGAAAGGCCCGGGCCACGCATGAACAACCTGCGTCAGAAGACGATGAACGCCCTGAAGTGGAGCTACCTGGGCCTGTTCACGAACATGCTGCTGCAACCGCTGTTCATGGCGGTGCTGGCGCGGCTGCTCACTCCCCAGGAGTTCGGGGTGGCGGCCATCGCCTCCACGCTCTCCACCTTCGGGGCGCTGCTCACCGAGCTGGGGGTGGGGCAGGCCATCGTCCAGCGGCGCGACCTCACCCAGGAGCATATCCGGGCGGGCTTCACCGCGTCCCTGGTGCTGAGCGTGGTGGTGACGGTGGTGGTCTGGTTCGCCGCGCCGCTGGCGGGCGCGTACACCCAGAAGCCCGAGGTCGTCCCGGTGTTCCGGGGGTTCGCCCTGACGTACGTGGTCGCCGCCCTGTCAGCCGTGTCGACGAGTCTGCTGCGCCGCGAGTTGCGCTTCAAGCCACTGATCGTCGGCGAGGTCGCGGCCTACGTGATCGGCCACGGCCTCCTGGGCATCGGGGCGGCTCGGCTGGGCTTCGGGGCGATGAGCCTCGTCATCAGCGCGGCGGCCACCTGGGTCATCCAGCTCGGGGTGTCGTATGCCTATGCCCGCCATCCCTTTGCCCTCACGTTCCGCTGGGCCCCCTACCGCGACCTGTACAGCTACGGCGCCCGCATGTCGGCGCTGCGGCTGCTGGAGTTCTTCAGCGGGAACGTCGCCACCTTCTTAATGGCGCGGCTGTTCGACGTGACGGCCGTGGGCCTGTACAACCGCGCCTATGTGATCGCCGGAATGCCGGTCGCACGGCTGGCTGGGGGGCTTACGCGCGTCCTGGGGGCCTCTTTCGCCGCCCTTCAGGATGACCCCGTGAAGTTGCGGCGGGCCTACAGCTCCGGTCTGCTGGCGATGTCCACGGTGATGTTCAGCCTGGCGGCGGGCCTCTTCGTGTGCGCGCCGGAGATCGTGCGGGTGCTGCTGGGCGACCGCTACATGGCGGCCGTCCCCCTGGTCCAGGCTTTCGCGGTGTACGTGCCCTTTCCGGTCCTCGGCAACATCGCGGCCATCGTGGCGGAGGCCACGGCCCGGCTGAACATCAAGATCGCCGTGCAGAGTGTGCAGCTCGTATTTCTGGCCGCCGCCTTCTGGACGGTGTACCGGCTGGGGTGGGGCGTGCAGGGCTTCGCCTGGGTCCTCGTGGTGGCCGGAGTGCTGTACAGCGCGGCCTACGCGGTCGTCGCCTCGCGCATCCTGGGGGGTGGCCACCGCGAGACCCTCAAGGCCTACGCGGTGGGAGCGGGTTGCGGCGTGATGGTCGGGGCGCCCCTCTTCCTGGTCGCCCAACTGCTGCGGACCGCAGGCGTTTCGGTGTTCGCGCTCTTCGGCGTGGAGCTGCTGCTGGGCGCGGTTCTCCTGGGCCTGGTGGTGCTGCTCGGGCCGGAGACCGAGCTGCGGCGTTACGCGCTCAAGTTCCTGCGGCCCATCACCACCCGGCTGGCGGTTCGCTGATGCGCGGGATCAGCAAAGTGGGGGCCATACCCCCAGTCTGGAGGAAGACGTGAAGGTGAGATGCAAGTGGTTGGCCCTGTGGCTCCTCCTGGCACTGCCCGGCGGCGCGTCGGCTCAGGCCTGGACCGTCTACTTCGTGTTCCGGCTCGCCACGGCGCTGCCGGTGACGCTCCAGGCCACGCCTGAATGCGAGACGGAGCGGGCGGCCTGGGAGGCCGGGACGGCTGCGGCGGAGACGACAACTCCCCTGAGGTTGCTGGAGACCTACAGCTTCGTGAGCGAGCAGAGCCCCGCCGAGCTGCGGGCGAACGTCGGCGCCCTCGCCCGGGAACTGGGGTTCTCGGGGACCGACCTGTGGCCGCAGGAGCGGGTGGCCGGGGACGGGAAGCCCGGCCCGGCTCTCCAGGGCCAGGAGTTTCAGGGCGCGGAGGCGCCCGGTTACCGCTACGGCCTGCGCATCTACCCCCGGGCCGGTGAAACCGGGGTCAGGAGCGTGCTGTGCGTTACGGTTCGCTCGGCCCCCGGCCCGGAAGACTCCGCCTCGACTTCCCTCGAAAATTGAACGGCTGGCCTGCCTGAATTGGAGGCAGCCGGTGCGAAAGGATATTCATGATGAGTGATTCCTCCAGTTTGCCCTCGCGGCGGGCCCAGGCCGAGCTGGCCCCCAGCGCGCTACCCGCCCAGGGAAGTGAGCCCGCGAGTGGCGTCGCCGCCGTCGTCGTGACCTACAACCGCAAGGAGTTGCTGGTCAAGTGCCTAGACAGCCTGCTGCGGCAGACGGAGCCGCTCGCGCGCATCTACGTGATCGACAACGCCTCCACTGACGGGACATCCGAGGTGATCCCGGCACACGAGCGCGTGACCTACTTGCGGCTGGAGCAGAACCTGGGCGGCGCGTACGGGTTCGCCTACGGGGTGCGCCGGGCCCTGGAGGGCAACTACCGCTACGTGTGGGTGATGGACGACGACTGCTTTGCCGAGGACGACGCACTGGAGCAACTGCTGCGGTGGGATGGGGCCGCCGAGGCGCTGTGCGGCGCCGTACTCGCGCGGGATGGCAGCTTTGACCTCCACCAGCGGCGCAACTTCGACCCGGTCCGGCTGCGCGAGACGCCGGTAAGTTCCGAGACCTATGCCCGGCCATGCGCGCCCATCGACCTCTTCTCCTTCGTGGGGACGTTGATCCGCATGGACGCGGTGCGCCGGGTGGGCCTCCCGGTGGACAACTTCTTCTTCATGGGGGACGACTCTGAGTATGCCCTGCGGCTGGGGGCTCACGGCTTGCGGATCTGTCTCGTTCCGGCCAGCCGGATGTGGCACCATGGCAGCTTCGCCAAGGCTCCCCATGAGAAGTACAACCCCAGAAAACACTACTACCACATCCGCAACGGGCTGCTGATCCGGCGGCGCTACGGCAAATCCCTGCCCTGGTTCATGGTCCGGTTCTGCACCTTCGCGCTCTTCGGCTACGGGGCTCTGGCGAAAAACGGCAACCTGACCTGGCGCTCCGCGGCCCTGACGGCCGAGGCGCTGCGCGACGCCCTGCTGGGCCGCGCCTATGTCAAGGACTTTGGTAAGTAGGCCGAGACGTCTTATTTACTCTTCTGAGACGGCCAGCCACGGAGACTGTAGCCCATGAAGATGACCCCGACCTCCTTCCCAAGTTCGCGCCTCGGCCTGGTACTGGTGGCGGCCCTGGTGCTGGGAACGAGCGCGCAGCAGTCCCCCACGGACCTGACCTACGACGGCCCAATCACGATCCGCAAGGGCGGAACCTACCGCGGCAACTGGCGCAGCCTCGACCCCAACAAGCCCGCCATCGATATCGCCACCCGCGAACCGGTGATCATCGAGTACTCCAACGTCGAGGGTCGGGGGACCCTGATTCACAGCGCGTTCGACCGGGCCAACGTCACGATCCGCAACACCCGCGGCGTCGCCCTGAATCCGAACCTTCCGGCCAGCGCCAAACGCGCCCCCGGGCGCTTCCTGAACATGGAGGAGTTCGAGAGCGCCGTCGTGGAGAACAACGAGCTGATCGGCACGTCCGGCATGTACTTCCGCAAGTACGTGGGCGACCCCGAACGGGGGCAGACGATCAAGGTCCTGCGAAATCGGGCGCTGAACATCGACGGCCGGTACAGTGACGGCGAGGACCAGTTCTCGAGTACCGGGTACAAGCTTGTACAGTTCGTGCAGTTCAACGATATCAAGGACATCCAGGGAGCCGAAGTGGCCTGGAACGAGGTGATCAACGAGCCGGGCAAGAGCCGCGTCGAGGAGGTCATCAACATGTATGGCTCCCGCGGCACCGCGTCGAGCCGCATCTCCATCCACGACAACTACATTCAGGGGGCGTACCCGGTGCATCCGGGCACAGACAAGTACGCGGGGGGCGGCCTGATGATGGGCGACGGCGGCTCGAAGACCAAGGAGGGCGCGGGGGGCTATATCATCGCCTACCGCAACCAGATCGTGAGTACCTCCAACCAGGGCATTGCCATCGCCTCGGGCAACAACATCGAGGTGTTCGAGAACCGGGTCATCTCCAGCGGTTACCTGCCGAACGGCACCCCCATCGCCGCCCAGAACGTGGGAATGTACGTGTGGGACACCGCCGGCAACAAGCAGCACGGGACGTTCTACAACAACCTGATGCGCGACAACCTGGTAGGGTGGGCGCGGCCCCTCAAGTCCCCCACGGCGCAAAATCCTCTCTGGCTTCCCGACTGCGCGACCACCACGAGTGGGCAGAGCCGCTGCACCGGCAACCGGGTCCTGCCCGGCCCGATCACCCTTCAGATGGAGCGGCAGGAATACGAACGCTGGCAGGACAAGTTGCGGGACGCGGACATCGTGGTTGGCCTGAAGCAGAACCGTTGAGGGGCCGGAGCGCGCCGAGCCTCACCCGAATCCTCGTCGTGGTGCCGGAGCCGGCCCACCTGCTCCTGACCGGTCCTGTGGGGCTGTGGCTGCTCGCTCTGATGGGTGCCCACCTTGAGGGCGGCGCTATCCGCTCCCGAATGGTCCGGGGCTCCCCAGTCACCCCTCCCACGTTCCTGACTCCGATGAAGCGGGTGAGTTTATGCTGACACTCCATGTCCTCCCCGAGGGCGAAACTCTTCAGCCCGACGGTCGCGGCGCCATCGGGCGCTGGGTCGCGGAAGTCGTCCCCCTCTCGGGCACCCGGCACGTGGTGTTGCAGGGGCGGGGGTTTCAGCCCGGCGAGGGGGCTCGCTACTTCGTGGGGCACAGGCTGCTCACCCGCGTCTGGCGGGCGGGGGGGCGCAAAAGCAGGCTGGGCCTGCTGGTGGCCGGGCCGCTGGTGGTCGCGTTCAATCTGGCCCGCCTCCCCTGGCGTGACGTCGACGTCATTCAGGTCCACAACCGGCCCACCTACCTCCTCGGGCTGCGCATTCTTTCCCGGCTGAAACGCCGCCGACCCCTGCTGGTGCTGCACCTGCAAAACGACCATCTGGCCGGGTGGTCCGCGGCGGTCCTCCGCCGCGTCGCCGCCTGCGCGGACCTGATTATCACCTGCAGCGCCCACCTGCGCGACACCGTGCGCACGCAGGTGACAGGTGACGTCGAGGTGGTCTACAACGGCACCGTGTTGCCCAGCCGAACTGAGCCCCGCCGCTCGTCCGGGCCCCGGGTCGTCCTCACCTACGTCGGACGGATGGTCCCGGAAAAGGGCGTGCATGTCCTGCTGGAGGCGTTCGAGCGGCTGACCGCCGAGGGCGCCCCTGCCGAACTCCACCTGATCGGCGGAGCGACCTTCTCCAACGAGCCCTCCCCGTACTGGGAGGAGTTGCGGGCGCGGAGTGCTGGGCGGGAGGACATCGTCTGGCACGGCTATCAGCCCTCGGCGGTGGTAGAGGCGCACCTGCACGCCTCGGATGTGCTGGTCTGCCCCTCGGTGTGGGCGGAGCCCTTCGGCATGGTCATCGTGGAGGGCATGGCGCATGGCAATTGCCTGGTGGCGTCACGGACGGGCGGCATTCCCGAGATCGTCGAAGACGAGGTGACAGGGCTGCTGGTCGAGCCCGGCGATGTCGAGGCGCTGACCGCCGCGCTGGGCCGCGTGGTGTGGGACCCGGCCCTGCGTGCCCGATTGGCGAGCGCGGGTGAGGCGGCGGCGCGGGCGCGCTTCTCCTGGCCGCAGATCGCCGAGAGCTACGACCGGACCATCCGGCTGGCGCTTGGGAAGGCCGCCCCGACCGCAAGCGCGCGGGTCGAGGCGGGTTAGAAGAGTCGCACGTTCCTGTCGCCGTCTACCGGCAGAGGTCCTACCAGTTCCGGCCCCCGCCGTGAGCCTTCGGAAAAGCGCCGAGGGCTCACTTCATTTGGGAGTCCGGAATTGTTCCTCCTCCCTTCGGTCGGGTTTCACCGTTCTTGCATTACTGCTGGGCCGGAATCCGTATCAGGCACGGCAGGGCTGGGTTTGTGGGGTACTTGGCCCTTTGTTGGCTGTCCCCAGACCTGCGAGCGGCAGCATGACCCAGAACCTCGTCGCCCGGCTCCACCCTTGCTCGGGGCACACCCGAGCGCGGGCGCCGAGCCGGTAACACGCCTCCTGAGCCAGCAGAATTCCGGGGAGTGTGGCGCTCGCTCCCCGGGGCTCCGCCCTGCGGTGGTCCTCTAGGGTGTGGCGGGGACGACCCGCCAGCCAGAGCGGGCCCAGTTGCCCGCGGAGTACACGAAGCCGTTGCCGAGGGGCGCGGCGACGCCCGAGGCCCGCGCGCCCGGCAGCGAGGTCAGCGCCGACCAGGTGTCGGTCGCCGGGTCGTAGGCGTTGACGGCCGAGATGTTTTGCAGGTGCGAGCGTTCGCCCCCCGCCACCACAATGCGCCCGCCCAGCACGAAGGTCGAGCTGGAGATGTGGCTGCGGGCCGACGGCAAGTCCCGCAGGGTGGCCCAGGTGTCGGTTGCCGGGTCGTAGGCGTTCACCGTCGCCTGGGTCACCAGCCGCTCGTCGTGCCCGTGCTGGCCGCCGATGGCGTAGATCTTGCCGCCCAGCACGGCTGAGCCCATGTGATGCCGGGGGTTGGGCAGCGGCGCGGCGGTGATCCAGGCGCTGGCCCCGTTCGCCAGGTCCAGAATGTAGTGGTCCCCAACGTTCTGGGTGCGCGCGAGGTTGGTGCCGCCGAAATAATGCAGCCTGCCGTTCAGGTACTCGAGCTGCCCGGCGGCGCGCTCGACTGGCAGGTCGGGCAGGCGGGTGTACTGCTCGCTGGCGAGGTCGAAGCGCCAGACGGCTTTCGTGCCGTAGACCTGCGCTGTCCAACTGGAGTTGGCGATATATCCACCCGCGTAGTAGATGCTCTTCCCGTCGGTGGTCATCCCCGCGTGGGTCACGCCCCGGCCCGGCATGTTGGGCAGGCGCCTCCAAAGGTTGACGGCGGGTTCGTAGACGTAGGCGCGGTCCGTCGGGGTGCAGCAGCCCTTGAGGCTGTCGAACCCGCCGAAGGAATAGAGTTTGCCGTTCACGGCCCGGCCCTGCGCCTCGGACACGCCATACGGCTGGTCGGCCATGGGGGAGTACACCAGGCTGCTCGCGGTGGGCGCGGCGGGGCGGGTGGCGCTGGCTGAAGCGAACCCCGAGACGTCGCCGCCCGGATCGAGGGTGAACACCCGGTAGTACGAGGTCTCGCCCGCCGGGGCAAAGGTGTCCTCGAAGTCCGAGGCCCCGATCACGTCCGGGGTCACGGGCAGGAAGGGACCGTCGGGCGTGGGGGCGCGCTCCAGGCGGTAGCCGCCCAGCCCTGCGCCCAACATGTCGTCCCAGTTCAGCGTGACGCCTGTGCCCTGGCCGCTCGCCGTGAAGCCCGCGGGCACAGCGGGCGGGGTGGGTCCGGCGGTGCAGGTGAGCGAAAGGCCGCCCCAGTCCGCGTGGTCGGACTCGATTCCGTCCCCCGCGTCCGTCGCCACCAGCCTCAGCTCGTTCACCCCCGACAGACTTGCCGTCAGCGGCATCGGCCCGTCTGTGCCGCGCCGTACCGGGCTTTCGGCCAGCAGCCTGCCGTCCCCGAACACCTGGAAGACCACGCTGCCCCCGCTTCCCACCTCGTCGTCCACGCCGACGCTCGCCGAGAAGGTCGAGCAGCGCCCCGCCAGGCTGTAACCCACGCTGGCGCCCGCGTGCATGCCCAGCCCCTTGGCGAAGGTCTGGCCGCCGATGGTCAGGACCCGGCCGTCCCCCAGCACCTTGCCGCCCACGCTGCGGTCCTTTTCAATCGGCCCCCAGGCGTTCGCCGGGTTCAGCCAGGGGAGGTTGGAGAGGAAGCCCTGGCCGGAGGAGGCCGGGGGTTGGCCGGGG